>JBGPOZ010000087.1:0-16865 GCA_041488295.1 Allostellaceae bacterium
CGCGCGCACCTCGCGGCGCATGGCATCGCCATCGGCGAAACCGGGCAGCGCTACGGCGCCACCGGCACCGGCCCCTCGATTTATATCGAGGACCCCGACGGCAACACCGTCGAGCTGAAGGCGCCGGGCGCGGCGGGGTGATTTCCTCTTCACCCGGCAGGGAGCATGAACCCCCTCTTCTTCGACAAAGCGCTTTTCGCTCCGCCGAGGACGAGGGCGTTCGTGCACAGCTCACCTCGTCCTGAGCGAGGGCGAAGGACAAGCAGCGAGACTGAAACGTCGAGCGCTGCGCGTCACTCGTCCTTCGCCGCGTCCCGGGACGCGCGCCTCGATGAAGCGTGGAAACGTGCAGATTACAGCTGTGGACTCCCAAAAGTTGAACTAACAATATACGATCTACCTAAAAGGGTATGGAGGCCATTTTGGCGAAGGCAGCCCGAAGCGGAATCACCGTTCAAGGTTGGCATATCCCGCTAATCTTGGGCATGTTGCAGCGTGGAGACCGCAAGCATGACATAGCGGCGTGGTTCGGACTAAACCAAGGTCGGATCAAAAACACCGAGGATGGGCTGTACGGCACGGCGTCACCAGCACCAATGGCCAAACTCCCACCCTCCGGATCGCCGGGCCCAAAGGCATTGGCGCTTCGGGGGGCATCGGCGAAGGTTGAGAAACTGCTTAAGGCCGGCGATGCGCACGGCGCAATCAAGCTACTCGGTCAAGCCATGACCGAATTCGACAAGAACGAATGATTTACGCGGCTCGAAACGAAGACCGGCGCTTGGTTTTCGCGATTGGGTTGTCGTAGTCACCGTGGCGTTCAAGAATCTTTCTGCAGGGCGGGATCCATACCAACTGCGGATATCCTGAGACGCGCTTATCCCATACAAGCCAACAATAGCCTGTTGCTGTTGTTGCAGACCGATCTAGCCGCCCCTTTATCATTGGGACGCGCTCAACAAACTGGGCAAATCGTGTCGGCGGCGTCGCTTGGAAAATCGCTCTATACCGCCCGGCGCTTTCAAGGAAGACCGTGCGAGCAAGAATTGCCACGCCCACACGCGCAATTCGGAGGGCGCGAATAACAAATTCTTCGGCAAGCCTAAATGGTGGATTGGTAATAACCCAATCATGGGAATTGTCAGCATAGGGATGGCGCAAGAAATCTCGCAACTCGCCATAGCCGTAATCACTCACATCTGCGTCTTGGACAGTTTCGAAATACTCTTTTAAAACCTTCGACATGTGACCTACGCCGCATGCCGGTTCGAGACAGCTCATTCTCCCAATCGCGAGCTTATCGTCGAGGACATGTTCAATCAGAGCTCGAGTGGCCCACGGCGGCGTCGGAAAGTCGTCAAGACTATCGGCAGCTTCGACACGTTGCGACATGACCGCATGGGATGTGTTCTGCATCTGCTTAAGGCCCCCGAGTTTCGCCCGCAGAGTTTGCCCGAGTAGTCATCGGGCAGCAAGCTTTTTTATGTTGAATCAACAGCTTATGGGCTATTCCTGCTAACCCATTGAAAGAATCTACGTTTTCGGTTCTGGCCTACTTTCTGACCGGTCTTGCGGTGCTCGGACTGCAGGCGGTGTGGCTCGACGATATAGTTCAACCGGCCGGGCGACGCGGCTGGATTTGAGCCTCGAACATGAAGAAGAATAACGTTGCAACCCGGAAGAATGCCGCAATCGCCCACGTGGCGGCGCCAATCCAAATGGCGACCACGAATGCCGAAGCCGTAAGCGGCTCTTGCGGAAGCGGCGTAATTACCATTATAGGAATGGAAGCCAGCGACACGCAGAACCCAAGCACGATTGCGCGCTTCACGAACGTCAGGAATCGGGCGAGAACACGCGTGTCGCGTATCGCGCGAACGAAGCCCTCCGACATGCATATAATCGTGCAATAAAATGTCGCGAGGAAGCCGGTGGTGATCGAAAGAAAAGCGAAAACCGCCACATAAAGCTGGTCGAGATGCCAGCGTTCGGCCTCGGCGAATACGATGAGTTTGTGGCCGCCAATCAGCCATCCGATAGCGCAGGCGATGCCCAGCCCGATCGGATAAAATCGTTCGAGAATAGCATCCCACTGGAAGCGGTGTTGCCTCGGATGCGTCGTCGCGTCAGCCATACATTTCCCTGAGCACGGGGCGGTTTTCTCGAAGCACTCTGAGAATATAGTCGCTACGTTTGCGGTAACTAGCCTCAGGGTCATCGTCGGGGATATCCACCCACTCCTTGTCCCCCATATGGCCGCCGATCAAATTCAACGGCTGTGCCTCTTCGCCGCCCTCGGGAATGACACGTGCAGAGAGTTTAGATACACCGCCGCGTCTATCCTGCCTCTCCCGCTGTAGCCAGCCAAACAATCCAATCGCTTTCCGGCTATCGATATCGACCTCACCTCTAGCCATTCCCATCGTGATTTCCAGATGGGATGGCTGAAGCGACTCCTTCATCGCAAGCGCCCCGCGCCGGACGCTCCGAGTCTCGTCGTCGATGGCCTGTAGCTCGTTCGGCGCCGCAATACGGAAGGTCAAGCCCCGGATGCCGCCTCGCCTGAGGACATCCCAGATCTCTCTATTCGGTACGGGCAGGATGTCGTATCCGGGGCCGCCGGCCAGGCCCTCGACATAGAGGGCAATGCGCGTCGCGGTAATACCGTTACGTGCTATTTGCAGCGCGAGCACCGAGAGATCAGGGTCAAACGCGAATGCCGTCGTGTGGCCTATCGATGCGACGCCCAAGCTCTCGATGGGGTGCCCTCGCACCGCTTTTGGTGGTAAATTTCGTTCTTGAATCCGGACAAATTCACCGCAAAGGGCGCCTTGGCGGAGTGCCAATCGTTCGAGCCTGATCACGACGTCTGGCTCCTGCTCGTGCTCACGGTCCAGCAGATTTTCGTCTGCGATACGTCGTAGAGCCGTCGAGAATGCGACACCGCCCTGCTCTCTAATATCAACCGAGAACAGCCGGACATTTACGAGCCTATCCATTTCTTTCCCCACGCAGAGCGCGAGCCCAAAGTATGTCTCGCGGTTGTTTGCATGGGATATTAATTCTACTAATGCCATGGGAGCAATCTTACTGAAGTTTGCTACCGAACGCTGCAGAACCGCGGCGTTTCGGCGAGACTAGCACGACGGATGCCGCAGTCGTCGAACAGCACGATCTCGGCGCCGAATAGGCATCAGCACACGCCCAAAATACGCTGCGCGCTTTTGTCACCGGCACGTCGCTATACCAGACGCCTAAATCGAAGCTCATGGCGCGTTCCTCCTCTCTCCTTGCTTTCGCCGGGATCGCGTTTCCGCTACCGTCGCCGCCGCCGTGAAATGGCACGGTCGAACGTCCCGCTCAGCGCAATTCAATGTTGGAACATAACGTGAACAATCCTGGATTGCAAGCGTCCACCCCCCTGGGTCACATCGACACCTGGATCTTCGATCTCGACAACACGCTCTACCCGGCGTCGTGCCGTTTGTTCGATCAGGTCCAGGACCGCATGAACGAGTTCATCGCCGATCTGCTCGCCGTCGATCTCGACGAGGCAAAGCGCTTGCGGACGCAGTATTTCCGCGAGCACGGCACGACCTTGACCGGTCTCATGAAGGTGCATGGGATCGCACCGGAGCGGTTCCTCGACTATGTGCACCGGATCGATCTCGCCGCCGTGCCGCACGATCCGCTCCTCGGCGCTGCTCTCGCCGCGCTCCCGGGGCGCAAGCTGATCTTCACCAACGGCACGGTGCGCCATGCCGAGAACATTCTCGGCCACCTCGGCGTCATCGACCATTTCGCCGGGATCTTCGACATCGCCGCCTGCGGCTACGTGCCGAAGCCCGATCCCTCGGGCTATGCGGCGCTGGTCGAGCGGTTCGAGATCGTGCCGCGCCGCGCCGCGATGATCGAGGATATGGCGAAGAATCTGGCGCCCGCCGCGGCGCTCGGCATGACGACGGTGTGGCTGCGCGGCACGCTCGACTGGGCAATCGAGGGCGCCGAGGCCGACTGCGTGCATCACGTCATCGACGAGCTGGGACCGTGGTTGGCGACGCTTGTGGCCACGCCGCATGCCGGCCCGGGGAAGGTCGATTGACACCCGTTTGACCCTGCCGCATGTTTCCGGCCCGCTTTTCCTCTCGAAGACCGCCATGACCGACGCACAGATCGAAGCCGTCATCGACGCCGCCTGGGAGGCGCGCGACACTGTCAATTCCGCCACCAAGGGCGCGGTGCGCGAGGCCGTCGCGGCGGCGCTCGGCGATCTCGATGAGGGTCGCCGGCGCGTCGCGGCGAAGGAGGGCGGGCGCTGGCATGTCCGGCAATGGCTGAAGAAGGCGGTGCTGCTCTCCTTCCGCCTCAACGATATGAGCCTCGTTCCGGGCGGTCCCGGCGAGAAGACGGCGTGGTGGGACAAGGTGCCCTCGAAATTCGCCGATTGGGGCGAGAACAGGTTCCGCGCCGCCGGCTTCAGAGCCGTGCCGAATTGCGTCGTGCGCCACTCCGCCTACATCGCGCCCGGGGTCGTCCTGATGCCGAGCTTCGTCAATGTCGGCGCCTATGTCGACAGCGGCACGATGGTCGACACCTGGGCGACGGTCGGCTCCTGCGCGCAGATCGGCAAGAACTGTCACCTCTCGGGCGGCGTCGGCATCGGCGGCGTCCTCGAGCCGCTTCAGGCGAACCCGGTCATCATCGAGGATAATTGCTTCATCGGCGCGCGCAGCGAAGTGGTGGAGGGCGTCGTCGTCGAAGAGGGCTCGGTGCTCTCGATGGGCGTCTTCATCAGCGCGACGACGCGCATCGTCGACCGCACCACGGGCGAGGTGCATTACGGCCGCGTCCCGGCCTATTCCGTCGTCGTGCCGGGAAACATGCCGGGGAAGCCCTTGCCCGATGGCAGCCCCGGCCCCGGTCTCTACTGCGCCGTCATCGTCAAGCGGGTCGACGAGAAGACGCGCGCCAAGACCTCGATCAACGAGTTGTTGCGCGACTGATGAGCGCCCTTGCGAACGCGGCGCTCGACCCCGTCGCCCTTGCCCGCGACCTCATACGCCGGCCGAGCGTCACGCCGCGCGATGAAGGCGCGATCGACCTGTTGAGCCGCGTCCTCGAAGGCTTGGGCTTCACCTGCCATCGCCTCGTCTTCAGCGAGCCCGGCACGGACGACATCGTCAATCTCTACGCCCGGCTCGGCAGCGGCGGGCGCAATCTTTGTTTTGCCGGCCACACCGACGTCGTGCCGCCCGGCGCTCTCGCGAACTGGTCGGTCGATCCCTTCGCCGCCGCCATCGTCGATGGCAAGCTGATGGGTCGGGGCGCCACCGACATGAAGGGCGCGATCGCCGCCTTCACCGCGGCTGCTGCGCGCTTCCTCGCCGCGCGCGGGCGCGGCTTCGGCGGCTCGATCAGCCTCCTCATCACGGGCGATGAGGAGGGTATCTCGATCAACGGCACGAAGAAGGTGGTGGATTGGCTGCAGGCGCGCGGCGAAAAGCTCGACGCCTGCATCGTCGGCGAGCCGACCAGCGCACGCGCGCTCGGCGACATGGTGAAGATCGGCCGCCGCGGCAGCCTCACCGGCACGCTCACAATCCACGGCACGCAAGGCCACACCGCCTATCCACATCTCGCCGACAATGCGGCGCACCGTCTCGTCGCCATGCTGCATGCGCTGACATCGACCGCGCTCGATGACGGGACCGCGCATTTCCAGGCATCGACCTTGCAAATCTCGACGATCGACATCGGCAACCCAGCCTCGAACGTCATACCGGCGGAGGCGCGTGCCGTCTTCAACATCCGCTTCAACGATGCGTGGACGAGCGAGCGCCTGCGCCAATGGCTCGCGGAAAAGCTCGACGTAATCGGCGGCCGTTACGACCTCGCCATCCGCGTCAGCGGCGAATCCTTCCTGACGCCGCCCGGCCCGGTCAGCGAGATCCTCGGCGCGGCGATCGCCAAGACCATGGGCCGCACGCCCGAGCTCAGCACGACCGGCGGCACCTCGGACGCGCGCTTCATCCACACGGTTTGCCCGGTTGCCGAATTCGGCCTCGTCGGCCTCACCATGCACAAGGCCGATGAAGAGGTCGATCTTGCCGACCTTGCCGCATTGACGCGGATCTACGAGGCGGCGCTCGACCTCTATTTTCCGCATTCCTGAGCCATGACATTCCAGTCCGAGGCCCGGGACGCCCTTTACGGCTCCTGGCGGCTCGCCCGGCTCGACCGCGGCGCGCTCGCCTTTTTCGGGCGCGACGAGGGGGCATTCTGGCGCTCTTTTGCCGCTGGCGTCTTCCTCTACCCCGTCTTTCTCATCCCCCTCATTCTCGGCCTCTCCGATCAAGAGTGGCAGCAGGGCGACCTCCTGCATTTCGGCCTCGTCGAGACGCTCGGCTACGTCATCGACTGGGTCGGCTTTCCGCAGATTCTGCTGCCGATCGCGCGCTATCTCGGCCGCGAGCCGCGCTGGCTTTCTCTCGTCGTCGTCTACAACTGGTCGCAGATCCTGCAGAAGGGCGTCTTTCTCGGCGCGCTCGGCATCGCCGGGTCCGGGGTGCTGACCGACATCGCCGGGATATGGCTCGTCCAGGCGGCGTTTCTCGCGACCTTGGTCTACGAATGGTTCGTCGTGCGCGTCGCGCTCGATGTCGAGTGGCTGCCGGCGGTCATGATCGTTCTCGCCGATCTCGTCTTCAGCCTACTCATCACCGGCATCGCGGCGCATTTTCATTGAGGGCGTCCGCGTAGACGACGGCGACGAGGTAGAGCCCTTCGGCGGGCGCGGTAGGTCCGCCGCGGCGGCGGTCGCGTGCCGCGAGCGCGGCGGCGACGTCCTCGGCACGCCACTTACCGGCGCCGACCAGCTTCAACGTCCCGACCATGTTGCGGACCTGATGGTGCAGAAACGAGCGCGCCGCGGCGGTGACGTGGATCTCCTCGCCGATGCGCTCGACGTCGAGCCGGTCCAATGTCTTCACCGGCGATTTCGCCTGGCACAGCGAATCGCGGAAGGTGGTGAAGTCGTGGCGCCCGAGAAGCAGCGCGGCGGCCATGCGCATCGCTTCGGCATCGAGCGGCGATCCGACATGCCAGGCGCGCCCGCGATCGAGCGCGAGCGGGGCGCGGCGATTGACGATGCGGTAGAGATAGCGTCGGCCGCGCGCCGAACGCCGCGCGTCGAAATTCGCCGCCGCTTCCGCAACGGCGAGCACGGCGACCGCGGCCGGCCGAACGTGGTGGTTCAAGGCGCCGCGGATCACGTCCAGGTCGAAACTGCGCTGGAGATCGAGATGCGCCGTCTGCCCCAGCGCGTGAACGCCCGCATCGGTGCGGCCGGCGCCGTGCACGGTGACGCGCTCGCCGCAGAAGCGCCACACCGCCTCCTCGAGGATCGCCTGGACCGAGGGGCCGTTCTTCTGGCGCTGCCATCCGGCGAGGCCGCCGCCATCATATTCGATGGTCAGCTTGTAGCGGGGCATGGCAGGACCGTGCCGGGCGGCAGCGGAAAGCCGCGCAGGAAGGCGTCGAGATCGGCGGGGCCGCGGCCGGCGCGCTGCAAGGCGAGGGGGCGGAGAGCGCCTTCGCCGCATGCGACGGCAAGGCGCGCATCGAGGATCGTGCCGGGCGGGGCGTTCGTCGCGCCCGGGGCGGGTTCGGCCGACAAGACCTTGATCCGCTCGCCCGCGACCTCGAACCAGACGCCGGGCGAGGGATTGAGGGCGCGGACGGCGCGCTCCAAAGCGATCGCGGACCCGGCCCAGTCGAGACGCCCTTCCTCGCGCCGCAGCTTCGCGGCGTAGGTCGCGCCCGCTTCGGGCTGCGGACGCGGTGCGAGGCGTCCGGCGGCGAGCTCGGCGAGCGCCGGGCCGATGAGCCGGGCGCCGAGCGCGGCGAGGGTGTCGTGCAGCTCCGCGGCCGTCGTCTTCGCGCCGATCGCGACGCGCTCGGCGAGGAGGATGGCGCCGGTGTCGAGCCCTTCATCCATTTGCATGAGCGTGATCCCCGTCTCGCTGTCGCCGGCGAGCAGGGCGCGCTGGATCGGCGCCGCGCCGCGCCAGCGCGGCAGCAGCGAGGCGTGGATGTTGACGCAGCCGAGACGTGGCGCCGCCAGGATGGCGGGCGGCAGGAGAAGGCCGTAGGCGGCGACGACGGCGGCATCGAGCGCCAGCGCGGCGAAAGCCGCCGCCGCATCGGCATCGCGCATGCTCGCAGGGTGGCGGACCGTGAGGCCGCGGGCCTCGGCGAAACGCTGGACCGGCGATGCTTGGACCGCATGGCCCCGGCCGCTCGGCCGCGGCGGCTGGCAATAGACCGCGGCAATGTCGTGTCCCGCTTCGAGGAGGGACGCCAGGCTCGGCACCGCGAAATCCGGCGTGCCCATGAAGGCAATGCGCAGCCGCGTCGCGCCAGCGGCGGTCATGATCCGGTGATCCGGGTAACCGGCCGGCTCAGCGTCTGACTCGAAATAGTTGGCCGCTCATCAAGGGAGGCGTCACCGCTGCTACGGAACCGTCGTTGCGAGCGCAGCGAAGCAATCCAGGCAGCCAGCCCCAACCCATGGATTGCTTCGCCTCCGGCTCGCAATGACGGCGGCAATGGAAGTCGCATACCCTCGATGCTGCTCTCGAACCCAATGATCTAACAGCATTCATTTCGGGTCAGGCTCTCAGACGGCCTCGGCTTTGAGGCGCTTCGTCTTCGCGAGCTTGCGCAGGATGATGTCGCGCTTCAGCACCGAGATGTGATCGACGAACAGCACGCCGTCGAGGTGGTCCATCTCGTGTTGAATGACGGTGGCGAGCAGCCCCTTCGCCTCCATCTCGCGAATCTCGTTCTCGTAGTCGATATAGCGCAGGCGAATCCCGGCCGGACGTTCGACGTCGGCGTAATGCTCGGGCAGCGAAAGGCATCCCTCGTTGTAGGTCGCGCGCTCCTCCGAGAGCCAGAGAATCTCGGGGTTGGCGAGGCGCAACGGTTGTTTCTCCTCGCCCTCGTCGGCGTGCGTGACGTCGATGACGATGACGCGCTCCGCTCGCCCGACCTGCGGTGCCGCGAGGCCGATCCCAGGCGCCTCGTACATCGTCTCCAGCATGTCGTCCATCAGCCGGCGCACCCGCGCGTCGACGCGTGCGACGGGCTTCGCCTTGATCTTGAGGCGGGGATCGGGCGCGACGAGGACGGGAAGGATGGCCATCTTTGGAATCATCGTAATGCCTGCACCGTTAGGTATGCGGTCGCCGCTTTTCCGTCAAGCTGGCGATGCCTTGACGCATGCCGCGGGGTCCCGGACGATTGCGACGCTCCGCAAACTGCGCAACCCGAAGGGAGATACGCGATGGATTCGTTCGAAGCCGGCCTCACCGTCAGAAAGAAGGTTCTCGGCGTCAAGCACGTGGATAAATCGCTGGCCGATGTCGACGATTTCAATCGCGAATTGCAGCAGCTCGTCACCGGCTTCGCCTGGGGCACGATCTGGACGCGGCCCGGGCTCTCCATGCGCGAGCGGAGCCTCATCAACCTCGCCATGCTGACGGCGCTCAACCGCCCGCACGAATTCGAGGTTCACGTGCGCGGCGCGCTCAACAACGGGCTCACGCGCAACGAGATCAAGGAAGTCCTGCTTCAGACCGCGGTCTATTGCGGCTTCCCCGCGGCGATCGAGGGCTTTCGCCACGCGCGGATCGTCTTCAAGGAGGTGGACGGCACGGCCGCGAACGACGACTGACTTACGGCATCTCTAGTCTAAGCGCCCGCACAAGATGTTGGGTTCGGCCAGACAGCGACTTCAATTAGTGCTAAAATGCCGTGCTCTATCGGAAAGGGGAGCTGGGCGATGGAGGTCTTGGTCACGGGATTGACGGCGCTGCTGGCGCTTGCCGCCATCGTGCTCGCCGTCGCGGTGACGCGGGGGAGAGGCGAGCGCGAAAGATTGGCGCAGCTCGTCGTCGAGCTTGGCGAGGCACGGGCGCGCACAGAGACGGCGGCGAGCCGATCCGCCGCCGACCTCGCCGCCAAGGCGGCCGCCGAGACGCGGCTCGCCGAGGCGCAGCTTCTTATCAAGCGGCTGACGGGCGAGCGCGACGGCGCGCTCATGATCCGCGATGCCGCGATCGTCGCGGAAGGCAAATCGGCGCGCGCGATTGCTGTCATGCGCCAGCGCGTCGCCGACAGCGAGCTGCGCCTTGCCGATTTCGAACGCCTGAAGGAAGAGAGCTTGAAGGCGATGCAGGCGGCGGCGCTGCAGACGACCCAGCAGCTGTCCTCGAAGCTCCTCGACGACCACAAGCGTGAGAACGAAGAGGCGAAGAAGCAAGGCGAAGAGCTGGTGCGCCAGACGACCGAGCAGCTCTTCAAGCGCTTCGAGGATGTGAGCCAGGCGGTGGCGCAGATCAAGGGCGAGGTCGATGCCAAAGGGCAGCGGCTCGACCTCGTCTGGCGCGCCCTCACGAGCCCCGCGGGCAGCGGGTACTATGCCGAGATCGGCCTCGCCAACACGCTGAAATCCTTCGGTCTCGTCGAAGGGCGCGACTACGTTCTCCAGCATACGACCGAGGATGCGGCGACCGGAAAGCGACTGCGGCCGGACGCCGTCGTCTTCCTGCCCGGCGACAGTGTCCTCGTCATCGATTGCAAGGCTTCGAAATTCCTCGTCGAGATCGCTGAGGCGGAAGGCGGCGAGGGCGAGGGGGTCGCTTATCAGAACCTCGCCCGCACGATGAACCAGCATCTGCGCGCCCTCGCCGAGAAGGATTACCGCAACGCGGTCGCCGCCGCCTTCCGCGAATCGGGGCGCGGCGGCGAGATCGCGCGGATCCTCAGCGTCATGTATCTGCCGAACGAGGGGGCGCTCGAGAAGCTGCATCGCGCCGATGCCGATTTCGTCGCGCGCGCGACGCGGCTGCAGATCGTGCCGGCGGGTCCGGCCGGGCTCGCCGGCTTCATCGGCTTCGCCGCGGTCGAGATCAGCCTCATCCGGCAGATCGAGAACCAGAAGGAGATCGTGCGCGGCGCCGAGCTTCTGCTCGAAGGCCTCGCGGTCAGCTTGAGCCACGCCGCCTCGCTCGGCCGCAGCGTCAAGGGCGCGGCCGATGCTTACGAGAAATTCGCGCGCTCGGTGAATGGACGCCTTTTGGGTCGCGGCCGGCGCCTGGCCGAGCTTGGCCTTCGCCCGGGCAAGGCGGTGCCCGGCAATCTGCCCGCCTATCACGTACAGTTGCTCGACAGCGTCATCGAAGGCGAGGCCGAAGAGCTCGAAGGGACGAGCACCGAGCCGACCAACATCGCGATGCTGGTGCAACGGGTTGGCGAGTAAGAGCGGCGCATATCGCATCGCAGGGGTGACCTTGACGACGCTTTGATCGCACCCCTAATCTCTGATGCAACTTCGCGGTGGGCTGAGCGGCCACGCCAGGGTGCGGCATGTGACACCGCTGAGGAGAGGGAAATGAAGCCGACAAAGGTATCCGACAGCTCGTTCGATGCCGAGGTGTTGAATGCGTCGGGTCCGGTTCTGGTTGATTTCTGGGCGGAGTGGTGCGGCCCCTGCAAATCGATCGCCCCCGCGCTCGACGCGCTGGCCGAAACCATGGCCGGCCGCGTCACGGTCGCCAAGCTCAACATCGACGAGAATCCGCAAACGCCGACGAAGTACAATGTGCGCGGCATCCCGACGCTCATTCTCTTCAAGAACGGCCAAGTCGCCGCGACGAAGATCGGCGCCTTGCCCGGCAGCAAACTGAATGAATGGGTCGAATCGGTGCTCTGAGCCGCGATCAGGGTCATGTGATCGAAGCCCCGCCCTTTGAGGCGGGGTTTCTTTTGGGCGGCAAGCCGACCCGGCCGAACTATCCCTCGGGCGGCACCGCGTTCGGGAAGAACAGTGTTTCGCCGTCGATCCGGTAGTCGGAGATGGTCTTCTGCCCCTGCGGCGAGACGAGCCAGTCGATGAATTTCTGACCGAGTTCACGCTTGACGCTCGGGTGCCGGTCCGGGTTCACCAGCATGACGCCGTACTGGTTGAAGAGGCGCCGGTCGCCGGCGACCAGGATCGCGAGATCGCCGCGATTCTTGAACGAGAGCCAAGTGCCGCGATCGGACAGGGCATAAGCCCCCATCGCCGCGGCGATGTTGAGCGTCGGCCCCATGCCGGAGCCGGTGTCGCGATACCAGGTCCCGGCAGCCTTGATGTCGATGCCGGTCTCATGCCAGAGGCGCTTTTCCGCCTTGTCGGTGCCGCTGTCGTCGCCGCGCGAGATGAAGGGCGCCTTCGCCGCCGCGATGGCGCGAAAGGCGGCGAGAATATCGTTGTCATCGGCGACAAGCGCCGGATCGGTCCTAGGGCCGATCAGGACGAAATCATTGTACATGATGTCGCGCCGGCCGACGCCCCACCCCGCGGCAAGGAAGGCGAGTTCTGCGGGCTTGTCGTGGACGAAGACGACGTCGGCGTCGCCCCGCTTGCCGATCTCGAGCGCCTGCCCGGTGCCGACGGCGACGATATGAACGGCGATCCCAGTCTCCTTGGTGAAGGCGGGGAGGAGATGGCCGAAGAGACCGGATTGCTCCGTCGAGGTGGTCGACGCCACGGTGATGAAGGGCTGCTCTCCGGCTCCTGCCTTATCGGCGATGCCGGGGAGCGACAAGGCCGCGGCGAACAGCAGGGCCGTAATGAATCCTCGCCGAATCGCGCCGATGGGCCAAATCATTCGCGCCGTCCTTTCGTCAGGATGAAGGCCGCGGCGCTCACGCCGATCGAGACGCCGATCAGAATGATCCCAAGCCCGAGCGCCAGCGGCAAGTTCCCGCGGCTCGTTTCGAGCGCGATCGCCGTCGTCATCGTGCGCGTGACGCCGGCGATATTGCCGCCGACGATGATGATCGCGCCGACCTCTGCGATCGCGCGGCCGAAGCCGGCGAGGAACGCGGTCAGGAGCCCGGCTCTGCTCATCGCCAAAAGCTCGGGGATGGCGCGCCGTCGCGAGGCGCCGTCGGCGCGCAACGCGTCGCCATAGGCGGCCCAGGGTGCGGCAAGCGCGCGGTGGACGAAGACGATGAGGATCGGCGTCTCGAGAATCGCCTGGGCGATCACCATCGCTCCCGGCGTGAAGAGGAGGCCGAGCATGCCGAGCGGTCCCGAGCGCGACAGCATGAGATAGACGACGAGGCCGACGACGACCGGCGGCAGGCCGAGAAGCGCGTTGAGGAGAACGAGGATTCCCTGCCGGCCGCGGAACGGGAGGACGACAAGCAGCGCGCCGAGCGGCAGCCCGATGACGCCAGCGACAAGGGTCGCGCCGAGGCTCACGGCGAGAGAGAGCCCGACAATCTGGACGAGATCCGGATCGAGGCGGAGGATCAGCCCGAGCGCGAGGGCGAAGGCACCCTGAAGGTCGGTCAAGCGAAGAATCCTGAGTTGCCGCTCTCGGCGGGCGACCGAGGCGGCGGATCGTGCGGCGGCGCCGTCCGGCGATCAAGCACGATCACGATCGCGCGCATCGGCGCGCAAGACTTTCGCTCGAGGCGCCTCTCGGCTATGTCTTTTGCTGGCCGCACCACCGTGCAACGACGCGAGGCAACACCAGGGTGAAGCTCCGCTTGTCCCGTTTAGTGCTTGCCGTCACGGCTCTTGCGCTGGCCCTCGGGCGTGCCGCCCCGGCGCTGGCGCAATCCGAAACGACCGAGCTGCGCATCGCCATCCAGTTCGGCATCGCCTATCTGCCGTTCCTCGTCGCCGAGAAGGACGATTTGATCGGCAAGGCGGCGCGCGCGGCCGGGCTTCCCGCGCCGGATGTGAAGATCGTCCGCTTCAGCGGCGCGCCGGCGGTGAGCGACGCCATCCTCTCGGGCAGCGTCGAGATGGGCGCATACGGCACCAGCGGCTTCATCACCGCCTGGGACCGCAGCAAGGGTAATCTCAACATCATGGGGCTGTGCGGCATCGCGGTGATGCCGACCGTTATGAACGCGATCCGGCCCGATTTGAAGAGTTTGCGCGACGTGACGCCGGCCGACCGGATCGCCGTGCCGTCGACGATCTCGCCGCAGGCGATCGTGCTGCGCATGGCCGCCGAGCAAGCCTTCGGGCCGGGGCAGCACAATCGCCTCGACCCGCAGATGGTGACGTTGCCGCATCCCGAAGGCGTGCGGATTCTCCTCTCCGGCAAGGAGGTCGCCGCGCACGTCACCTCGCCGCCCTTCGACACCTTCGAAGCGGAAGATCCGCGGATTCACCGCGTCTTCAGCTCGGAGGACGTCGTCGGCGGACCCAGCACCTTCATCATCCTCGGAACGCCCGAACGCTTCGCCGCGCGCAATCCGCGGACGACGACAATCGTCCTCGCGGCGATGGAGCAGGCCATGGCGGCGATCCGCGCCGATCCGCACGCCGCCGCCGAAACCTATCTTGCCGCCGAAAAGGCGCAGATGCCGTTGGCGCTGGTCGAGCGGTTGCTGCGCGATCCCGCCAACAATTTCGTGCCGGAGCCCGTGCGGCTGATGAAATATGTGGACTTCATGAGCCGCACCGGCCTTATGAAGAACCACCCCGCCGCCTGGACCGAGCTCTTCCTGCCGCTGATCCACGACCGCCAAGGAAGCTGACCCTAGCCGATGGAGCCGCTTCTCTCGATCCGCGATTTGTCGGTCGCCTTCGCCGCGGGCGATCGGACGGTCGCGGCCGTGAGGGGCATTTCGCTCACGCTCGATCGCGGCGAGACATTGGCGCTGGTCGGCGAGAGCGGGTCCGGCAAATCGGTGACGGCGCTGTCGATCCTTCAGCTTCTGCCCTATCCCTCGGCGCGCCATGGCGCGGGCAGCAGCATCCGCTTCGACGGCGAGGAGCTGATCGGCGCCAAGCCGTCGCACCTGCAGCGCGTGCGCGGCGGGCGGATCGCCATGGTCTTCCAGGAGCCGATGACCTCGCTCAACCCGCTGCACACCCTCGAAAAGCAGATCGCCGAGACCTTGCGTCTGCACAAGCATCTGGGCGAGGCGGCGGCGCGCGCGCGGACGCTCGAGCTCTTGCACCTCGTCGGCCTGCCCGATGCCGAGCAGCGGCTCGGTGCCTATCCGCACCAGCTCTCGGGCGGGCAGCGCCAGCGCGTCATGATCGCGATGGCGCTCGCCAACGAGCCCGACATCCTCATCGCCGACGAGCCGACGACCGCGCTCGACGTGACGATCCAGGCGCAGATCCTGAAGCTTCTGAAGGAATTGCAGGCGCGGCTCGGCATGGCGCTTTTGCTCATCACCCATGATCTCGGCATCGTCCGCAAGATGGCGGACCGCGTCTGCGTCATGAATGCGGGCGAGATCGTCGAGGCGGGAGCGGTCGCGGAGATCTTCGCGCAGCCGCGCCACCCATATACGCAACATCTCCTCGCGGCCGAGCCGAAAGGACGCCCGCCGCGCGTCGATCCGCCGCCGCCCATCGTCCTGACCGCGAGCCGGATCCGCGTCTGGTTTCCGATCAAGGCCGGCATCATGCGGCGCACCGTCAGCAATGTGAAGGCGGTCGACGGCGTCAGCCTCGCCGTGCGCGAGGGGCAGACGGTCGGTGTCGTCGGCGAGTCGGGCTCGGGCAAGACGACGCTCGGCCTCGCGCTTCTGCGCCTCCTCGAATGCGAGGGCGAGATCGCCTATGACGGCGCGCGGCTCGACGGCATGCCGGCGCGGCGCCTGCGGCCGCTGCGCCGCGCCTTGCAGATCGTCTTCCAGGACCCCTATTCGAGCCTCTCGCCGCGTCTTTCGATCGGGCAGATCGTCGAGGAGGGCCTCAAGGTCCACCGCATCGGCGGGAACGAGGACGGGCGCCGTGCGCTCATTCTCGAGGTGTTGCGCGAGGTCGGGCTCGATCCCGACGCCATCGACCGCTACCCGCACGAATTCTCCGGCGGGCAGCGTCAGCGCGTCGCCATCGCCCGCGCGCTCGTGCTGAAGCCGCGCTTCATGGTGCTCGACGAGCCGACTTCGGCGCTCGACATGTCGGTCCAGGCACAGATCGTCGATCTCCTGCGCGCGCTGCAGGAGCGCCATCGCTTGGCCTATCTCTTCATCAGCCACGATCTGCGCGTCGTGCGCGCGCTGGCGAGCGAGGTCATCGTCCTGAAGGACGGCCTCGTCGTCGAAGCGGGTCCGGCCGAGCAGATCTTCTCGGCCCCGCAGCATCCCTACACTGCCGCTCTCATGGCGGCCGCGTTCAATCTCGAGGCGGTCGAGACCGGCGCGGTGCGGATGTGACGCACGCAACCGTGTTTTGGCGTGCGGCACGTGGCATCGTAACGTTTCTCCGATTTCGTCCGCGACCCTTCGGAGACAACGATGCCACGACACAAGAACGTTTCGGTTGCCCTCCTCGCGATGTCGCTCTTGAGCGGCGGCGCAATCGCCGCGGATGCCCCCGACGCGCTTGCGGTCTTCGACGACACGTTCCTCGCGGCAACCTTGACCGATGCGTGCAACCTGTCCTTCGACTGGTCGAAGACGCAGAAGGGCATCGCGGAGATCTCGTTGCGCGCCTTCGATGAAATGCTCGCCAAGGTGCACGAGGCCGATCCCGGCGGCGAGGCGGCTGAGGACAAGGCGAACACCGCGCTCGATCTGCGCACCAAGACGCTGCTGCGGCAAGGCAAGGACATGATCGCCGAGAAGGGGTGCCGGGACGCGGAGCTGCAAAAACGCATCAAGGATTTCGCCGATCGCGCGTGGTAGAGAGAATCGCGGCTCGCCGCCGTTGCGCGGTCTCGGGTAAGGCATCCTGCGTCCTTCGACTTCGCTCAGGATGAGGGTGAAATCGATTTGCCATCAACGGCTTCCCTCATCCTGAGCGAAGTCGAAGGACGCACGATGCCGATGCA
>JBGPOZ010000088.1:0-16530 GCA_041488295.1 Allostellaceae bacterium
ACGCCGGCGGGAACGATCGTCCCCTGGTCGGAGGAATTGGAGCCGACCCGCCGTTGCGTTTGGTAGAGCAGATCCTGGAACTCGGCGCGATTGCGCTTGAACGCCGTCGTGTTGAGGTTGGCGATGTTGTTCGAGATGACCTCGACGTTGAGCTGCTGCGCCAGCATTCCGGTGGCGGCGATGTCCATGGAGCGCATCTTCGTTATCTCCTTTGTGCGTTAAGCGACTTTGCCGAGCTTATCGAGAGCGGTCGTGATCCGCGTGTTCTCGCTGTCCATGAGATCCTTGGCCGAGCTGTAGCTCTGCGAAATCTTCATGAGCCGCGTCATTTCGATGATCGGCTGAACGTTCGATCCCTCGACCATGCCCTGCAGAACGGCGGTGTCGCTCGCCGGGGTCGGTTGGGCCTCGGTGACGTAAAGCCCGCCCGAGGCAGGCTCGAGCACGCGCTCGTCGTCGAATTTCAGGACTTCGATCTGTCCCGCCTCGCCTTGATCGGTCGAGATCGTGCCGTCGCGGGTGATCGTGATGCTTTTGGCATTGGTCGGCAGGGAGATCGGCTGATCGCCCGAGCCCAGCACCGAATTGCCATCGGAGGTGACGAGCGTGCCGTTCGAATCGAGCTGCAGTCGGCCGTTACGCGTGTAGCGCGCGCCGAGTGCCGTGTCGATCTTGAGATAGCCGGCGCCCTCCAGGGCGACATCGAGGGGATTGCCCGTGGATGAGATCGGTCCCTGGCTCGTGTCGCGAGACGTTCCGAAATCCTGCACGAAGGAGATCGGCGCCGAGCCCTTCTTGTCGAGATACTCCGCGAAGAGCATGTGTTCCGCTTTGAAGGACGGCGTCGAGGCATTCGCCAGATTGTTGGCGACGACGTCCATTTTCCGGAGCAGCGCCATCTGGTTCGACAGGGCGATGTAGGTCGCGGCTTGCATTCAGGGATGCCTCTTGGTGGCGATCGGTTGTCCCCTGCCATGCACGCGGCATGCCAAGGGCCGCTGCCGCGCTGCGGGTACGCTTTGCCGCGGCAGGCAAGGGTTCTGGGCCCGTCCGATTGTGACGCCGATCGGGCCAGGGGGCCGATCCTGCACGGTATGCCGGGCATTTCTTGCCGGGGAAAGGGGGCATCCGCCGATATCCTTGCAGGCGAGTGAAATGATTGCGCCTCAATCACTTGTTAACGACCTTTTCCTATCTTGGGCCGTGCCGACGGATTCCTGATTTGTGAGGGTGCGAAACCGCCGCAATGACCGATCAAGCGATCACTGCCGATCAAGCGGACGAAGCGCCCGAGGGTGCCGAGCCAACCCCAGGCTCCGGCCGCAAGAAGCTGTTGCTGTTTGTCGCGGCGCCCATCTTGGTGTTGCTGCTCATCGGCGCCGGTCTCTATTTTGCCGGCGTGCTGAACCGCTTCATCGGCACCAAGACCGAGGCGAAGGAAGAGAAAGCGGTGGCACCGAAGGCGACGGTTTTCTACGACCTGCCCGATCTTCTCGTCAATTTGAACAGCGCCGGCCGCAAGTCGAGCTTTCTCAAGATGTCGGTCAGCCTCGAGCTCGACAGCCAGATCGATGTGGCGCGCGTCCAGAGCGTGATGCCGCGCATCATCGACAATTTCCAGGTTTATCTGCGCGAATTGCGCGTCGAGGACCTGAAGGGATCGGCTGGCTTATACCGGCTGCGCGAGGAGCTGTTGCTGCGCGTCAATGCAGCGGCGGCGCCGGCCAAGATCGACGACGTCCTCTTCAAGGAAATGCTTGTGCAATGAGCAAGCGGCGCCCAGACGTGCGATACGGGGAATAGGAAGTCGATGGCCGAACAAGCCGAGCAAGCCGTCAAAGAGGACGACAAGATCGCCGCCGAATGGGCGGCGATGTCCGGCGAAGGCGATGCCGCCGCGGCAGCCGGCGCCGAGGGCGATGCCGAGGGCGGGCCCACGGCGCGCGTTCTCAACCAGAACGAGATCGACAGTCTGCTCGGCTTCGACGACGGCGGCGGAAGCAAGGACACGTCAGGCATCCGCGCGATCATCGATTCGGCGCTCGTCTCTTACGAACGCCTGCCGATGCTCGAGGTCGTGTTCGACCGCCTCGTGCGGATGATGACGACCTCGTTGCGCAATTTCACCTCCGACAACGTCGAAGTGTCGATCGACAACATCACCTCGATCCGTTTCGGCGACTACCTCAACTCGATTCCGCTGCCGGCGATGCTCAGCGTCTTCCGCGCCGAGGAGTGGGACAATTACGGTTTGCTGACCGTCGACAGCGCACTGATCTATTCGATCGTCGACGTGCTGCTCGGCGGTCGCCGCGGCACGGCGGCGATGCGCATCGAGGGGCGTCCTTACACGACGATCGAGCGCAATCTGGTCGAGCGCATGGTGACCGTCGTGCTCGCCGACCTCTCGGCCGCCTTCGATCCGCTGAGCCCTGTCAATTTCCGCTTCGAGCGGCTCGAGACGAACCCGCGCTTCGCGACGATCGCGCGTCCCGCCAACGCCGCCGTTCTGGCACGCTTGCGCGTCGACATGGAGGATCGCGGCGGCCGGCTCGAATTGCTACTTCCCTATGCGACGCTCGAACCCGTCCGCGAGCTTCTCCTCCAGATGTTCATGGGCGAGAAGTTCGGCCGTGACTCGATCTGGGAGGCGCATCTCGCCGGCGAGTTGTGGAATACCAACGTGCCGCTTCAGGCCGTGCTCGACACCTTCGAGTATTCGCTGCGCGACGTCATCAATTGGGAAGTCGGCACACGCCTCGCTCTCAACGCGACGCCCAGCACCGATATTCGGCTGTTGTGCGGCGACGTGCCGATGTTCTCGGGCAAGATGGGACGCAAGGGCGGCAACATCGCGGTGCGGATCGGCGAGAAACTCGAAAAGACCCGGAGCTCGTGATGAATCTGACCGTGATGCTCGACGCTTTGGTGGCGGTGCTGCTCGTAGCGACGATCAGCTACGCGCTGCTGCTGAGCCGCCGCCTTGGTGCCCTGCGCGACGACAAGCACCAATTGGTGACGCTGATCCGCAGCCTCGATGATTCGGCCCGGCGCGCCGAAAGCGGCATTGCCGGGTTGCGGAGCGCCGCCGATCAGATCGGACAGCAGCTCCAACACCGGCTCGACCAGGGCGAGAGCCTGCGCACCGATTTGAGCTACATCGTCGAGCTCGGCAGCGGCCTCGCCGACCGCCTTGAAACAGCGATCAGAGCCAACCGCGAAGAAACAAAACCATCGACGGCGAGGGGTGCCGGCGCCGGCATCGAGCCGAACCCGAAGGCGCCGCGGCGCCCGCTCGGCGCCTCTACCGAGGCGCCGGGAGAGAACTCCGACGCTGCCGCCCCGCCGTCTGCCGATGCCGAACGCGTAACCGGTTTCCCCTCACGTGCCGAGCGCCTGCTGCGGCGGGCACTCGAGATGCGCCGTTAGGGCGTCGCCATGAGCAGCCGTTTCCGCCTCTTGCCCGTTCTAGCCGCCGCCTCGGCCCTTCTGTTCGGCGCGAAGATCGCCGACCTCGGGCTGGCAATCGGCTTCAATCCGCTACCCTCGGCGCGGGCTCAGACGGCCGCTCCGGCGCAGAAGGCCGAGGCCAATCCCGCTGCCAAGAGCGAGGCCAATGCCGCCGCCACCGCGCCACCGCCTGCGAAATCCGCGGAGCGCGATGCGGCACAGTTCAGCCCGCAGGAAGTGCAGCTTCTTCAATCGCTGGCGCAACGCCGAGACGAGCTCGACAAGCGCTCCGGCGAGGTCGATCAGCGCGAGGCGCTCCTGCAAGCTGCCGAAAAGCGGATCAACGACAAGATAGCCAAGCTGCAGGAGATGGAGAAGGCGATCGACGCCTCCTTCAAGAAGCAGGATCAGCAGGATCAGGCCAAGGTCGAGAGTCTCGTAAAGATATACGAGACGATGAAGCCGCAAGAGGCGGCCCGGATCTTCGAGCAACTCGATCTTCCCGTCCTGCTCGAAGTGCTCGAGCGCATGAAGGAGCGCAAGACCGCGCCCATCCTCGCGGCGATGGCACCGGCAAAGGCGAAGGCGGTGACGCTCGCATTGGCGGAGCGGCATCCGACGCCGGAAATCAAGCAACAGTGACCGATTGTGCGGCAAATTTGCCGATTTAACCGCCGCTTAACCCTATTTCGATAAGAATGCGTTCAATCCAATCGGCCCGGCCGATCGACAAAAATTCGTCGGCATGGGCGTGCGCAACAAGGTTGTCCATGGCCAGACAAAGCACTTCCCGTCTTGCCTCCGACGCACGGTTCGAAGCTCGCCTCGACGGGTTGCGCGGGCAGGCCCTCGCGGTCCCCGAAGCCGCCGAGATCGAGCGCATGGTGACGAGCGTCGTCACCAGCCTCTCGGGCGATGTCTCGCTTGCCGATCTTCAACTCTATCACGAGGTCGAAGCGCTTGCCGACTACATCAAATCGGCGCGCCAAGAGATCGCCGGCGTGCGTCCCGACGATATTCGCGAGCGGCACATTCCAATGGCGACCGACGAGCTCGACGCGGTGATGGCCGCCACCGCCGATGCGACCGGAATCATCCTCGGGGCGATGGAAGAATTCGAGAGGATGTCGGCGGAGCTGCCGAAGAAGCAAGCGAAGAAGATCGACGAGGCGGTGGTGCGGGTCTACGAAGCCTGCGGCTTCCAGGACATCACCGGCCAGCGCATCACCAAGGTGGTGCGCGCCTTGAAACACATCGAGGACAAGATCGACGCGCTCCTCGCGGTATTCGGCACCGAGCTCATCGCGGGTATCGCGTCGGCGCCCCAATCGTCCCCTCCACCGCCGGTGGAGGATAATTTGCTCAACGGGCCGGCGCTTCCTTCGGCCGTCGCCAATTCGCAGGCCGACATCGACGCCATCCTGGCGAGCTTCGACTAACGAGGCGAGGCCGTGATGCAAGCCCGGCGAAGCGCGGCGATCCGCCTGGCGCCGGCCGCATTCGCCCTGGCGCTGCTCGCGGCCGGCGGCGCCCATGCCGCGGAACGGGTCGGCGTCGACGCCGGCCTTCATGAAGGGTTCGCGCGGATCGTCTTCGCCTGGCCAGCCAAGGTCGACTTTGAAGCGAAGCTCGACGGCACCAAGCTCACCATCCACTTCGCGCGGCCGCTCACCGCCGATCTTCAGGTGATCGCGCAGCGGATCGACGAGTATGTCGAGAGCGTCGCCATGGCCGGCGACAGCGATGTCGTCGCAAATCTGCGCCGTCCCTTCGGATTGCACAGCTTTCCTACCGAGGACAAGGTCGCGATCGATCTTCTCGACAAGCCTGCTCCGACCGCGCCTGCCCGCGAGGCCGAAGCGCCGCAGAAGCCGGCATCGGCCGCGGACGCAAAGAATTCGCCGTCCGGAGTCCCGGTGAGCTACGCTCAGGAGAACGGCACGCGGCGGCTCGTTTTCGAATGGCCGCAGCCGACCAGCTATACGGTGTCGACCAAGGACGGTGAAGCGCAGCTCCGCTTCAAGCAATCGGGTCCGGTCGACATCGCCCAGCTTGCCGCCGAGGCCGCCGATCTCGTGCCGCGCTCCAGCGAGAGCGGCAAGGATCTCACCGTGACGCTGCGCCTGCCGACGGGCAGCCATCTGCGGACCGCGCGCGACGGCAACCATGTCGTCGTCACGATCTCGACGGACGCGCTGAAATCGACGAACGAGAAGACGGCAACGACAAGCTCGGCGAGACCGGCGGCCACGGCTCCAACATCCCTTCTTCCTGCGGCCCGTCCGCCGGCGCCGGAGATCGCAACGCCGCCGCACACCGTCGAGGCACCGAAGGCGCCGGACGAGGCCAAACCTGATTCGCGCATCGCGCTGAAGCCGCCATCGGACGAGCCGGCACCGCTGCCGCCGCGCAGCCCCGTGGGCGACGATGGTGCGACATTGCGCTTCGAGCTGCAGAAACCAGCGCCGGCGGCGGTCTTCCGCCAAGGCACCGCCCTATGGGTCGTCTTCGGCGCTGTGGTGCCGATCGATCTCGCGGATTTGCGCGCCCAAGGCCAACCGGTGGTCCGGAGCATCGATCAGGTGCCGAGCGATGCGGCGACAATTCTTCGCCTCGCCACCTCGGGCGGCTTCAACCCTTCGCTGCGGCGCTCCCAGAGCGGTTGGGTCCTCGAATTGCGGCAGCAGCTCCTGCAGCCGGATGCGCCGGTTGGCGTCAGCCTGCAAGCCGCGGCGCAGCCGCCGCGCATCTTGTTCCCCGTGCGTGAACCCGCCAGCCCGGTGGTCTTCCGCGATCCCGAGCTCGGCGAGACCTTGATCGCGGTGCCGCTCGATCAGGTCGGGCTTGGCGCCGTGCGCGAGCTGAAGCTCGTTGATCTCACCGTGTTGCTCACGGCGCAGGGCCTGGCCTTTCGTCCGTTGAGCGACGGCGTCGCCGTCAAGTCGCTTCCGAACGGCGTCGAGGTGACGAGCGCGGCTGGGCTTGCGCTCTCCGACGACCACGACCGGGCGCTGCGGCGCGGCACCAACCCGCAGCGTCTCTTCGATTTCACCGATTGGTACGGGCCAAAGGATGGTACGGTTTTGGCCGAGCGGCGCGCGCTCGAGCAAAACATCGTTGCCGCGGCGCCGGCATCGCGGTCGGGAGCGCGGCTCGATCTCGCGCATTTCTATTTCGCGCATGGCCTCGGCGCCGAGGCGATCGGCGTCATGCAGGCGATCGAGCGCGACGATCCGAATTTTGCCGCCGACCCGCGCGTGCGCGCCGTCGCCGGCGGCGCGATGTTGCTCGCCGAACGCCCGGAAGATGCCGAACGCGACCTCGAATTGTCAGCGCTCGACGGCGAGCCGGAGATCGCTTTGTGGCGCGGAGCGCTTGCCGTGGGAAAGCACGACATGCCGCGCGCTGCGAGCGAGTTTGCGAAGGGCGCGATCTTCCTGCGCCGATATCCGAAGGAGCTTCGCCATCGGTTTGCCTTGGAGGCTGCCGAAGCCGCAGTGGCGACGGGTCAGCAGGATGACGCGCAAGAATATCTGGCGATGGTCAAGGATGCGCCGGGCGCTGGCGACGCGGCCATGGCGCAATTGCTGACCGCGCGCGCATTGCGACTCGCCGGCGAAGGCGATTCGGCGCGCGCCATCCTCGACAAGCTCGCCGGCGGCCCGGATCGTCAAGCGCGGGCACGCGCCGAGTTGGAGCGGACCCTCGATGATCTCGAAGCGGGTACGATCAAGCGCGGCGATGCCATCAAGAAATTGGACGGCTTGCGTTTTGCCTGGCGGGGTGATGATTTCGAGCTTGCCGTGGTGCGCCGCCTTGGCGAGCTCAGGATCAAGGACGGCGATTTCCGCGGCGGGTTCGATGCGCTTCACCAAGCGGTCGACAATTTCGCCGACCATCCCGAGCATCGCGCCATCGAGCAGCAGCTCGCCGATTCCTTCAGCGATATCTTTGCCGGCCCTGGCGCGGATAACGTGCCGCCGCTCAAGGCGCTCGCCTTCTTCGAGGAGTTCAAGGGGATGATGCCGCCCGGCGCCAAGGGCGATGAGATCATCCGCCGCCTTGCCGACCGTCTCGTCGCGATCGATCTGCTCGACCGCGCGGCGGAGCTTCTCGACAATCAGGTGCGCACGCGTCTCACCGGGCGCGAAAAGGCGCGCGTTGCGGCGCGCCTTGCGGTGGTGCGCCTGCTCGACCGCAAACCGCAGGAAGCGCTCGCCGCACTCGACATCGATGTCGGGACGGACATCGACGCCGACCTGAAGCGCCAGCGCCAGCAATTGCGCGCGCGCGCCCTGTCCGATCTCGGGCGAACCGACGAGGCATTGAAGATCATCGCGGATGACCGCAGCCGCGATGCCGACCGTCTGCGCGCCGACATCGCGTGGCGGACGAAGAATTGGGCCGAGGCGGCGAAAATCTTCGAGCACCTCGCAGTTGCGCCCGACGCCACTGGCAAGCTCGGCAAGGAAGACGCCCGTCTCGTCCTCGATTGGGCGACGGCGCTGACGTTGTCGGGCGACCAGGCCGGCGTGGCGCAACTCGCTGCGACCTATGCGGTCGCGATGGAGGCCGGCCCGTTGCGCGATGCCTTCCGCGTCGTCACCGGCGATCCCTCGGCGGCCAAGGGCGACATTCGCCAGCTGGCCGGCAAGGTCGCGCAGATCAGCGATCTGCAAAGCTTCATGGCCGGCTACCGGCAGAAGCTCTCGACGCAGAAGCTGAGCGCGATCAACTAGGGCTGTCTCAGACCGGCTTCAGCGGCTGGTAAGGCGTCGCCGGAAATGCGGCAACGACTGCATCGCCGGCGTGGACCGTGCCGCCGACCAAAACGATCGCCATGATCCCGGCTTTGCGGATGAGGTTGCCATCCGCATCGCGTTCGAGCGTCGCCGCCATCAGCCCGGCCGCAATCCGTTCCAGCTGGGCGCACGGATTGCGCAGGCCGGTAACCTCGATCTCCGCCGTCTCGCCCAGCTTGAGGCGCGTGCCGGCCGGCAATCCGAGCAGATCGATGCCGCGGGTCGTCACGTTCTCGCCCATCTGCCCCGCCGAAACGGCGAAGCCGGTGGCGCGCAGCGCATCGTGAAGCTCGGCGTGGATCAGGTGAACTTGGCGCAAATTCGGCTGGCTCGGGTTGCGCGCCACGCGCGAACGATGCTTGACCCGGTCCCCGAGATGCGCGTCGTCTTCGACCCCGAGCCCCGCAAGGAGCCGGATCCTGGTTTCATTCGGCTTCATCAGCGTGTGCGTCGGGCTGCGGCTTACGGCCGTCACGATTCCGCTCATCGCTTTCCGTCCGTCCATCGCCTCTTTCCGCATCGATTGCGACATCGACACTACTGCCATCGTCAGTCGCGCTTCAAATGAATGTCGAATTCGGAACGCTAGCTGGTGGTGCCGGCGAAGCTTTGGACGAGGCTGCCGGCGACGAGATACCAGCCGTCGATCAGGACGAAGAAGATGATCTTGAAGGGCAGCGAGATGACCGCCGAAGGCAGCATCATCATGCCCATCGACATCAGCACCGACGCCACCACCATGTCGATGATGAGGAAGGGTAGGAACAACAGGAAGCCGATCTCGAAGGCGCGGCGCAGCTCGCTGATCATGAAGGCGGGGACGAGGACGCGCAACGGCACGTCGGCGGGCGAGGCGACCGGCTCCATCTTGGCGATGTCGGCGAAGAGCTTTAGATCCTGGGCGCGCACATTGCTCGTCATGAAATCATGGAGCGGCGCCACCGCTTTCGTCATCGCCTCCGCCTCGCCGATTTTCTCGGCGATGAGCGGGGCGATGCCGGCATTGTACGAGGCCTCGAAGGTCGGCGCCATGACGAAGCCGGTGAGAAAGAGGGCGAGGCTGACCAGGACCGTGTTGGGCGGCGTCTGCTGAATGCCGAGCGCGTTGCGCAGGAACGACAGCACGATGATGATGCGCGTAAAGGACGTGACGGTGACGAGGATTGCCGGCGCGAGGCTCAAGACCGTGATCAGCACCATGAGCTGGACGATGCGTCCGGTCGAGGAGCCGCCCTCGCCGAGATCGAGCGTCATCGTCTGCGCCACTGCGGGATGGGTGAGGAGAGGCGCCAACAATCCAGCGGCGATGACCGCCAGAAGCCGGAATCGGGCAGGGCAGCGTGCGGTCACGATCGCGTCTCTTCGACCATCGCCGCGAAGTTGGCGCCCGATGACGGCGCCGCGATGCCGCTCTCGATGACGATGGCGCTGTCGCTCCCGACGAGAACGAGATGCTCGGTGTCGTCGCGTCGCACGAGGACGAGGCGGCGCTTGCCGTCGATCGGCGTCATCTCGACGATCGAAAGGCGCCGCTGTCCGCGCACGCCGAAGCCGCGGCCGGCAAGACCGAAACGGCGCGCGAGCCAGGCGCACAGGAGGACGAGCGCCAGAACTGCGACGAGGGCGGCGACGAAGCGGGTGTAGAGATCGAGGCTCATCCGGGCTCGCGGTCGGCCGTCGGCGCCCGTCGATAGGTGTCGGCCGCGCGCTCGCGGGCACGCCGCAGCGCGCTGTCGCGCCAGCGCGCTTGCTGCGCACCGAGCGCGATGGTCAGGAGATCGAGCGCCGCCACGAGCTCGCGCAGGGCCTCGGCGGCCCCGATGCGCTCGGCGGCGGGCATTCCGGCGAATTCGCCGCACATCCGGGCGATCTCCGCATCGAGACCGGCGAGATCGAGCAGCGTGTCGCGGGCGAGCGCGTCGCGCGCCGCGGCGACGCTCTCCTTGCAGCGGCGGCAAAGCTCGAGCGCCGTCATCGCCCGCCCGCCTTCGTCGACGCCGCGGGATCGGTCCCCGCCGCCTGGTTCGCGCCGTACATATAGGACAAGATCTCGGCGACGGCGGCAAAGGCGGCAAACGGGATTTCGGCGCCGATGTCGACTGCGGCGAGCATTTCGGCGAGGTCGGCATCCTCGCGCACCTTGACGCCGTTGGCGAAGGCGAGCTCGAGGATCCGATCGGCGGTGAAGCCGCGGCCGCTGGCGACGACCCGGGGCGTCGCTTCGGAGCCGGCTTCATGCTCGAGCGCGATGGCGATCGACTGGCCCGGTTTCTTCGATTTGGCGGATGTGTCGTCGGCGTGCACGAAAAGGTGTCCGATCGCAGCCGTGATTGAGACCGGCAAAGTGCGCGATCACGCTTAATTTTCCGTTTAGAACGCCGGTTCGTTCGAGGCTCTGCGCCGCGACCGGCCGCATCCCGTGGGCTTTACGGCTTGTTAATGAGAAAGCCGGCATTCTATCTATCCTTCCCCGACGGAGCTGTGCCGCACGCCGATGGATCTCAACGACATCCCACTTTTCAAGGCGATGGCACAGCGCATGACCTGGCTCAGCCAGCGGCAGAAGGTGCTGGCGCAGAACGTCGCGAATGCCGACACGCCGAACTATCGCCCGCACGACCTCCAGGCGCCGACCTTCCGCGATCTGCTGGGGCAGACCGCCGGGAAATTGCAGCTTGTCGCGACGCGGCCCAATCACCTTGCCGGCACAGGTGCGCAATCGGCCTTCCACGAAGAGGTCGACCGCATCGGCGAGGTGTCGCCATCGGGCAACGCCGTCAAGCTCGAGGACGAGATGCTGAAAGTGTCCGGCACGGCCAATGATTACGCGCTCACGACGAACCTCTACCGACAGCATATCTCGATGCTGAAGAACGTACTCACCTGAGGCGCTTGAAGATAAGGGGCGGCAAGGATGGACCTTGAAAATGCAATCCGCGTGGCGTCGTCGGGTCTTTCCGCTCAAGGCGCGCGCCTGCGCATCATCTCGGAAAACCTCGCCAACGCCGATTCGACGGGAGCGACGCCCGGGGCCGAGCCCTATCGCCGCAAGATCGTCACCTTTCACAGCGTTCTCGACCAGGTGCACGGCGTCAAGGAAGTGAAAACGGGCGCGGTGCAGAATGCAGGCGGAGATTTCGAGCGCCACTACGATCCGACGCATCCGGCGGCCGATGCGCAGGGCTATGTCTTGATGCCCAACGTCAACCCGCTGATCGAGATGCTCGATATGCGCGAGGCGCAGCAAAGCTATCAGGCCAACCTCAACGTCATCGAAGCGGCAAAAAGCATGATCAGCAAGGCGATCGACCTGCTGCATGGTTAATTCGGGAGAGTTGATGTCATGACGATCGGAGTAGCCAATGCGGCGGCGGCCTATGCCAACGCCGCGAAAGCCAACGGGCCGGGGCTCGCCTCGCGCGAAAGCGGCGGCAGCTTCGGCGACATTCTGAAGCAGGTCGCCGACAGCGCTATCGGCACCCTCAAAGAGGGCGAGCAGGTGAGCGCGCAGGCGCTTGTCGGCAAGGCCGACATCAGCGATGTCGTCACCGCCGTCTCCAACGCCGAGCTGACCTTGCAGACCGTGACCGCGGTGCGTGACCGCGTCATCACGGCCTACCAGGACATCATGCGGATGCCGATCTAGCGCTGCACGCGCTAGTGCGGTTGCACTATTGGAAGGATGCTCGGGCCAAGGCCGAGCACAACGACGCGACGGAACCGGATCCCAGAGATGAACGCCAACGACGCCATGGATATCGGCCGTGACGCCATCATCGTGTCGCTGAAGCTGGGCGGCCCGATCATGCTGCTCGCCCTCGTCGTCGGCCTCGTCATCTCCCTGTTCCAAGCGCTGACGCAGATCCAGGAGCAGACGCTGACCTACGTGCCGAAGATCATCGCCATCATGCTCGCGATGATGATCCTCATGCCGTTCATGCTCGAGACTTTGCGGGCCTTCACCCAAAGGCTGTTCGATCGGGTCATCTCGGGATGACGCAGACGCTGGCACAGCTCCTGCCGGCGAACATCTTCGCGGTCATGCTGGTCTTCTGCCGCACCGGATCGGCGCTGATGCTGCTCCCGGGCTTCGGCGACCTTTACGTGCCGCAGCGCTATCGGCTGATCCTTGCGCTCTTGCTCGCCGCGCTGGTCGCGACCGCGCTCGGGACGCATCTGCCGGCGGCGCCGGGCAATGTCGAGGGGCTAGCCCGCTTGGTCGGCGGCGAGATCCTCATCGGCCTCTTTCTCGGCACGATCGGCCGCATCATCCTCGGCGCGCTCGACACGGCAGGAATGATCGTCTCGTTCCAGCTCGGCCTGTCGGCGGCGCAGATCTTCAATCCGGCGGCGGCCCAGCAGGGAGCGATCACCGGCGCCTTCATGACCGTGCTCGGCGTCCTCATCATCTTCCTGACGAACACGCATCACCTGCTGCTCCGCGCGCTCGTCGGCAGCTATGACCTGTTCGCGCCGGGCGGCTTTCCCATCATCGGCGATCTTTCGGACACGGTGGCGCATGTCGTCGCCGCTTCGTTCCGCCTCGCCGTCGAGCTTTCGGCGCCGGTGATCGTGCTCGGCACCGTTTTCTTCGTCGCGATGGGGTTGCTCTCCCGCCTCATGCCGCAGCTCCAGATCTTCTTCGTCATCCTGCCGATTCAGATCGTCGGCGGCCTCCTCGTCTTCGGCCTGACGCTCTACGCCGTGATGAGCTGGTTTCTCGGCGGCTTCACCGAAATCTTCGGCCAGGCACTGCCTCTCTGACGGGCGATCGCAATGGCCGACGATAAGGACGACAGCCAAAAAACCGAGGAACCCTCATGGCGCAAGCTCGACGAGGCGCGCAAAAAGGGACAGGTTCCGCAATCGCGCGAGGTGACGAGCTGGTTCGTGCTCACCGGCCTTGCGGCCTGCGTGCTGCTGGCCTTGCCCCAGCTCGCGTTGGCGCTGCAGCAGATGATGTTCCGCCTGGTCGAACGCTCCGGGTCGCTGCGGCTCGAAAACGGCGCGTCCGGCACGGCGATCCTCAATACCTTGCGCGATCTCGCCCCGGCCGTGGCGTTGCCGCTCGCGGTGATGATGGCAGCAGGGTTGGCCGGGCCGATGCTCCAGACCGGGATTCTCTTCGCCCCCGACCGGCTCTCGCTCAAGCTCGACCACATCTCGCCGCTCGAGGGCGCGCGGCGCATTTTCTCGATGCGCTCGCTGGTCGAGTTCCTCAAGGGGATCGCAAAGCTTGCGATCGTCGGATTGGTCGCCGCTGGCCTCCTCATGCCGGAGCTCGACCGGCTGTCGCTGTTGCCGAGCATCGGCGTCGCCGGAATGGCGCGCGAGATGCAAGCGCTGGCGCTGCGCCTTTCCGGCGGGGTCGTCGCCGTGCTGACGGCGATCGCCATCGCCGATTACGTCTACCAACGCATGAGCTTCATGAAATCGATGCGCATGTCGAAGCAGGAGCTGCGCGAGGAATACAAGCAGACCGAGGGCGATCCCTTCATCAAAGGCAAGCTGCGGCAGATCCGCACCCAACGGGCGCGCAAGCGCATGATGGCGGCGGTGCCGAAAGCGTCGGTCGTCGTCACCAACCCGACCCATTTCGCCGTGGCGCTGCTCTATGAGGCAACCGGCTCGGGCGCGCCGCGCGTCGTCGCCAAGGGCGCCGATCTCGTCGCCGCGCGCATCCGCGACGTCGCCCGCCAGCACGACGTGCCGATCGTCGAGAACCCGCCGGTCGCACGTGCGCTTTACGCCACGGTCGAGCTCGACCAGGAGATCCCGCCCGAGCAGTACAAACCGGTCGCCGAGATCATCAGCTACGTGCTGCGCCTCAAGGGCAAGCTCGCCAAGAGGTAGGCGGGCGCGATCCGTCAAGATCGCGATCGATGGTTCGGGATCGTGCCGAGCTTGCGATCTAGGGTTGCATTCAAACCATATTTCGCCGCAGGCGCTCCGACGTCGCATCGACTCGCATGCGATCGATTCCGCTTGCTGTCGCCTCCTAGCACCGACGGGCGCCGGGCAACATGTTGCGTTGTCTATCGATAATAGGACATGATCGACGCCCTGCGACAGGGAGGATTTAGCAATGTCGAACAGACTTGGTCTTGCCGTACTTGCGGTGACGTTGCCGCTGGCCTTCGCCAGCCCGGCTGCGCTTGCCGCGACGCCGAAGGATACCTTGGTGATCGCCTGGCAGCTCGACGGGATGATCACCTTCGATCCGGGCGAGTCATACGAGATCGCGACGCAGGAGTTCGGTACCAACATCTACGACCGGCTCATGCGCTACGAGGCGGAGGATCTGACCAAGCTGGTCGGCGGCGTCGCCGAGAGCTGGACGGTCTCGCCGGACGCCAAGACCTTTACCTTCAAGCTCCGGCCGAACCTGAAATTTGCCAGCGGCGCTACGGTCACCGCCGACGACATGGCATGGTCGCTGCAGCGTGTCGTGATCCTGGACAAGTCGCCGGCCTTTCTCTTCACCCAGCTCGGCTGGAACAAGGACAACGTCAAGACCCTCGTGCAGGCGACCGACCCCCGCACGCTCACCTTCAAGATCACCGAGGATCTTGCGCCATCGCTGGTGCTGAACCTCATGAGCACTTATGCCGCCTCGGTCATCGAGAAAAAGGTGGCGATGGCGAACGAGGCGAACGGCGATCTCGGCAATACTTGGCTGAAGACGCATTCGGCCGCCTCCGGCCCGTACAATCTCGTGTCCTGGAAGCCTGACGAATCCGTCACTTTGGAGGCGAACCCGACCTATCACCTCGGCCCGCCGCACATCAAACGCGTGGTCGCTCGGCATATCCCCGAACCCGCAACGCAGCGCCTGCTGCTCGAGAAGGGCGACATCGATATCGCGCGCGACCTGACGCCCGATCAACTGACGCCGATGGCCGGCAACAAAGACATCAAGATCGAATCGTTTCCGGCGGCGAACACCTTCTACCTCGGCATGAACCTGACCGAGGAGCATCTGAAGAACCCCAAGGTTCGACAGGCGATGAAGCTGCTCGTCGACTACAAGGGTTTGGTCAACACGGTGTTGAAAGGCCGCTTCATCGAGCAGCAAGCCTTTCTGCCGCTCGGCTTCCTCGGCGCCATCGCCTACAACCCGAACAAGCTGGACGTGGCGAAGGCGAAGGCTCTGTTGGCCGAGGCCGGCTATCCGAACGGCTTCGAGCTCGAGTTCACGGCACCGAACCTGCCGCCCTGGACCGATATCTCGCAATCGGTGCAGCAGACGATGGGGCAGGGCGGCATCAAGCTCAAGCTCGTCCAGGTCGAGCTGAAGCAGGAGCTGCAGATCTTCCGTGCGCGTAAGCATCAGATGGTGTTGAACAGCTGGGCGCCGGACTATTTCGATCCGCACAGCAACGCCGACACCTTTGCGCACAATGACGATGACAGCGATACGCCCAAGATCAAGCCGCTGGCATGGCGCACGCATTGGCTCGTTCCCGAACTGTCCAAGGAGACCCTGGCGGCGGCGAAGGAAGTCGACACCGAGAAGCGCAAGGCGGAATACGCCGCCATTCAGAAGAAAGTCACCGACGAGGGACCGTTCGTCATCATGTTCCAGAATGCCAATCAGGTGGCGTCGCGCGCCAACGTGAAAGGCTTCAAGACGGGTCTCTTCGAGGACTTCAATTTCTATCGCACCGTCACGAAGTAAGGGGTTGTGCCGGTGACGGCCGTCCCCTTTGCGGCGGTTGCGAATGACGGGTGGGTCCGGCGGTTTGCCGGACCCATTCGCCACGTCGCCAATCTCTTGTTCTCGGTCGCGCTGACCTTTCTCGGCCTCACTTGCGTCACGTTCTTCATCGGCCGCGTCATTCCGATCGATCCCGTGCTCGCCATCGTCGGCGACGAGGCGTCGATCCAGACCTATGAAAGAGTGCGCATCGAGATCGGCCTCGATCAGCCGATTCCGATACAGTTCTGGCGTTATCTGGTGAAGGTGCTGCACGGGGATTTCGGCAATTCCGTCATCACCTCGCAGCCGGTGCTGTACGACTTGTTGCACGTCTTTCCCGCAACGCTCGAGCTGTCGATGCTGGCGCTCATCATCGGCGTCGTTCTTGGCATCCCGCTCGGCGTCATCGCGGCGACCCATCGCGGGCGCTGGCAGGATCAGGTGATCCGCTTCGGCTCGCTCTTGGGTTATTCGATGCCGGTGTTCTGGCTCGGCCTCGTCGGGCTGCTGGCATTCTATGCCAAGCTCGGCTGGGTCGAGGGGCCAGGCCGCCTCGATGTGAGCTTCGACGACATCGTC
>JBGPOZ010000089.1:0-16526 GCA_041488295.1 Allostellaceae bacterium
GACAGCGTCTACGACGAGGCTGTGGCGGCGCTCGAAGAAGCCGGCGGATATATGGCGAATGCTGCCGAGAAGAAGCGGGTGGAAGCCGCGCTCTGGGTCGGCGGCAAGCTCAATCGCGCGATCATCGCCAAGGAATGCGCTGCGATCGCGCGCATTGCCGCGCTGCCGGACGCGGCGATGAATGCGCGCTTCATCATGGTCGAGGATGACGGCGTCGGCCGCGATCATCCCTTCTCCGGCGAGAAGCTATCGCTGGTTCTCACAATCTATCGCGCGAAGGATTTCGGTGACGCCGCAAATCGCGTCCGCAGCATCCTCGAGTTTCAGGGCCTCGGCCATTCCTGCGGCATCCACACCAAGGACATGGGCCACGCGCGCAAGCTCGCAGCCGAGACCGATGTCGTGCGCGTCCTCGTCAATCAGGCGCACACCTTCGGCAATGGCGGCGGTTTCGACAACGGCCTCGACTTCACGCTCAGCATGGGCTGCGGCACCTGGGGTGGCAACAGCATCGCCGAGAATCTGAGCTACAAGCACTTCCTCAACATCACGCACCTCGTGACGCCCATTGCGGAGGACAAGCCGAGCGAGGAGGCGTTGTTCGGCGCGCATTGGCGGAAGTACGGGCGGTGATCTCCCTCTCCCGTTTACGGGAGAGGGTCGGGGTGAGGGCTTGGGAGCACGATCGGCGCCGGATCACCCGCTGAAGCGGGTGACCCCCTCACCCTAACCCTCTCCCCGCTGGGGCGAGGGGACTACAAAGTGGACGGAGCGATGTCGTGAACTTCGAAGAGCACGCCGCCAAGGCGCACATTCTTGCTCCCGCCGGGATCGCGACGCCGCAAGGCCGGCTTTGCCTCACGCCGGCGGAGGCTGCTGCAGCGCTGCGCGAGATCGGCCCCGCAATCGTCAAGGCGCAGGTGCCGGCCGGCAAGCGCGGCAAGGCAGGCGGCATCAAGCGGGCCGATACGGCGGCGGAAGCGGAAGCGGCGGCGCAGGCTATTCTCGGCATGGAGATCGGCGGGCATCGCGTCGAGCGCCTGCTCGTCGAGGGGCGCGCGGCGATCGTGCGCGAGTTCTACGCGGCGATCCTCCCAGACATCGCCGCGCGCTGCCCGATGGTGCTGTTCTCGACTGAGGGCGGCATGGAGATCGAGGAGGTGGCGGCGGCGCGGCCCGACGCCATCCGTCGCCACCTCGTCGACATCGCCATGGGATTTGCCGAGAGCGACGCCATGGCGATGCTGCAGGGGCTCGACCTCGGGGGTGCCGAAAGCGCCGTCGCCGCGGTGCTGACGAAGCTTTACGAGGCATATCGCCAGCGCGACGCCGAGCTCATCGAGGTCAATCCGCTGGCGCTGCTCGATGATGGAAGCGTCGTCGCGCTCGACTGTAAGTTCGTGCTCGACGATGCGGCGCTCTATCGGCAAGGCGACATTGCCGACAAGGGGGCGCCGGAGACGATGACTACGCTCGAGGCGAAGGGTGCGGCGCAGGGCCTCAAATTCATCCAGCTCGACGGCGATGTCGGCGTTCTCGCCAACGGCGCCGGCCTCACCATGACGACGATGGATCTCATCCGTCATTGCGGCGGGCGGCCCGCGAATTTCCTCGAGATCGGCGGCGAAGCCTACACCAAGGCGGCGCCGGCGCTCGAGCTCGTGCTGGCCAACCCCGGCGTCAAGGCGCTCGTCGTCAATTTCTGCGGCGCCTTCGCGCGCACCGACGTCATGGCCGAGGGCGTCGTCAAGGCGTGGCAGGCGCTGCGGCCGAAGATTCCCGTGTTCTTCTCGATCCACGGCACCGGCGAGGACGCGGCGATCGAGCTCGTCCGCGAGCGGCTCGGCATCGAGCCCTATGACCATATGGAGGACGCGATGCGTGCCGCCGTCGAGGCCGCGCGATGATCGCTAGGCAGAGCGATCGTGTCCTCGTCCTCGGGATGACCGGACGCCAAGGCGCGTTCTGGACCGAGAAGATGGCGACTTACGGCACGCGCATCGTCGGCGGCGTCAATCCGAAGAAAGCGGGCGAGACGCAGAACAGTATTCCAGTCTTTGCGACGCCGGCGGCGGCGCAGGAAGCGGTCGGCTTCGATGTCGCCGTCATGTTCATTCCGCCAAGCGCGGCGCGCGAGGCGGCGATCGGTGCGATCGAGGCGGGGGCAAAGCTCCTCGTCGTCCTCACCGAGCACATCCCGCAGCAGGATGTGATGGAAATGCATGCCGCGGCGGCGCGCGGCGGCACGCGCATCGTCGGACCCAATACGGCGGGGCTGGTGACGCCGGGCGAGTGCTTCGTCGGCATCATGCCGGCCTTCAACGACCGCGTCTTCCGGCCGGGGCGCGTTGGCGTCATCTCGCGCAGCGGCAGCCTCGGCACGCTGATCTGCCTCGAGGCGACGCGCGCCGGCTTCGGCCAATCGGCTTTCATCGGCATCGGCGGCGACCCGATGCTCGGCACGACGACGCGCGATGCGCTCGAAGCGCTCGACCAAGATCCCCGCACCGACGCCGCCGTGATCGTCGGCGAAATCGGCGGCGCCATGGAGGAAGAAGCGGCGGAATACGCGTCCGGAATGAAGAAGCCGATCGTCGCCTTCATCGCCGGCGCCGCCTCGCCGCCGGGCAAGAAGATGGGGCATGCCGGCGCGATCGTGATGGGCGACCGCGGCGGCTACGCCTCGAAACGACGCGCGCTCGAAGGCGCTGGTGTCCGGGTGCTCGACACGCCGGGCGAAATCGGCGAGGCGCTGGCGGAGCGGTTGGGGCCGGCGCGGGAGTGAGCGCGCTCCGTGCGAGCGATAAGCTGGATTGCAAAGATTCACCACGGAGACACGGAGGACACGGAGGTTTGACCGATGCGCGAGGCGCCGAAATTCTGATTTTCTTCTCCGTGTCCTCCGTGTCTCCGTGGTGAATAATAGTCTTTAAACATGTGGCGCCGATGCGCGATCTGCCGATCGAACCGGTCATCCCCGAGATCCAGCGCGCCTTGCGCGAGGGGCGGAGCCTTGTCGTCGAGGCGCCGCCGGGCGCCGGCAAGACGACCCGCGTACCCTTGGCGCTGCTCGACGAGGCTTGGCTCGCCGGGCGGCGCATCCTCATGCTGGAACCACGGCGTCTTGCGACGCGCGCCGCGGCGCGGCGCATGGCGAGCTTGCGCGGCGAGAGGGTGGGCGAGACCGTCGGTTACCGCATGCGGCTCGATACGCGCGTTGGAGCCGCGACGCGGATCGAGGTCGTGACCGACGGCATCCTCATCCGCATGCTGCAGGAGAAGCCGGCGCTCGACGGGATCGGCCTCGTCATCTTCGATGAATTCCACGAGCGCGGGCTCGATGCCGATCTCGGCCTCGCGCTTTGCCTCGAAGCGCAACGCTATCTGCGCGAGGATCTGCGCCTTCTCGTCATGTCGGCGACGCTCGACGGCGCACGCGTCGCGCGATTGCTCGGCGAAGCGCCGGTCGTGACGAGCATCGGACGCAGCTTTCCGGTCGAGACGCGCTATCTCGGCCGCGCGGAGGGGCGCCGTTTCGAGGATGCCGTCGCCGCCGCGATCCGCTGCGCGCTCGATGAGGAGGAAGGGAGCATCCTCGCCTTTCTCCCCGGCGCCGGCGAGATCCGCCGCGTCGAGCGCCTCCTCTCCGAAATCGATCTTGATCCCGAGACGCGGATCGCGCCGCTTTACGGCGACTTGCCGCAGGAGGCGCAGGATGCGGCGCTGCTGCCGGCGCCAGCGGGATCGCGCAAGGTCGTCCTCGCCACATCGATCGCCGAGACCAGCCTCACCATCGAGGGCATCCGCATCGTCGTCGATGGCGGCTTGATGCGCGTCCCGCGCTTCGAGCCGAGGAGCGGCATGACGCGGCTCGAAACGGTGAAGGTCTCGCAAGCCTCCGCGGATCAGCGGCGCGGCCGGGCGGGAAGGACCGAGCCCGGGATCTGCTATCGCCTGTGGAGCGAGGCCGAGCACCGCATTCTTTCGGCCTTCACGACGCCCGAGATCATGGCCGCCGATCTCGCGCCGTTGGCGCTCGAGCTTGCCTGCTGGGGCATTGCCGATCCAAGCGATCTCGCCTTCCTCGATCCGCCGCCGCCCGCCGCGTTGACGCCGGCGCGCGGGCTCTTGGAGCGCCTCGGCGCGCTCGATGCGGCCGGCAAGGTCACGGCGGAGGGGCGGGTGATGGCGCGCTTCGGCCTCCATCCGCGATTGGCGCACATGATCCGGGCGGGCGAGCGGATGGGAGAGGGCGCTCTCGCTTGCGACATCGCGGCGCTGCTCTCGGCGCGCGATCTCGTCAGGGCGTCGCCGGGCGGGCGCGACGCCGATCTGCGGCTGCGGCTAGATCTGCTCGCCGGCGACGGCGCGGAATTGCCTGGTCTCGCGGTCGATCGTGGCCTCCTGCATCAGGCGCGCCAGCAGGCGAAGGAATGGCGGCGTCGCATCGGTGCGCGCGGTGACGAGCGCCGGACCGGCTCTGCCGGGATCGTCCTCGCGCAAGCTTATCCCGACCGCATCGCGCAACGTCGTCCTGGCGGGGAGGGGCAGTTCCTGCTGAGTAACGGGCGCGGTGCCGCTTTGCCGCCGAGCGACCCGCTTGCCGCCGAGGACTATCTCGCCGTCGCCGATCTCGATGGGGATACGCGCGAAGCCCGCATCTTCCTCGCGGCGCCGCTCGCGCGCGCGGAGATCGAGGAGCGTTTCGCGGAGAGCCTCGAGCGGCGCGATGTCGTCACCTGGGATTCGCGATCGGGCGCGGTGCTCGCCCGTCGCCAGATCCTGCTCGGCGCGCTCGTCTTGCGCGATGGCCACCTTCCGAACCCGCCGACGGATGCGCTGCGTGCCGCGATGATCGAGGGCATCCGCGAGATCGGGCTCGATGCGCTGCCTTGGACGAAGGAGCTGCAGCAATGGCGGGCGCGCATCGCGTTCCTGCGACGGATCGAGGGCACAGAGGCGGGCTGGCCCGATCTCTCCGACGCGGCCTTGCTCGTCACCATCGAGGATTGGCTCGGGCCGGCGCTCGGCGGCGTCACGCGTGTTACGCAATTGAAAGGTCTCGATCTCGCCGGCGCGCTCCGCCACAGCCTCGATTGGGAGCGGCAGCGCGCGATCGAGACGATGGCACCGACGCATGTCACGGTGCCGAGCGGCTCGCGAATTCCGATCGACTATGCCGATCCCGAGGCGCCGGCTCTCGCCGTGCGGCTTCAGGAGATGTTCGGCGCCGCCGCGACGCCGCGCATCGCCGGCAGCCGCGTGCCGCTCCGCCTTCACCTCCTCTCGCCCGCCGGCCGGCCGCTCCAGGTGACGAGCGACCTCGCCGGCTTCTGGGCCTCGAGCTACAAGGCCGTGCGCGCCGAAATGAAGGGGCGTTATCCGAAACACCCCTGGCCGGAGGACCCGCTGACGGCGGCGCCGACGAACCGGACGAAGCGGAAGATGGGGTGAGGGCTTCGAGCACTTTCCCGCGCGAGGACTTCCCTCCCCCCTTGCGGGGGAGGGTAGGGTGGGGGGTGCAGGCAGGAAGCGCGATCGTTGCCGCTGAGGCGCCGCGGAGAGACCCCCACCCCTCCCTCCCCCGCAAGGGGGGAGGGGGAAGAACCTGCGAGGGGGAGGCTCCTTGCTGCGTGCCGACTACTCCGCCGCCTCCGGGCGGATATACGCCGCGCCCGGCCAGAGCGCGCGCTTGGTGCGGGCGTATTGGGGCGGGTAGGCGGCGGTGGCGCCGAGGGCTTCGGCGGCGTGCCACGGCCAGCGCGGGTCGTCGAGGAAGCCGCGCGCCAATGCCACGATGTCGGCGTCGCCCGAGGCGATGATCCGCTCGGCATGGTGCGGGTCGACGATGAGGCCGACGGCGCGCGTCGCGATCCCCGTCTCCTTGCGGATGCGCGCGGCGAACGGCACCTGATAGCCGGGAGCGAACGGTATCCGCGCCTTGGCGTAGTTGCCGCCGGACGAGACGCAGATGTAATCGACGCCGATCGCCTTCAACTCGCGGCAATAGACCACCGCCTCGTCGAGGGTGAAGCCGCCATCGGTCCACTCGCTGGCGCTGATGCGGACGCCCATCGGCTTCTCGGCGGGCCAGGCCTCGCGCAAAGCGGAAGCGACCTCGAGCGGGAAGCGCATGCGGTTGGCGAGGCTGCCGCCATAATCGTCGGTGCGCTGGTTCGAATAGGGCGAGAGGAACTGATGCATCAGATAGCCATGCGCGCTGTGCAGCTCGATGAGATCGATGCCGAGACGGAGCGCGCGCCGCGCGGCCTGCAGGAACGCCTCCTTGACGCGCGCCATGCCGGCACGATCGAGCGCCTGCGGCGTGTGCCAGCCCTCATCGAACGGCACGGTCGAGGCCGACACCGTTATCCAGTCGCCTTGCCCGGCGGGCAACGGCTTGCCGCCGCGCCAGGGCACGTCGCACGAGGCCTTGCGCCCGGCATGGGCGAGCTGGATGCCGACCGGCATGTTGCCCCATTTGCGGCAGGCGGCAAGCGCGGTCGCGAGCGCCGCCTCGTTGGCGTCGGAATAAAGCCCGAGACAGCCCGCCGTGATGCGCCCCGCCGCCTCGACGCCGGTCGCCTCGATCATGAGGAGGCCGGCGCCGGAAAGTGACAGATGGCCGAGATGGAGGATGTGCCAATCGGTGGCACTGCCGTCCTCGGCGCTGTACTGGCACATTGGCGCGATGACGATGCGGTTCGCGAAACTGAGGCTGCGCAAGGTGATCGGCGCGAAGAGCTGGCTGGTCATGTCGGGGAGATCTTCCTCTGGTGCCGCTGAAATCTATTGTCGCGGAGGCGGGATCGCAATATGCCGTCGCTGCAACCCAGCCCTCCCGCCCCCTATCCAATGCGAACAGTGACCGAGGCCGATCTCTATCCGCCGGTGAAGGCGTTTCTCGAGCGCCAGGGCTACGTCGTCAAAGGCGAGGTGCGCGGCTGCGACGTGCTGGCGCGGCGCGGCGACGAGCCGCCGGTCATCGTCGAGCTGAAGCTGCGCTTCAACCTCGCCCTCGTGCTGCAGGGCGTCGAGCGTCTGTCGCTCGCCGAAGAGGTCTATCTCGCCGTGCCGCGCATCGTCGGGCGACGGCGGGAAAGCGTCGCGCCCGAGGATCGGCTGGTCCGCAAGCTGTGCCGCATGCTGGGGTTAGGGCTCATGACCGTCAATCCCGCGGCGCCGCTCAGCCGGGCGGTCGAGGTGGTGCTCGACCCGCTACCCTACCGGCCGCGCCGGAACAAGAAGCGGACTGCGCTGCTGCTCGGGGAATTCGCGCGGCGCAAGGGTGATCACAATCGGGGCGGCGTCCGCGGCGTCAAGATCGTCACCGCCTATCGCCAGGAGGCGCTGCGCTGCGCGCAGCTTCTGGGCCGCGACGGGGAGATGAGCATCAAGGCGCTGCGCGCCACCGGCCTCGTCCCCAACGTCGCCGGCATCCTGCAGGACGACGTCTATGGCTGGTTCGTCCGCCAGCGGCGCGGCGTCTATGCGCTGACGGAGGATGGCCGCGGCGCGCTTTCGATCTTCGCCCATGTGCTCGATCTCCCTGCTGCCACGGCGCCGCCGGAATGCTAAGGTCGCCGCCCCATCCGCGGCGAGGAACGAGGAAGACCACGGCATGACGAGAGACGCAGCGATCGCGCGGGCGGCGCGCCACTTCGACGACGGCACTTTTCTCAAGGATCTCGAACGCCGCGTCGCGATCCACACCGAGAGCCAGGTTGCGGCGAGCTTTTCCGAATTGGGCCGCTACCTCGCCGAGGAAATGGCGCCGGCGCTTACGAAAATGGGCTATGAGACGCGGATCTTCGACAATCCCGTGAAGGGCGGCCCGTTCCTCGTTGGAAAGCGCATCGAGGACAAGGCGCTGCCTACCGTGCTGACCTACGGGCACGGCGACGTCATCCGCGGCCTCGACGAGCAGTGGCGCGCCGGCATCTCGCCCTGGACCCTGACGCGGCAGGGCGATGTCATCTACGGACGCGGCACCGCCGACAACAAAGGCCAGCACTCGATCAACCTCGCCGCGATCGCCGCCGTCCTCGCCGAGCGCGGCAAGCTCGGCTTCAACTCGACCGTGATGATCGAGACGAGCGAGGAGATCGGCTCGCCCGGCCTCAAGGAATTCTGCGAAGAGCAGAAGGAGCTGCTCGCCGCCGACATGCTGTTGGGCTCGGACGGGCCGCGCCTCGCTCCGACCCGGCCGACGATCTACATGGGAACGCGCGGCGCCCTCAATTTCGACATGAGTGTCGATCTGCGCGAGGGCGGCCATCATTCGGGCAATTGGGGCGGGCTCCTCGCCAATCCCGGCATCATCCTCGCCCATGCGCTGGCATCGATCGTCTCGAAGGACGGCAAGATCCTCGTCCGCGATCTCGTGCCGAAGGCGATTCCGAACTCGGTCCGCATGGCGCTCGCCGATTGCACAGTCGAGGGCGGCGAAGACGGGCCGCAGATCGACGAATGGTGGGGCGAGCCGGGCTTGACGAGCGCCGAGAAGGTGTTCGCCTGGAACACCTTCGAGGTGCTCGCCTTCAAGACCGGCAACCCCGAGAACCCGGTCAACGCCGTGCCGCCGCGCGCCTCGGCGCATTGCCAGATGCGCTACGTCGTCGACACCGATGCCGCGACCTTCCTGCCGATCCTCCGCCGCCATCTCGACACGCACGGCTTTCCCATGGTCAAGGTCGAGGACGCGAAGAAGAGCTTCTTCTCGGCAACCCGCCTCGACCCCGATCATCCCTGGGCGAAATGGGCGGTGGGCTCGATCGAGAAGACGACGGGCCAGCGCCCGGCGGTGCTGCCCAATCTTGGCGGCTCCTTGCCGAATGACTGCTTCGCCGCGACATTGGGCCTCCCCACCATCTGGGTCCCGCATTCCTACGCCTCGTGCTCGCAGCATGCGCCGAACGAGCATGTGCTGGCGCCGATCCTGCGCGAGGGCCTGCAGATCATGGCCGGGATGTTCTGGGATCTCGGCGAGAGCGAGGCAAGGGCGCTGGCGAAGGGGTAAGGAAGCCTCTCCAGCTTTTTCATCGGCAATTCTTGCCTCCTCCCCAGCTTGCGGGGGAGGATTGAGGTGGGGGAAGGTGCGGTTTCCACTGACTTGAGGAATTGGAGCTGCCGCGGCTTCCCCCACCCTGCCCTCCCCCGCAAGCGGGGGAGGGTTGAAGAGACTCTGCAAGCGGGAGAGAGGCTGGGTATGCCATGATCGCCGGCGTGATCTATTGAGGAGGGTTTCACTTGAGCGACACCACAGACAACCCCTTCGCCGGCCCTGGCCCCGCGGCGCACTACCGCGACGCGCTCGCCGCGGGACGGATCGAGATGCAGGTTTGCGCCGCATGCGGAAAGCAGGTCTTCCCGCCCCGCGCGCTTTGCCCGCATTGCGGCGGAACGAACCTCGCCTGGCGCGCCGTCAGCGGCAAGGGCACGGTCTATTCGACGACGGTGGTACGCGATCGGCCGGAGAATGGCGGCAACCGGAACGTCGCGCTGATCGATCTTGCCGAAGGCGCGCGGGTGATGAGCCGCGTCGAGGGGGTGAAGCCCGAGGATGTCCGCATCGGCATGGCCGTGAAGGCGCGCATCGCCGCGACCGAAGCGGGCCCGCTCCTCGTGTTCGATCCGGCGTAACGGAGAATTTTGATGGCACATGAATTGCGCGGCGCCGCCGCGATCATCGGCACCGGGCTTGCCGGCATCGGCGAGGCGCCGGGGCGCACGCACCTCGAGCTCCTCGCCGAGGCGGTGCACAAGGCCTGCGCCGATGCCGGAGTGGGCCTCCACGAGATCGACGGCGTCTTCACGGCGACTGCGGTCAATTTCGTGCCGGCGCTCACCGTGCCGGAATATCTCGGCATCAAGCCGGCGGTGGTCGACGGCACCAATGTCGGCGGCTCGTCATACCTCTCGCACATGATCTCGGCGGCGATGGCGCTGCGGCTCGGCCTCTGCAAGGTGGCGCTCATCGCCTACGGCTCGAACCAGCGCTCGGCCTCGGGGCGGCTCACCACCATGTCCGACCCGCCGCCTTACGAGGCGCCCTACAAGCCGCGCATGCCGGTCGCGGCCTACGCCTTGGCGGCGGCACGGCACATGCACCAATACGGCACAACGGTCGAAGAGCTCGCAGAGGTTGCGGTCGCGGCGCGGCAATGGGCGAACCGCAATCCCGATGCCTTCGCGAAGGGGCCGCTCACCGTCGCCGACGTGCGCGCCGCCCGCATGATCTGCGATCCTTTCACCGTGCGCGATTGCTGCCTCGTCACCGACGGCGCGGGCGCCATCATCATGGTCGCGGCCGACCGCGCGAAATCAGCGCCGAAGCCGCCGGTCTATTTCCTCGGCGGCGGGTTCGTGACGACGCATCGCCAGATCTCGTCGATGGCCGATCTGACGGTGACGGGCGCGGTGCAATCGGGAGAGCGTGCCTTCGCGATGGCCGGGCTTGGCCCCAAGGACGTCGATGTCGCCGAGCTCTACGACGCCTTCACCATCAACACGATCCTCTTCCTCGAGGATCTGGGGTTCTGCCCCAAGGGCGAGGGCGGGCGGTTCGTCTCGGGCGGGCGGATCGCGCCCGGCGGCGCATTGCCGGTCAACACCAATGGCGGCGGGCTCTCCTGCGTCCATCCCGGCATGTACGGCATCTTCACCTTGATCGAGGGCGCAACGCAGCTTCGCGGCCATGGCGGCGAGCGTCAGGTGGCGGGCGCCGAGGTCGCGCTCTGCCACGGCAATGGCGGCACCTTGTCGAGCCAGGTGACGGTGCTGCTCGGCGCCGCCGCGACCTTATGAGCGAGGCGCCGCTCGAAAGCGCGGTCATCCCGGTCCAGGAGCGGCACCGCTTCGAGACGGCGCGGCTCGAGGCGTGGATGCGGGAGAACGTCGCGGGCTATCGCGGCCCGGTGACCGTCGAGCAATATGGCGGGGGACAGTCGAACCCGACATATCGCCTCAGCGCGCCCTCGGGCCGCTACGTTCTCCGCCGCAAGCCGCCGGGCAAGCTCCTCGCCTCGGCGCATGCGGTCGACCGCGAATACCGCGTCATCACCGCGCTGGGTCCGACCGGCTTTCCGGTACCGCGCACTTATGGGCTCTGCGAGGACGAGGCGGTCATCGGCACCGCCTTCTACGTCATGGATTGCGTCGAAGGCCGCGTCCTCTGGGACCAGCAGCTTCCGGATCTGCCGAGGACCGAGCGCGCCGCGATCTTCGATCGGATGAACGCGACGATCGCCCGCCTCCATCAGATCGACTACAAGGCGATCGGGCTCGAAAGCTATGGCCGGCCCGGCAATTACCTCGCGCGGCAGATCGACCGCTGGTCGAAACAGTACCGCCTCTCCGAGACCGAGCGGATCGAGGCGATGGACAATCTCATCGACTATCTGCCAAGGAACATCCCCGAGGAGGATGCGACGAGCATCGTCCATGGCGACTACCGCATGGACAACATGATCTTCCACGCAACCGAGGCGCGCATCCTCGCGATCATCGATTGGGAGCTCTCGACGCTCGGCAATCCGTTCGCCGATTTCGCCTACCACATGATGTATTGGCGCCTCGAGCCCGCGCTCTTCCGCGGCCTCGCCGGCACGGATTTCGCGGCGCTGGGCATTCCGAGCGAGAGCGAATACGTCGAAGCCTATTGCCGCCGCAGCCACCGCTCCGGCATCGCGCATTGGGATTACTACATCGCCTACAACATGTTCCGCCTCGCCGCGATTCTCCAGGGGATCATGAAGCGCTTCGTCGACGGAACCGCGGCGAGCCAGAGGGCCGAGGAATCGGGCCGCCGCGCCAGAGCCGTCGGCGAAGCCGGCTGGCGCCAGGTCGAGGCGATGCTGCGGCGGGGGACATAGAGCCAGGAGACACGATGACGCGTTACAAGGACACCGACCCCGCGACGCTCGATGCGGCGCAGCGCAGGATCTGGGACGAGATCGCATCGGGACCGCGCGGCAGCGTGCCGCCGCCGCTGCAGATCTGGCTCAAAAGCCCGGAGCTCGCCGAGAAGGCGCAGCGCCTCGGCGCCTTCGCGCGCTTCGGCACCTCGCTGCCACCGCGCCTATCCGAGCTCGCCATCCTCTGCACCGCGCGCTTCTGGAATGCGCAATATGAATGGCACCATCACGCGGTCTTCGCGCGCAAGGCCGGCCTTGGCGATGAATTGATCGCCGCGATCGCCGAGCGCCGCACGCCGCCTTTCGACAAGGCGGACGAGAAGGCGGTCTATGATTTCTGCACCGTCTTCTATCGCGACAAGGCCGTCGATGCGGCGACCTACGCCCGCGCGCTCGAGCAATTGGGGGAGCGCGGCGTCGTCGATCTCGTCGGCATCATGGGCTATTACGGTCTCATCTCGATCACGCTCAACGTCTTCGAGGTGGCCGTGCCGAAAGGGGCGAAGGTGCCGTTGGGGGAGTGAGCGGAAATGCCGATCGAAACCCTCTCCCCTTGGCGGAGAGGGTAGGGTGAGGGCAGGGATCGTCGCGGCGCGACGATCCAAGTTTGTCATCCAGACCCCTCACCTTCCCGCTTCGCGGGCCCCTTCCTCTCCCACAAGGGGAGAGGGAGATAAGAAGCGGGGAGAGGCGCCTTGTAGGGCAAGTTGGCGAGGCCCTCGAGGGCGCTCCCGGCCAACATGCCGGCGATCGGCGATCAGAGGACGCTAATTTGACCTCGCAACCCGATTGAACATTTGGTGTCTCCGGCGCCGAGCGAGCCTCAGGTTCGATCGGCGTCGATCGTTTCGCGGCCGTCGCCGGCGATGGCTGGCTTCTGCCAATCCTTGCCCGGGATCGCATCGAGCAGCTCGCGCGTGTACGGGTGGCGCGGCGCCGCGTAGATTTCGGCGGTCGGGCCGTATTCGACGATCTCGCCGCGGCGCATGACGGCGATGCTGTCGCAGATCTGCGCCGCGACCCGCAGATCATGGGTGATGAACAGCATCGAGAGGTGAAGCCGCTCGCGGATCTCGGCCAAAAGCTCCAGGATCTGGCCTTGCACCGAAACGTCGAGGGCGGAGACCGGCTCGTCGGCGATGAGGATGTCGGGATGAAGGGCGAGGGCGCGGGCAAGGCCGATGCGCTGGCGTTGCCCGCCGGAGAATTCATGCGGATAGCGCTCGGCGGCGCTGGGATCGAGGCCGACGAGGCGAAGCAATTCGCGGGCGGCGGCGAGCGCCTCGGCGCGCTTGGTGCCGTGCAGCATCGGTCCCGCGGCGATCGCCTCGGCGATCTTGGCGCGCGGGTTGAGCGAGGCGAACGGGTCCTGGAAGATCATCTGCAGGCGCTTGCGGTGCGGCCGCATGGCGCGCCGCGAGAGCGGGCGGAGATCGGTCGCACCGAGAAGAACGGCGCCGCGATCGGCTTCGATGAGACGGACGATGCAGCGCGCGAGCGTCGATTTTCCCGAGCCCGATTCGCCGACGAGGCCGAGCGTCTCGCCGCGCCGCAAGAAGAGCGATGCGTTCTTCGCGGCGTCGACGGCGCGGCGGCCGCGGCGAAAGAGACCGCCGCCGGAGCGATAGGATTTGTCGAGACCCTCGACGCGCAGGAGCACGGTGCCCTGATCGAAGGGGCGCGGCGGCGGCGGTTCGAGGCTTGGCACCGCGGCGATGAGGGCGCGCGTATAGGGGTGTTGCGGCGCATCGAGGATCTGCCGCGCCGCGCCGGATTCGACGAGGCGGCCATGCTGCATCACGGCAACGCGGTCGGCGATCTCGGCGACGACGCCGAAATCATGGGTGATGAAGAGAATGCTGGTGCGGTGCGTCTGGCGCAGCTCGCGGATGAGCGCCAGGATCTGCGCCTGGGTCGTGACATCGAGCGCCGTCGTCGGCTCGTCGGCGATGATGATCGCGGGCTCGAGGATGAGCGCCATCGCGATCATCGCGCGCTGGCGCTGGCCGCCCGAGAGTTGATGCGGATAGGCATCGAAGATCGCCTCGGGATCAGGGAGGCGCACCGAGCGGAAGAGCTCGACCGCGCGCCGGCGCCGCACCGCGCGCGGCAGATCGAGATGCGTTGTCACGACCTCGTCGATCTGCCGTCCGATCGTCATCACCGGATTGAGCGCGGCCATCGGCTCCTGAAAGATCATCGCGATCGAGCCGCCGCGCACCGCGCGTAGCCGCGCCGGCGTCGCCGCGAGGAGATCCTCGCCGGCGAAGAGGATGCGACCGGCGTTCACGGGCAGGCGATGCTTCGGCAGAAGCCCGAGGATGGCGCGCGCCATCACCGATTTGCCCGAGCCCGATTCGCCGACGACGCAGAGGATCTCGTTCGAGGCGAGGGTGAGACTGACATCCTCGACGGCGTGGCGGCGGTCGGCGCCCGGCGGCAGATCGACAGTGAGGCCGGAGATTTCGAGAATTGGCGCGGTCATCATCTCACATGGTCCGCAAGCGCGGATTGAGTGCGTCGTTGAGGCCCTCGCCGACGAGATTGATGGCGAGCACCGTCAAGAGAATCGCAACGCCGGGAATGGCGCAAAGCCACCACGCCGCCCGCAGATACGTCCGTCCGGCGCCGATCATGAAGCCCCAGCTCATGATGTTGGGATCGCCGAGGCCGAGAAAGGCCAGCGCGCTCTCGATGAGGATCGCGGTCGCGACGAGCAGCGAGCCGGTGACGATGATCGGCGAGAGGCAGTTCGGCAGGATCTGGCGGAAGATCATCTGCAGATCGCCCATGCCGAGCACGATCGCCGCCTGCACGAATTCGCGGCGCCGGAGCGACAGAAACTCGCCGCGCACGAGCCGCGCGATCGGCGGCCAGCTGACGAAAGCGATGGCGATGATCGTGCTCGACAGCGACGGGCTGAGGATGGCGACGAGGACGATCGCGAAGATGAAGGAAGGGATCGTCTGAAAAAGCTCGGTGAGGCGCATCAGGAGATTGTCGAGGATGCCGCCGTAGAAACCGGCGAAGGCGCCGAGCAAGCTGCCGATGAAGAGCGCGACCAGGGTGGCGAGGAGCCCGATCAAGAGCGAGGTGCGCGCGCCATGCGCGATCCCCGCCGCCATGTCGCGGCCGAGCGAATCGGTGCCGAGGAGATGGGCTCCGAAGGGCGGCAGGAAGGGTTTGTCGACGATCGCGAAGGGATCGCCCGGGAAGAAGACCGGTGCGCTCGCGGCGAGCAGAAGGACGAGAACGAGGATCGCGAGGCCGATGAGGCCGGGCCGGCTCGCCGCGAAGCGCTGCCAGAAATTCGCCTGAATCATCGCGCCTCGATCCGCGGGTCGAGCAAGGTGTAGACGACGTCGACGACGAGATTGACGACGACGACAAGGCAGGCCGAGAGAAAGAAGATGCCGAGCAAAAGATTGAAATCGCGCGCGAAGAGCGACTGGAAGGCGAGCTGGCCCAGGCCCGGCCAGGCGAACACCGATTCGACGACGACCGAGCCGCCGAGGAGGCTGCCGACTTGCACGCCGATGATGGTGAGGACGGGAAGGAACGCATTGCGCAGGATGTGGCGGAAGGTGATGCGGCGCTCGGTCAACCCCTTGGCGCGCGCCGTCGTCACGTAATCCATGCCGGCCTGCTCGAGCATCGCCGCGCGCATGAGGCGCGTGTAGAGCGCCATGTAGAAGAGCGCAAGCGTCACCGCCGGCAGGACGAGATGCCAGGCGATGTCGACGATCCGGTCCCAGCCCTCGTAGAACGCCGCGACCGTCTCCATCCCGGTCGTCGGGAACCAGTCGAGCTTGATCGAGAAGAGGACGATCAGCATGAGCCCGGCCCAGAAGAGCGGCGTCGCATAAGCGATGATGGCGAGGATCGAGATCATCGTGTCGGCCCATTGCCGCACGCGCATCGCCGCGAGGAGGCCGAGCAGAACGCCGATGCCGACCGAGAGGACAAGCGTCGTCGTCATGAGGAGAAGGGTCGGCCCGAGGCGCCCCAGAATGAGCTGGAGCACCGGCATGTTCTGGCGGAAGGAATAGCCGAGATCGAGCGCGAGGATGTTCTTCAGGTAGTAGAAGAGCTGGAGCCAGAGCGGCTGATCGAGCCCGAAGCGCTCGCGCAGCGCCGCCACATATTCGGGTGGCGCGCCGCCCGCCTCGCCGGCGAGCACGGTCGCGAGATCGCCGGGCGCCAGATGCAGCATCAGGAAATTGACGATGACGATGCCGACCACGATCGGCACCGCCTGGAGGAGGCGCCACAGGATGAAGCGGAGGCGGGCGGTCATCGGTGGGCGGCGGCGTTATGTCGCCGCCCCGCTCTGGCATGGAACAGTCGTTCCCGCGCAAGCGGGAACCCAGTGACGGCGGTCAACTGGATTCCGGCTCTCCGCTGCGCTCCGGCCGGAATGACGAAATCGAAAACACCCACATCTGATGACCGCCTCTCGTCAGAATCTCCCAATGCCCTCGTCGCCCCTCACCGATAGAGCCCGAGCTCGGGCCGCGGGTCGGGAAAGAAGCCGTTGCGGTTCGGCATCTCGACCTTGGGCAAGGTCTTCGCGTCGAGAATCTCGGTCTTCGGGACGATGTTCGCCTCGCC
>JBGPOZ010000090.1:0-16329 GCA_041488295.1 Allostellaceae bacterium
CGCGATGACGAGAGCGAAGGGATTGCCCACCAGTCCCAGGCGCGCATAGAAGAAATAGATCCCGATCGCGACAATGATGGCCGGCGCGATCAGCGGCGAGACGATGAATCCGACCAGCAGGTTTCGACCGCGGAAACTCGAACGGACCGCGGCGAGGGCCGCGGGCGCCCCGAGCGCGGTTGCCAAGACCATGACGGTGCCGCCGACCCAAAGGCTGAGTCCGGCGGCGCCGAGCCAATCGGAGCGGCTGAAGAAATTCTCGTACCAGCGCAGGCTAAGGCCCGGCGGCGGGAAGCTGAGATATGTACCCGATGAGAATGACAGCGGGATCACGACGAGGATCGGGAAGACGAGATAGAGGAAGACGAGCCCCGCGACGCTTGCGAGGCGCCAGCTCGTGCCGCCGCGGCGGTCGCGCCCGATCCTCACCCTTGCCGCCTGGCGCTAGCGTTGCGCACGGGCGAACGCCTCCTCGACGCCGAGCGTCTTCGCGAAGCCGGCAAAGACCAACAGGGCCGCCGCCAGCAGCAGGACCGCGAGCGCCGAGGCGAACGGCCAATCGAAGAGGTCGACCTCCTGCTGGATGAGCACCGAGATCGTGAGATCGCGCGGTCCGCCGACGAGCGCCGGCGTGATAAAGAAGCCGAGAGCGAGAATGAATACGAGGAGACATCCTGCCGAGATACCGGGCAGCGACAGCGGCAGCAGCACCTGACGGAAGACCGCGAAAGGCGTGGCGCCAAGCCCGTCCGCGGCGCGCAACAGATTGCCGTCGATGCCGCGGATGACGCTGTAGAGCGGCAGGATCATGAAAGGCAATAGAATGTGCACCATGGCGATGTAAACGGCGAAACTCGTGTTGAGCAGCCGAAGCGGCTCGTCGATCACGCCGATCCACAACATGAATTGATTGATGAGCCCTTGGCGTCCGAGCAGGACCATCCAGGCATAGGTGCGCACGAGAATGCTGGTCCAGAACGGGAGCAGCACCAGCATCATGAGCAGGTTGGATTTCGCCCGGTCGATCCGCGCAAGGAGGTAGGCCACCGGGAATCCTAAGACGAGCGTCGCAATCGTGACGATGAGAGCGACGCGGAAGGTCAGCCAGAGGACATGCAGATAGACCGGGTTCTGAAAGATCTTGAGGAAGTTCTGAACCGTCCAATCGGGCTCGGCGATGCTGCGAACCATCATCGCCGCGACGGGATAGGCGTAGAACGCCGCGAGATAGACCAAGAGGGGCAGCATCAGCGCCGGGTGCGACACGCGCGGGCGCGACGGGCGTTGCGTTCCGTGAGCCGGGATCGCGCGCATCACGCTCTCCGATCGCGTCTTTGCCGACGACGTTCTGCGACGATAACGGGATCAGCCGCGCCGTCAATGCCGAAGGCAGAAGGAAGACCATTGCGGTGATGGTGCATGCCGGGCCTTTGCCCTAGGATGGCGGTCCGAAGAAAGACGAGCCCCCGTGATGGTCAGCGATCCGCAGACGGTCCTCTCCGCCTCGTCCGGCGCGATGAAGGGGCCGGCCTCCTCCGGTGCGGCCGTCGTGCTCGAGCATGTTCACAAGAGCTTTGGGTCGGTCGTCGCGGTGGACGATCTCGATCTCAGGATCGAACCGGCCGAGTTCATCACCCTGCTGGGTCCCAGCGGCTCGGGAAAGACGACGACCTTGATGATGATCGCCGGCTTCGACTATCCGAGCCGCGGCGAGATCTACATCGACGGGCGGCCCATCGTGCAAATGCCGCCCTATCGGCGCGGCATCGGCATGGTGTTTCAGAACTATGCCTTGTTCCCGCACTTGAATGTGGCGGAGAACATCGGTTTCGCGTTGCGCCAGCGCGGCGTCGCGAAGTCGATCATCGCCGACGAGGTAGCGGCGACGCTCGAGATCGTCCGCTTGCGCGGCTATGAGGCGCGCTATCCGCGCCAGCTTTCCGGCGGGCAGCAGCAGCGCGTTGCGCTTGCGCGCGCCATCATCTTCAAGCCACGCGTGCTGTTGATGGACGAACCGCTGAGCGCGCTCGACAAGCAGCTCCGCGAAGGGCTTCAGCTCGAGATCAAGCGGCTGCATCAGCAGCTCGGCATCACCTTCATCTATGTGACGCACGATCAACGCGAGGCGCTGATCATGTCCGACCGCGTCGCGGTCATGAACGAGGGCCGCATCGAGCAGGTCGGGAGTCCCTCCGCCCTCTACGACCGTCCGGCCAATCGCTTCGTCGCAGGTTTCATCGGCGAGTCGAACTTTCTCGAGGGCGAGGTCACCGCCGTCAACGGAAAGGAGGTGGCGGTGAACGTCGCTGGCGCGACGTTGATTGCGGCTTCTGGCGCCAAGCCGTCGATTGGCGCGCGAATCGTCTTGGCGGTGCGGCCGGAAAAGATCGGTTTCACCGCGAACGCTCCGACGGGCCGTCCGGAGTTGAACGTGCTGACGGCGCTCGTTCGCGACGTCACCTTCGTCGGAGAGATGCACCGCTACGTGCTCGATATCGCACCGGGTGCGACGATCATCCTGAAGCAACAGCACCGATTCGACGTGCGACCACACGTGCCGCATGAGCAGGCGATGATCGAGTGGCACGTGCAGGACACGCTCATCATCGGTTAGGTGAGGCGTCGAACGTCGAGCCGCGAGCGACACTACGGCGGGCAAAGGACGCAGTCAGTCGGTGGGATCGGATGCGCTCAATGCCTCCGGCGACCCGAGTTCGCCCATCGCATGTGTCGCAATTCCCGTCGCCTCGAGCTCCGCGGCGGGAACGATCGTGATGACGGGCTCCATCGCCAGCAGGGTCGTCTCGTCGAGATGGCAGGCGATGACGTGGCGGGGCGCGAATTCGCGTTGCGGTGGAGCCGTCGTGTCGCAAAGACCTTTGATCATGTAGGGGCAGCGCGTCGAGAACGGACACCCCGTGGGTGGATTCGAGGGCGACGGGATCTCGCCTTGCAGCACGATCTTGCGCTTGCGCACATTCGTATCGGCGATCGGCACCGCCGACAGGAGAGCCTCGGTATAGGGGTGATAGGGCGGCGAGAAGATCTCCTCGGTGCTGCCCTTCTCCATTATCTTCCCGAGGTACATGACGATGATCCGATCCGCGAGATAGCGCACGACGGAGAGGTCATGGCTGATGAACAGCAGGGTCGTTCTCTTGTCGCGCTGAATGTCCATGAGCAAGCCGGTGACCGCCGCCTGGACCGACACGTCGAGAGCCGATACCGGCTCGTCCGCGATCACCATCCTCGGGTCGCCGGCGAATGCGCGCGCGATGCCGACGCGCTGTTTCTGGCCACCCGAAAGCTGGCGCGGACGGCGCTGGGCGAATTCGCGCGGCAGCTTGACGATGTCGAGCAGCTCGTTGAGGCGCGTCTCGATCTTCTCGGGATCGCGCGCGACGCCGAATTTCTTGATGACGCGTGAGATCTGCGCACCGACCGAGTGGCTCGGGTTGAGCGTGTCGAACGGGTTCTGGAAGATCATCTGCAGGCCGGAGATCGTCCGTTCATTGCGCTTCTGCACCGGCAGATTGGCGAGGTCGAGATCGCCGAGCTGGACCTTGCCGGCGGTTGCATCCTCGAGCCCCATCAACACTTTCGCGAAGGTCGACTTGCCGCAGCCGGATTCACCGACGATGGCGATCGTCTCCGCTTCGTGGGCGCGAAACGTGATCTTTTCGTTGGCCTTGACGGTCTTCCTCGCGCCGAACAACAGCGCGCCGCCGCTCTCGATCGTGTAGTGCTTGGTCAGGCCCTCGATGCTGAGGACGACGCCTCCGGCTTTCACTGGTTCGCGCTCGATCGACTTCGGCTTCGCGAGGTCCCAGTCGATTTCGCGGAAGCGCATGCAGCGGACGGTATGGCTGGAGCCCGGTTCCGTCTCCTCCATGGGCAACGGGCGGTGATCGCAGCGCTCTTGCACGAAATGATCGCAGCGCGGTCCAAAATAGCAGCCTTTCGGCCGCGCATGCGGCAGCGGCAACTGGCCGCGGATCGCCATCAGCGGCCGCGCATTCTTGTCGGCGCCCGGCAACGGTATCGAGTTGAAGAGGCCGCGCGTATAGGGGTGGCGCATCTTGTTGAAGACGCTCCGGATGTCGCCGGACTCCACCGCTTCGCCCGAATACATGACGGTGAGGCGGTTGCAGGTTTCGAGGATGAGGCCGAGATTGTGCGAGATGTAGATGAGCGAGGTGCCGAACTTCGCCGAGATCTCCTTGATGAGCTCGACGATGCCTGCCTCGACGGTGACGTCGAGTGCCGTGGTCGGCTCGTCGAGCAAGAGCAGCTTCGGATTCGACAAGAGCGCCATGGCGATGACGACGCGCTGCTGCTGCCCTCCGGAGATCTGATGCGGGTAGGAATTCATGATGCGCCGCGGATCGGGCAGCCGTACTTGCGTCAGTATCTTCTCGGCGCGTCCCAACGCCTCTTCGCGCGAGACGCCGTCGTGGTACAGCGGCACCTCGGACAGTTGCTCGGCGACCTTCATCGACGGGTTCAATGAGGCCATCGGCTCCTGATAGACCATCGCGATCTTGGATCCGCGGAGCCGTCGCAACTCCTCTTGCGACATGGCGCGCATGTCGCGCCCTTCGAACAGGATCTCGCCGCCGACGATCGCGCCGTTCCGGCCCATATAATTCATGATGGCAAGAGCGACGGTCGATTTGCCGCAACCCGATTCGCCGACGATCCCGTGCGCCTCGCCCGGCATGAGCTTCAGGTTGAAGTCGACGACGGCAGGAACCTCGCCGGAGCGGGTGTAATAGGAGATGGAGAGATTGCGGCATTCGAGGACGGGGATCTGCTCGGCCACTTTTGTCGACCCTCCCGCGGTCAATCTCTGAGGCTCATCTCGCGCAGCCCGTCGGCCATCAGATTGAAGCCCAGAATCAAGCTCGAGACGGAAAGCGCCGGGATGAGCAGCATGTAGGAGAACTTCCACAGCATCGCGACCTTGGCCGATTCCTTGATCATGAGGCCCCAATCAGGGTCCGGCGGCTGCAGGCCGAGGCCGAGGAACGTCAAGGTCGTGATCGCGACCGTCGTGTAGCCGAGCCGCAAGCAGGCGTCGACGATGATGGGTCCGCGCGCGTTCGGCAGAAGCTCGTACACCATGATGCGCAACGGATGCTCGCCGCGCGTCTGCGCCGCGAAGATGTAGTCGCGGTTCTTCGTGTCGAGCGTCAAGCCGCGCACGATGCGCATGATCGCCGGCGCCGATGCGAAGGTCACGGCGATGACGATGTTGAAGCCGCTCGACCCCAGGTAGTTCAGGATCAGGATGAACAGCACCATCACCGGGAAGGACAGGAGAATGTTCGAGAGGAACGAGATCACCTGATCCCACCATCCGCCGAGATAGCCGGCGAGCAATCCGAGAATCGATCCGACCGCGTAGGCGACCAAGGTCGCCGTCACGCCCCAGACGAGGACGCGCTGACAGCCCCACAGCATGCGCGAGAGCATGTCACGGCCTTTGAAATCGGCGCCGAGCAGGAAAAAGTGGCCGTTCTTCAGGTCGCCGATGACGGTAAACGGTGCGATCGGCTTGTTTGGATCGACGATCGGCAGGAACGGCGCCGTCACCGCGACGATGAGCCAGAAGAAGACAAGCGTGACGCCGATGACCGCGATCGGCGATTCCCGCCACGACATGACCGCGACGATATAGAGGAGAATCGTCGCCGGGACCGCCGGCATCAGCACGTAATTCTTGAGCGGGTCGCCAAGGAGCCCGCCGAACATCACGTGGATCGTCAGCGGGATCCACATCAGCAGGATCAGCGCCAGCGCCATGCGCGGTTTCTGCAGCCGCTTCAGCAGCGGAAGGGAGGGAGGGGCGGCGATGACTGCGACGCTCGTCACGATTGGTCCTCCCTTAGCTGAAGCGAATCCGCGGATTGAGGAACGTATAGCCGATGTCCGAGATGATCTGCGACAGCACAGCGACAAACACCGCAACGAGCGTCGCCGCCTGAATGACGTAGATGTCGCCGAACAGCGCCGCGTCGAGCAGGAGCTTGCCGAATCCGGAATATTGGAAGAACACCTCGACGACGACGACGCCGGAGAGCAGGAAGTTGAGCTGCAGCACGATGATCGTGAACGGGGCAATGAGCGCATTGCGAAGCGCATGACGCAAGATGACGCGGCGGTGCGGCAACCCCTTCAGAATCGCGGTGCGGATATATTGCGAGGTCATCACCTCGGCCATCGACGCCCGCGTCATGCGCGCGACGTAGCCGAAATCGTAGAGGACGAGCGTCAGCACCGGCAAGATGATCTGACGCCCATCCCAGCCATTGACCATGGCGGAGTTGGCGGGGACCCATCTGAGGCCGAGCGCGAAAATGACCGTCAGCACGATGGCGGTGGCGATTTCCGGCAGGGACGTCGTGAAGACGGCGATAAACGAGATGACGCGATCGCGGACCGCTCCCTCCTTCATGCCGGCGACGATGCCGAGCGTCAATGATAGCGGAATCATCAGGGCGAAGACCCAGAAGGCGAGAATCCCGGTATTGGCAAGGCGCTCGAGGATGAGGCGGCCGACCGGCTCGTTCTTCTCGAACGATCGACCGAAATCGCCGGTCAGAACGCCGCCCGCCCATTTGAGATAACGCTCGTAAAAGGGCACGTTCAGGCCCTTCCGATCGAGCCATGCGTGATAGTCCTGGTCGGACAAAGCGGTGACGGCGAAGCCGCCGAGCTCGGCGACGGCGATCTGCTTCTTGAACTTGTCGCTGTCAAAAATGAAAAAGAGGATCAGGGACACCGCCGCCATGATGAGCACCATCTGGAGAAGGCGGCTGCCGACTAGTTTGAGCATGGGCGGACCTTTGCGTCGAGATCACGCCGCAGCGTGCCGGTCTCGCATCACTGCACGAAAGGCGGTTCCATGCAACACGAGAGGCCCGGGAGGTCCTCTCCCGGGCCCGCTGTCAAGGCGTGGTCAGGCTTTCCAGATCTTGTTGAACTGGTGGTACTGCGTTGGATGACCCTCGTAGCCGCCGACGTTTTTCGAGACGATGGTGTAGATCGGCCGGAACAGCGGCAGGATCATTACCGCATCGTCTTGCAGGATCTTCGCTGCCTTTGCGAGCTTCGGCTTGCGCGCGGCGACATCCAAGGTCGCCTCGGCATCGTCGAGCGCCTTGTCGAACTCCGGGTTCGCGTAATGGGTCTCGTTCCACGGAACGCCCGTCCGGTAGGCGAGCGACATCGCCATGGTGCCGAGCGGGCGATGCGTCCACGCGGTGATTCCGAACGGCGTCTTGTCCCAGATCTCCCAGAACTTCGCCGCCGGCAGGATGTTGATCTTGAGTGAGATGCCGGAGTCCTTCATCTGATCGCGCATGGCCTCGGCGGCCGTCTGATGCCAGGGACCGTCAGTGTTGCCGACGTCGATGGTGACTTCGAGACCGTTCTCGAAACCCGCTTCCTTGAGGAGCTTCTTCGCTGCCTCGACATCGCGCTTCGGTGGCGGGAGTGGACTGTAGTCCGGATGAACCGGCGCGACATGGTGGTTCTCGCCGACATCGCCGCCGGTCGTGTAGATGAGATTCTTCACGACCGAATTGTCGACCGATTTGACGATGGCCTGCCGCACGCGCTTGTCGGAAAACGGTTTCTGATCGATCTGCATGCGGCAACAGACCGTCTGCGCCGTCCGCGCGATATGGATCTTGCCGTCGAGCGACTTGGCGAGATCCAGCTGCTCGACCGTGAACTCGTAGATGCCGTCGACGTCGCCGGACGCGAACGCCGAAAGCTGGTTGCTGTCGTCGAAATTGTGGTAATGGATCTCGTCGAGATAGACGTTGCCGCCCCAATATTTGAAATCCTTGCCGTCTGCCGTCTTCGTGACGCGCTTCAGGATGCATTTGTCGCCGACCTTGAGCTCGGCGAGCGCGAACGGACCGGTGCCGACCATGTTGTCGGAAAGCGGCGCCTTGAACGAGGGATGCACGATGGCCGTCGGGTAGTTGTAGCAATCTTCCGGAGCCGATAGCACCGGCTTGTTCAGCTTGAAGCGGATCGTGTACTTGTCGACGACCTCGACCGCGCCTTTGACCATGCGTTTGATGGCCTTGCCCTTGGCGTCCTTCTCCGCCGTCTCCTCGATCATCGCCGAGAAGACCGAGAGGCCGACATTGGACGACGCCGTCTTCGGGTCGAGCCAGCGGGCGACGTTCCAGGCGATGTGGTCGGCGGTGAGCTCCTCGCCATTGTGCCACATCACGCCCTTGCGCAGATTGAAGGTCCAGGTCTTGAGATATTCGGCCGCGGTCCAGCTTTCCGACAGCATCGGCCGCGTCACATTGTCGGGACCGGTCATCGTCAGGTATTCGAGGGTGTGCCGCGTCTGATTCGACATCTGCACCCAGGAATAGGTCGCCGGGTCTTCCATCTTCTGCACCGGCATCGCGATCTTGAGGATGCCGCCGGCCTTGGCTTTCGGATCGTCCGGAGCGAAGGGCATGCCCGCGGCGAAGGCGGGAGCGGGCAGGCCGGCCAGCGCATAGGCAGCCGCAGCCGACGTGCCGAGCAGGGCGGCGAGGCGAACGAACTCGCGCCGGTCCAGGCGCCCGGCCTTCATCAATCCAAACGCCTGGTGAACCATTGAATGGTCGGAAGCCGTCGGTTTCTTCACTGTCATGACGCTGTTCCTCCTCTCGTGATTGCGGTGCCGCGTGCGCAATTTTTGATGTTGTTGTAGAATCCGAAGTCGGACACTCGCTTTATTTCATGGGACGAAACGATAGCGCCGAATCGCCGATGGCGCAAGAATGGGGACGAGTTCGAAGGCATTGGCCGGACTGCATATTTCCGTGAGGTCCAGAATGAGGGGAGGCGATACTCGGAATGAGGGGGCATGATACTGATTGGCGATGGCGGCGTTTGGCGATGCCGCCGCAATAGAAGCAACCCGAGGCGGCGCCGGTACCGATGACCGAGACACAGCTCGCGGCGGAGATCGGCCGAGCGACGCGATCGGAGGGAGACATGGCGCAAGACGGCAAGGCCGCACAGGCAAATGATGCGCCCCACGGCGGCGGTACCGCGCTCCCCGTCTTCTATCGGCGGCCGCGGCCGCTCAATGCGACGGAACATGCGATGCGCTCGCTGCGCGAGGCGACCGATTTTCGCTTCGCGCTCGGCACGAATTCCGTGGTCGTGAACGGCGTCGAATTCCCCTTTGCGATGCGCCACTACCCGATCGTCTTCACGGTCGGCGAGCCGCGCGCCGCGATCGCGGTGCTTGGCCTCGCGGACAACGAGAACCTTTTCGTCGGCGAGGCCGGAAGCTGGAGCGCCGATTGCTACATGCCCGCCTATGTCCGCCGCTATCCTTTCATCCTGATGGGGCAAACCGGCAGCAACGATCTCGTCCTCTGTGTCGACGAGGAGGCAAGTCTGCTGGATGGGGGCGGGCCACGCGCGCTCTTCAAGGATGAGCAGCCAACGAAGCTCGTGACCGACGCCCTCGAATTCTGCCGCGCCTTCCACGGCGAGCATCTTGCAACCCGCGAATTCGTCCGCGCCATCGCGCAGCAGGGATTGTTGGTCGCCAACGAGGCGCGCGTCGCAATGCGATCGGGGCGCCGGATGACCTTGCGCGGCTTCGAGGTAATCGACGAGGCGAAATTCAATGCATTGCCCGACGAAATCTTCCTCGAATGGCGTCGTCGCGGATGGCTTCACCTCATCTATTGCCATCTCATGTCGATGGCCAATTGGTCGCGCCTGCTCGATCTGGACGCGAAGCGACGCAAATAAGCCGGATGTGCCGCGCCGTGCGGCGTTCTCTCTCGACCCCGCCGCGGCTTTGCTGCAGCATGACGCGATGGTTGGGGTCTCCTTCTTCGGCCGCGCGCGGGCGACCGCGATGCGGGAGCCGGCAACGGTCGCGGCGGAATGACGGAGATGAGGGCGGACGGAATCGGGCGGAGCGTGCGGCGGATCGAGGATGAGCGGTTCCTCACCGGCCGTGGCCGCTACGTCGAGGATGTCGATCTTCCGGGCGCGCTCCATGCCTGTGTCGTGCGCTCACCCCATGCCCATGCCGAGATCCTTCGCATCGAGACCGCGGCGGCGCGGCGCGCGCCCGAAATCGTCGGCGTCTTCACGGGAGAGGATTTGCGAAGCGACCGTGTCGGGGTGTTGCCGTGCGTCGCGCAGGTGCCGACCGTCGATCCGTTGATCGTGCCGCCGCGCCATGCCCTTGCCCGCGGCCGGGTTCGCCATGTCGGCGATCCGGTGGCGCTGGTCGTCGCCGCGAGCCGCAATGCGGCGCGCGATGCCGCGGAATTGGTCGAGGTCGCGTACCGCTCCTTGGATGCGGTGGTGGAGGGTCCGGCGGCCTTGACCGAGGGCGCGCCGCTGCTTTGGGACGAAGCGCCCGGCAATCTCGCCTTTCGCTTCTTGAAGGGCGATCCGGCCAAGACCGAGGCAGCCCTTTCAACGGCAGCGCATGTCGTCGAGGTGGAGCTCGTCAACAACCGCGTCATCGTCGCGCCGATCGAGACGCGGGCGGCGATCGGCCGCTACGACAGGGTGACGGGCACGTTTCATCTGGAGCTCACCGGGCAAAACGTGCATGGCATCCGCCGGCAGCTTGCGAAATCCGTCTTCGACGTGCCGGAGGACCGCATCGAGGTGACGGCGCCCGATGTCGGCGGCGGTTTCGGCGTCAAGAATTTTCTCTATCCCGAATGGGTTCTCGTGCTGTGGGCGGCGCGGCGCCTCGGCCGCCCGGTCAAATGGGTCGCCGACCGCGCCGAAGATTTCATCAGCACGACGCAAGGGCGCGACAATCACACCAAAGCGCGCCTCGCGCTCGATGCGCAGGGGCGATTTCTCGCGCTCGACGTCAAGACCATCGCCAATCTCGGCGCCTATCTGTCCTCGGCCGGGCCGCTCAGTTCGACGCTCGCGCCGGCGACGGCGATGGGAGGCGTCTACGCCATTCCGGCGATCGCCATGGATGTCCGTGGTGCCTTCACCAACACCGTGCCGATCGACGCCTATCGTGGCGCCGGCAAGCCCGAGGCGAACTACATCATCGAGCGTCTCATCGACGTCGCGGCGGCCGCGACCGGCTTCGACCCGGTGCTGCTGCGCCGGCGCAATCTCATCACCGAATTCCCCTATCGCGGCGCCTTGGGGATGGTGATCGATGACGGACGTTTTTCATCGAACCTCGAGGAGGCGGTGGTGCGCGCCGACCGGGCAGGATTTCCGGCGCGCCGTGCCGCGGCGACGGCGCGGGGACGTTTGCGCGGGCTCGGCGTTGCCTGCTTCATCGAGACGGCACGCGGCACGCCCAATGAAGGCGCCGAGATCAAGTTCGATGAGGATGGCGGCGTGACGCTCCTTCTCGGCACGCAATCGAACGGCCAGGGCCACGAGACCAGCTATGCCCAGATCGCCGCCGACCGCCTCGGCCTGCCGCTCGCCGCGTTCCGATACGTCCAGGCCGATACGCGCCGGATACGAACAGGCGCCGGACATGGCGGCGCGCGGTCGATGCATCTTGGCGGCGCGGCGCTCGTCAAGGCGATCGACGGCGCCATCGAGAAGGGCCGGATCATCGCCGCGCGGCTGCTTCAGGCGACGCGGGGCGAGGTGATTTTCTCGGCCGGCCGCTTCACCGTCGCCGGCACCGATCGCGGCATCGATCTCATCGCCCTCGCGCGTGCCGCCGCCGATCCCGGCAATTTGCCCGACGGCATGGCGCCCGGACTCGACACGCATGCGCTCAACATCTGCGATCTCTTCACGTTTCCGAGCGGCTGCCACGTCGCGGAGCTCGAAATCGATCCGGAGACCGGGCACATCGCCCTCGAGCGTTATACGGCGGTCGATGATTTCGGCCGGCTCATCAATCCGCTGCTGACCGAAGGCCAGGTTCATGGCGGCCTCGCCCAGGGTATCGGCCAGGCAATGCTGGAGCGCGTCGTCTACGATCAGGCATCCGGCCAGCTTCTGACCGGATCGCTGATGGATTACGCCTTGCCGCGGGCCGACGATCTGCCGCTCTTCGACATCAGCCTCGCCGAACTGCCGACCGCGGCCAATCCGCTCGGCGTCAAGGGCTCGGGCCAGGCCGGATGCATCGCCGCGCCGCCGACCATCATGAATGCGATCCTCGACGCGCTGGCGCCGCTCGGCATCCGCCATTTCGACATGCCGGCGACGCCCGAGCGGGTGTGGAACGCCATCCGGAACGCACGATCGCGTGGCGGGAGCTAGGCAAGATGGGCGAGCCCGATCCTCGCCACTCCGATGCCGGCTTCGTCGCTAAGCGTTTGCGAGCCATGCGAATGACCGCTCCGCCGCTCCAGGCAGCCTTTCGCGCCGCGCTCGTGCCGCTCATCCTGATCGCCGCGGCGGCATGCCTCATGATCGGCCTCAGCCGGCCGATCATGCATGTGCGCTGGCTCGTCGTTTTCGACGCGCCGGTATCTGTCCTCGGCGGCATCCGCGCTCTTCTCGACAATGGCGATCTCCTCCTGGCGGTTGTTCTCTTTGCCTTCTCGGTGGCGTTTCCGCTCCTCGAGATCGTCCTGCTCCTCGCCATTTGGCTCACGCTGCGGCGAGGCCGGCGGCCGCCGGCGGGGCTCCTCGCCATCCTTCAAGGCCTTGGCCGCTGGTCGATGCTCGATGTCTTCGTTCTGGCGCTCGTCATCTTTGCGATCAAGGCGCAGCCGCTGGCGGATGCGCGAACCGCCGAGGCGCTGCTGCCCTTCCTCGCCGCGATCGCTCTGACGGCTTACGGCGTCAAGGTGGTAAAGCGCGCATGCGGCTGATGGAGGGCGGACAATGAGAATGCCGGGTTGCCGGGCAATCCTGATTCTGCTTGCGCTCGCCGCGTGCCGCGGCGTCGTGATCGGCCCCGTTCCTGAGCATGCCTGTCCGCCCTACTGCTCCATGGAGCCGTGACGGCGGGGAATCGATGGCCGAGCGCGCTGCCTCGAGAGATCCACGTGGCGGCTCGCTCGTGTCGACTTGCTCCGAAGGTCCGAAGGACGCATGATCTCCGCGGCGAGGCGCGCGACGCAGTGTTATTGAGTTTGCCGCTAGAAGGGGGAGTCGAGAGATGAAAATCCTGAAACTTGCTGCTGCATGCCTGCTGATCGGAGCATCCTATGCCGCCGTGGCGGCAGTGCAGAAATACGACGGCAAATATAAAGGCACCATCTCTTATGTTTCAGGCGTCGTGGGCGGCAAATCTGGCGTGACATGCGGTTTCAATGCGCCGCAGGAGCGCACGACGGTGATCGCGGACGGCAAACTGACTTTCGTCTTCACCAATGCCTCGACCATGACCGGTCCGGTGCAGGAGGACGGCAGCTTCGTTGCCACGGGAACCGTCGTGAACAAGACAATCATCTCGCATTTCGAACTCAAGGGCAAAATCGAGAACGGTGTCCTCAAAGCGGACCTTTCCGGTCAGCTCAAGGAATGCATTTACAAGGTCGAGCAGAAAAAGATTTAAGGGCGTTGACGAGCATCCGGTCGATCGCACGATTTTGAGCCTCGCCCATGCCACGCGCGGCATGGGCTGGCTGCGACACGCGGCAGAAGCGTCGTCGACATCGTCAATGCGCGACGTGCCGCCGCCCGATCGCGGCTTGCCCTAAAATCTTTGCTTTATGCGGTGGTGGTGGAGCAGAGGGGAATCGAACCCCTGGCCTCGACATTGCGAACGTCGCGCTCTCCCAACTGAGCTACTGCCCCATCCTTGCCTCGGCGGGGCCGGATATTGGGTATCGTCGCGGAGGCTGTCAAGCGCGTCCCGGCGGCGAACGCGCGGCGGATTCTTGCGCGTCGGAGAGGAGGCGGTTACGGTACGCGCAATCTTGCGGGGGTATGTGCTCGATGGGTGAATTCTTGGTCCCTGTCATTCAGATCGTCAAAGCGGTCCTCAATATCTATTGGTGGGTCATCATAATATCGGCAATCGCCAGTTGGCTGGTGGTCTTCGGCGTGATCAACACTTACAATAACTCGGTTCGGACGGTGCTTGATGTTCTTTACCGGTTGACGGAGCCGGTTTATCGCCACATCCGACAATTTCTGCCGAATCTCGGGGGCGTCGATGTTTCGCCAATCATCGTGTTGTTGATCATCTATTTGATCGACATGGAGTTGACCGCTCTCGCCAATCACCTCTATAGCCTTTAGAGCGATTGACCCGGCCCGGATCACCCTTTGTACCGGTGCGCGATGGCCTTCGCGTCCGGCTGCGTGTGACGCCGGGCGCGTCGGCCGACCGCGTGGTCGGTATCGTTCCCGAGGCGGAGGGCGGCGCCGCCCTCAAAGTCACGGTGACGGCGGTCGCCGAAGGCGGCAAGGCGAACGCGGCGCTGATCGCGCTGCTCGCGCGCACATGGCGGTTGGCAAAGCGCGATTTGACCGTGGTCGCCGGTGTCGCCGACCGTCGCAAATGGCTGGAGATTGCCGGCGATCCGGTGCGGCTGCGCGCGCTGATCGATCCGGCGCTCGGCGAGTCGGCAGAGCCCACCGGCGTCGTTCGTCGCGCTGGACGGCGACGCAAAGGCACGACAAGTTAAGGACATGGCCGGCAGCTTCGCCTCTTTCATCATCGCGGGATTGGCTTTCCACGGCACCCATATCGCGCTGTCGAGCACGCGGCTGCGCGGCAATCTCAGCGTGCAAATCGGCGAGCGCGGGTTTCTCGGCCTCTATTCGCTGGTCGCGATCGCGACCTTCGCGTGGTTCGCGACGGCTTATGCCCATGCGCCGGAACTCCTTCTCTGGCAATCGTCGGCGTGGATGGCGTATGTGCCCATCGTGCTCGTGCCATTCGCCTGCATTCTGCTGATCGGCGGCTACACGACGCCCAATCCGACCGCGGTCGGAATGGAGCGCGCGGCCGGCGCCGATGATCCAGCCCCCGGCATCCTGCGGATCACGCGCCACCCGGTCCTGTGGGGGATCGGGATCTGGGCGCTCGCGCACCTTGTGCCGAACGGCGATCTCGCCTCGCTGCTGTTCTTCGGCTCGATCGCCGCGCTTGCGCTCGTCGGCACAGCCCTCATCGACGGGAAAAAGCGCCTTGCCCTCGGCAGCAACTGGTCGCGCCTTGCCGAGGTCACCTCGAACCTCCCCTTCGCCGCGATTCTCACCGGCCGCTCGCGTCTGCGTGCGTACGAGATCGGTCTCTTGCGGATCGTCGCCGGCCTCTTGCTCTACGCCGTCCTTTTCCTCGCCCATCCGCTCTATACGGGACACATGATCATGATCCCGTGAGGCGGAGAGCGGGGTTGCGCTATCCCCGTGCCGCCTTCGCCAGCCTTAGCCGCAGCGCGTTCAGCTTGATGAAGCCCTCGGCGTCGCGCTGATCGTAGACCTGATCCTCCTCGAAGGTGACATGGGCGAGGCTGTAGAGCGTCTTCCGCGATTTGCGGCCGACGACTCGCGCCAGACCCTTGTAAAGCTTGAGGCGCACCGTGCCCTCGACATGCTCCTGGCTCTTGTCGATCAGCGCCTGGAGCATCGATCGCTCGGGCGAGAACCAAAAGCCGTTGTAGACGATCTCGGCGTAGCGCGGCATCAGCTCGTCTTTCAGATGCGCCGCGCCCCGGTCCAAGGTGATGCTCTCGATGCCGCGATGGGCGGCGTGCAGGATGGTGCCGCCCGGCGTCTCGTAGACGCCGCGCGACTTCATGCCGACGAAGCGATTCTCGACGAGATCGAGCCGGCCGACGCCATGCCGCCCGCCGAGCTCGTTGAGCTTTGTCAGGAGCCGCGCCGGCGACAACACCTCGCCGTTGACCGCGACCGCATCGCCGCGCGCGAACTCGATCTCGACGTATTCGGGCTTGTCGGGAGCGGATTCCGGCGCGACTGAACGGCTGTAGACGAACTCCTCGGGCTCGCTCCACGGATCCTCGAGCACCTTGCCCTCGGCCGAGATGTGCAGGAGGTTGGCGTCGACCGAGAACGGCGCCTCGCCGCGCTTGTCCTTGGCGATCGGAATCTGATGCTTCTCGGCATAGTCGAGGAGTTTGGTCCGCGAGCCCAGATCCCATTCGCGCCACGGCGCGATCACCTTGATGTCGGGCTTCAGCGCGTAATAGGTCAGCTCGAAGCGGACCTGGTCGTTGCCCTTGCCGGTCGCACCATGCGCCACGGCATCGGCGCCGACCTTGGCGGCGATCTCGATCTGGCGCTTGGCGATGAGCGGCCGGGCGATCGACGTGCCGAGTAGATATTGACCCTCATAGAGCGCATTCGCGCGGAACATCGGGAAGACGAAGTCGCGCACGAACTCCTCGCGCAGATCTTCGA
>JBGPOZ010000091.1:0-16302 GCA_041488295.1 Allostellaceae bacterium
CCTGCGGCGAGAGCAGCAGGTGATCGATGCGCAGGCCCTCGTCGCGATACCAGCGCCCGGCCTGATAGTCCCAGAAGGTGTAGACATGCGGCTCGGCGTGGAGCGCGCGGAAGGCGTCGGTGAGGCCGAGATGGAGGAGCTTGCGGAAGCGCGCCCGTGAATCCGGCCGGCATAGCGCATCGTCGCGCCAGCCGACCGGGTCATAGAGGTCTTCATCGCCCGGGCAGATGTTGTAATCGCCGGCGAGGACGAGCGGCATCTCGCGCTCGAGGAGGGCTCCGGCATGGGCGTAGAGCCGGTCCATCCAGGCGAGCTTGTAGGGGAATTTCTCGCTTTCGACCGGATTGCCGTTCGGCAGATAGATCGAGGCGACGCGCAGATCGCCGATCGTCGCCTCGATGTAGCGCGCCTGCTCGTCGGCCGCATCGCCCGGCAGCCCCTTGACGATGTCGCGCGCCGGCTCCTTGGTCAGGAGAGCGACGCCGTTATAGGAACGCTGGCCCGCCATTTCGACGTGATAGCCCAAGCCCTTGATCTCGAGCAGCGGGAAGTCCGCATCCGGGCACTTCGTTTCCTGAAGGCACAGAATGTCGGGCTGCGCCGCCGCGATCCAGTCGAGGACGTTGGGAAGCCGCGCCTTGATCGAATTGACGTTCCAGCTCGCGAGTTTGACCACGCGGGCCTGGTTCAGCCGACCGAGAAGGAGTTGCCGCAGCCGCAGGACGAGGCGGCGTTGGGGTTGGTGACGCGGAAGGCGGCGCCCATCATGTCCTCGACGAAATCGATCTCGGCGCCGTCGAGCAATTCGAGCGAGGTCTCGTCGATGATGACCTCGACGCCGTCGCGCGCGAAAACGACATCGCCGTCCTGGCGCGTCTCGTCGAAGGTGAAGCCGTATTGAAAGCCGGAGCAGCCGCCGCCGGACACGGCGATCCGCAGGAACGCGGCCTCGGCGTTCTCCTGCGTCTTCAGCGCCGCGATCCGCCGCGCCGCGCTCTCGCTCACGGTGACGCGGCGCTGCGGCACGGCATTGCCGTCATCGGGCATGGGGTGCTCCTCGGAAAACTCTTTGCTCGCTACACCTTATGTAAGCATCGGTTTATTTTTGTCAAATTGACAGGGTCATTCCCGGAATCGTTCGATCAGGTGTTCAAACTCTCGGTTGCAAAGATGGAGATTTGACGAAGTGTCAGGCGGGACTCGGCTCCTAACGTTCGGGTATGAAACGACGATCCCTAATCTTATTTCGTCATGGCCGTGCTTGTCACGGCCATCCACGAGGCCGGGTGGCTTGGAGGAAGGCGTGGTGCCCGGGCCAACCCGGCATGACAAGATGGGGTTGCTGGGGCGACAAACCGGGGTCCCTGCCGAAGCGCGGCGCCCGTTGCGTGGGCGGCGTGGCGCGAGTAGTTTCCTCGCGCAATGACGCTTGCCGCGCTCGCCCCTTACGCCTGCCGCCCAGAAGAGAGCCGCGGCCGGCTCCATGACGAGCCGGAAAGCGCGTTGCGCTCGCCGTTCCAGCGCGACCGCGACCGCATCATCCATTGCACCGCCTTTCGCCGCTTGAAGCACAAGACGCAGGTCTTCGTCTATCACGAGGGCGATCATTACCGCACGCGCCTCACGCACTCGATCGAAGTGGCGCAGATCGCCCGCACAATCAGTCGCGCGCTCGGCCTCAACGAGGATCTCGCCGAGGCGCTGGCGCTGGCGCACGATCTCGGCCACACCCCCTTCGGCCATGCCGGCGAGGACGCGCTCGGCGAGGTGATGCGACCCTATGGCGGCTTCGACCACAACGATCAAACCTTGCGCATCCTGACAAAGCTCGAGCACCGCTATGCCGAGTTCGACGGGCTCAACCTCACCTGGGAGACGCTCGAAGGCACGGTGAAGCACAATGGCCCGCTGCTGAGGCCGGGGCGGCCGACGGCGCTTGCGTCGACCATCGCCGAATATGTCGAGCGGCATGATCTCGAACTGGCGACGCAGCCGAGCGCCGAAGCGCAGCTCGCGGCGCTGTCGGACGACATCGCCTACAACAACCACGACATCGACGACGGCTTGCGCGCCGGCCTCTTCACGGTCGCCGATCTGACCGAAATTCCAGTCGTGGGACCCGCCTTCCGCGAGGTTGCCGAGCGGTATCCAGGGATCGAAGAACCCCGCCTCATCAACGAATCGATTCGCCGCGTCATCGACCGGATGGTCGGCGATCTCGTCGTCGAGTCGCGCCGGCGACTCGCCGAGAGCGGCGCCCAAAACGTCGAAAACATCAGGAATTCAGCCGATCCGGTCGTCGCTTTCTCGGATCTCATGAAGGCCAACGACAAGGCCCTCAAGGCGTTCTTGTTCGAGCGCATGTATCGGCATTACAAGGTTAATCGTATGGCCTCGAAAGCGCGTCGTATCGTGCAGGAGATGTTTGAGCTGTTTCTCGCCGAGCCGGAATGCCTGCCGACCGAGTGGCGCGCCGCCTCGCGCGAGCCGGGGAGCGCTGCGACCGCGCGGATCGTCGCCGACTACATCGCCGGCATGACCGATCGCTTTGCGCTCGATGAGCATGCGCGGCTCTTCGACACCTACGCGACGACGACATGAACCTTTACCGGTATTTCCGCGACGAGATCAGTGCCGAAATCGCGAAGATGGCGGGAGCGGGTGCTCTCCCGCCCGGACTCGATCTCTCTCGCTTCGTCGTCGAGCCGCCGCGCGATCCCGCGCATGGCGATCTCTCGACCAACGCCGCGATGGTGCTGGCGAAGCCGGCCGGCACCAATCCGCGCACGCTCGCCGAAAGTCTCGCCGCAAAGCTGCGCGCTCATCCCGCCGTGACCGAGGTGGCGGTCGCCGGCCCCGGTTTCCTCAATTTCCGTCTCGCCGATCATTTCTGGCACGCCCGCCTCGCCGACATCCTGCGCGTCGGGACAAGCTACGGCGATTCGACGATGGGCGGCGGCACGCGCGTCAATGTCGAGTACGTCTCGGCCAATCCGACGGGGCCGCTTCATGTCGGGCACGGTCGCGGCGCCGTCTTCGGCGACGTCCTCGCCTCCTTGCTGGAGAAGGCGGGACACAAGGTCGTCCGCGAATACTATATCAACGACGCCGGCGCGCAGGTCGACGTTCTCGCGCGCTCGGTTCATCTGCGCTACCGCGAAGCGCTCGGCGAGACGATCGCCGCCATTCCCGAGGGGTTTTATCCCGGCGACTACCTCAAGGAGACAGGCCGGGCGCTCGCCGCGCGCGACGGCCGCCGCTGGCTCGGTCTTGCGGAGGCCGAATGGCTCGGCCCGGTGCGCAGCTTTGCCATCGCCGAGATGATGACGCTCATCCGCGCCGATCTCGCCGCTCTCGGCATCGATCAGGAGGTCTTCAGCTCCGAGCGCGCGATCGTCGAATCGGGCGGGGTCGAGGCGGCGTTGGGCGCGCTGGAGAGCGCCGGGTTCCTCTATATCGGGACGCTCGAGCCGCCCAAGGGCAAGCTGCCCGAGGATTGGGAGCCCCGACCGCAGACGCTCTTCAGGGCAACCGATTTCGGCGACGATGTCGACCGTCCGGTGCGCAAATCCGACGGGTCCTGGACCTATTTCGCCGCCGACATTGCCTATCATTTCGACAAGTATCGTCGCGGTACCACCTTCATGATCGACGTCCTGGGCGCCGATCACGGTGGTTACGTGAAGCGCATGAAGGCGGTGGTGAAGGCGCTCACCGCCGGAAAGGGCGACCTCGACGTCAAGCTCTGCCAGCTCGTCAACCTCTTCGACAAGGGCGAGCCGGTTCGCATGTCGAAGCGCGCCGGCACCTTCGTCACCTTGCGCGAAGTCGTCGACGCGGTCGGCAAGGACGTCTTCCGCTTCATGATGCTGACGCGGCGCAACGATCAGCCGCTCGATTTCGACTTCGCGAAGGTGACCGAGCAATCGAAGGACAACCCGGTCTTCTACGTGCAATACGCGCATGCCCGTGCGTCGTCCGTGCTGCGCCACGCGCGCGCGGAGTTCGCGGACGAGGATTTCTCGGCACCCGCGCTCGCCCTGGCGCCGTGCGAGAAATTGTCAGATCCGGCCGAGCTCGCGCTCATCCGCCTCCTTGCCGGTTGGCCGCGCCTCGTCGAGAGCGCCGCCGAGGCGCACGAGCCGCACCGTGTCGCGTTTTATCTCGGCGACGTCGCGGCGGGCTTTCATGGCCTGTGGAACAAGGGCAAAGAGGAGACGAGCCTGCGCTTCATCCTCGCCGGCGATCTCGCCGTGACGAAGGCGCGGCTGGCGCTGGTCCAGGCAGTGGCGATCATCATCGCGTCGGGGCTGCGCGTCTTCGGTGTCGAGCCGGTCGAGGAGATGCGCTGATGGCTTACGGTCTCAGATCAGCGGATACGCAAGAGGGGAGCATGTCGGCCTACAGCGATACCGGGCACCGACCGCGGCGACGCCACATCGTCGGCCCGCTCATCGTCCTCGTGGTGATGGCCGCCTTCGCCGGCGGCCTCTGGTACGCCTACCAGGCCGGGCGCGCGCACGCGCCGGGCGAGGTGCCGCTCATCCGTGCCGAAGAGGGCGCGACCAAGACGCGACCCGAGAAACCCGGCGGGATGAGCATTCCCGACCGCGACATGTCGATCTATTCCGAGGGACGCGGCCAGGCGCAGGTCGAAAAGCTCCTGCCGCCCCCTGAAGCGCCGCTGCCGCGTCCAGCTGCCGTCGCGCCGCCGACGCCGAGCCCGGCGTTGCCCGCCCAGCAAGCGACGGCCGCCGAGCAAACCCCGCCTGTGCCGCAAGCGGCGCCCGCCACACCCGTCCCGGCAATCGCCGCGCCGGCACCGCAAGTGGTTCCGGCGCCGCTCCCGTCACCGATTGCCGCGGTTCCGGCCGAGACAGCGCCACCGGCACCGGCTCCGGCGCCCGCTCCGACGGCGTTGGCGCCTGCGCTCCCGCCGGTCGCGACGGCGCCGCCGCCTCGGCCGAAGCCGGCTCCCGCCGTCACCGGCTTCCGCCTGCAGCTCGTCGCCGTGCGCACGGCGGAGGCGGCGCGCGCGCAATGGGGCAAGATCAAGAACGCCAACCACGATCTCCTGGGCGGGCTCGGCGCGTCCTGGCAGCGCGCCGATCTTGGTGCGCGCGGCATCTTCTACCGTCTCCAGGCGGGTCCCATCGCCGATGGCGCGAAGGCCGAGCGGATCTGCAGCGCGTTGCGCGAGCGCCAAATCACCTGCATCCTCGTCCGTCCCTGACATGGCGCCGCACGCCGTCCTCTTCGGTTGCGCCGGGCCGAGCCTCACGCCGGAGGAGCGCCATTTCTTTCGCGACACCGACCCGCTCGGCTTCATCCTCTTCCAGCGCAATTGCGTCGATCCGGAGCAGGTGCGCAGCCTCGTTGCAGCCCTGCGCGAGACGGTCGGACGCGAATATGCGCCGGTCTTGATCGATCAGGAGGGCGGGCGCGTCGCGCGGCTCAAGCCGCCGCATTGGCGGACATATCCATCCGGCGAACGGATCGCTGCGCTGGGCGCGAAGGCGCCGGCGGCGGCGCGGGTCGCAACCCGCCTCATCGCCGACGATCTCGCCGCGCTCGGCATCACGGTCGATTGCGTGCCCGTGCTCGATCTGCGCTTGCCCGGCGCCGACAAGGTGATCGGCGACAGATCCTACGGCGCCGACCCCGACACCGTGGCCCGGATCGGACGCGCCGCCGCGATGGGATTGCTCGAAGGCGGAATCATGCCGATCGTCAAGCACATCCCCGGGCACGGCCGCGGCACTGTCGACAGCCATTTCGCTTGTCCGATGGTGGCGACGCCGCGCGCCGAGCTCGAGACGACCGATTTCGCGCCGTTCCGCGCGCTCGCCGATATGCCCTGGGCAATGACGGCGCATGTCGTCTACGCGGCGATCGACCCGGAACGGCCGGCGACCTTGTCGCCGATCGTCATCGACGCGGTGATCCGCGGCTCGATCGGTTTCGACGGCGTCCTTGTCTCGGATGATCTGTCGATGCAGGCGCTGGGCGGCAGCCTCGGCGCGCGCGCGGCCGGCGCCTTCGCCGCGGGCTGCGATCTCGTCCTCCACTGCAACGGCAAGATGGACGAGATGCGCGACGTCGCGAGCGCGGTGGGCCCGCTCGGGGCCACGGCGCAACGCCGGCTCGATGCCGGCGAGGACACGCGGCGGCGCCATCGAGCGCCCGTCGATCCCGCGGAGCTCCTCGCGCGCTTCACCGCTTTCTTCGGCGCCGCTTGAGGAGACGGAGCCAGGTGCACGGAAATCTGAGCGTCGTCTACGAGGCATCGACCTGGATCTTGCCGCTCCTCATCGCCATCCCGTTCCACGAGGCTTCGCACGGCTTCGTCGCGAACCTTCTCGGCGATGACACGGCGAAGCGACTGGGGCGCGTCACCTTCAATCCGTTGAAGCATGTCGACCGCTTTGGGACGATCATTCTGCCAGCGCTGCTGATCCTCGTACACTCGCCATTCCTCTTCGGTTACGCGAAGCCGGTGCCGGTCAACTTCCGCGCGTTGCGCAATCCGCGCTTCGGCTCGGTGCTGGTCGCGGCCGCGGGACCGGCGATGAACATCGCCCTCGCTTTTGCCGCGGCCTGGCTCGTCTACGCCGCAATCCTGCTCCCCGGGACAGCGGCGCAATGGACGCTCTTCAACCTTCGCAATGCGATCCTCATCAACGTCGTCCTCGCCGTCTTCAACATGCTTCCGATTCCGCCGCTCGATGGCGGCCGCGTCGCGATCGGCCTCCTGCCGCGTCCGCTCGCCCTTCCGTTGGCGCGGCTCGAGCGCTTTGGCATTCCGCTGGTGATCCTGCTGCTGTTCGTCGCACCGTGGATCGGCGAGCGGATCGGGGTCGATCTCGACGTCATCCGCTGGGTCCTCGCTTGGCCGGTCGAACAACTGCTAGACTTGATCATTGCGATCACGGGAATTCCCGATCTCTTTTCATGATCACGATTCAGGAATTCAGCGAGGCAGAGCCGCGGCGGGAAAGATCGCCGCAGGCCGAGCTCGTCGTCGACCTCGAAGGTTACGAAGGCCCGATCGACGTCCTCCTGACGCTGGCGCGCGAGCAGAAGGTCGACCTCACCAAGATCTCGATCCTCCAGCTCGCCGATCAGTATCTGGCGTTCATCGCCGCGGCGCGGCGGCTCCGGCTCGAGATCGCCGCCGATTACTTGGTGATGGCGGCGTGGCTGGCTTACCTCAAATCGCGTCTTCTCCTGCCCGAGCCGGCGCCGGAGGAGGAGCCGAGCGGCGCCGAGATGGCGGCCGCGCTCGCCTTCCAGCTGCAGCGCCTCGAAGCGATGCAGCTGGCGGGTTTGCGGCTGATGGCGCGCCCGCAGCTCGGCCGCGAGGTGTTCGCCCGCGGCGCGCCCGATGGCCTGCGCCTCGTCTCGCGCATCGTCTACGACGTTTCGCTTTACGATCTCCTCAAGGCCTACGGCGACAGTCGGCGGCATGCCGGCGGCGCGGTGCTCGAGATCCGCGCCGCCGAGCTTTATTCGATGGACGAGGCCTTGGAGCGGCTCGGGCGCATTCTCGGCAAGGTGCCCGAGTGGCGCGGCCTCATGAGCTTCCTGCCGCACGATCTGCGCGGTGGCCTCGTCGGCCGCTCCGCGGTCGCCGCGACCTTCGCCGCGAGCCTCGAGCTTGTGCGCTCCGGCCGCCTCGAGCTGCGCCAGGACATGGCTTTCGGTCCCATCTATCTGCGCAGCGCGCCGGAGGCATCGTGAGCGGCGACCGCGGACAGGATCTGCGGCTTCTCGAAGCCTTGATCTTCGCTGCCGACAAGCCGGTCGAAGAAGCCCAGCTCTTGAACCGCCTTGCCGAGGGCTGCGATCTGCCGAGTCTTCTCGCCGAGCTGCAGGAGATCTACCGCCATCGCGGCGTCAATCTGGCGCGCATTGCCGGCGGCTGGTGCTTCCGCACCGCCCCCGATCTGGCGCCGCGGCTGATGCTCGAGCGCACCGTCTCGCGCAAGCTGTCGCGCGCCGCGGTCGAAACCCTCGCCATCATCGCCTATCACCAGCCGGTGACGCGCGCGGAGGTCGAGGAGATCCGCGGCGTTGCCCTGTCGCGCGGCATTCTCGACGCCTTGATGGAATCGGGTTGGATCCGGCCGAAGGGGCATCGGCAATCGCCCGGCCGGCCGGCGATGTGGGTGACGACCGAGGAGTTCCTTCAGCATTTCGGGTTGGACGGCCTCGGCGATCTGCCCGGGATCGACGAGCTCAAGGCGGCGGGCCTCCTCGACACCCGGCCCGGCACCTCGCTCGGCGAGATCGTCGAGGCGACCGCGCCGAGCGAGACGGAGGCGGACGACGAGGGCGGCGGGGATTTTCTTTTTCCTGTTGCGGATGTGGGCGAGGAGGCGGGGGTTTCGCTGCCGGAGACGTCACCGGACAGCGAGCGAAGGGGCGAGGGCGAGGGGTCCCAGTGACGGCGCCGCGTCCCGGCCGCGGCGTTGCGAGGCGCGGGCCTTTCTGCCATTATCCCGGCGCCGCGCTGGCAATGTCGCCGCGCCGGACATAACTCATCGGAAGAGCCGGTCTTTTCGGAAGAGGCTGATCCTGCCGAGGAGCGGCAGTGGCCGCGGATTGGTGACGTTGGTGGCGTTCGATGTTCGATTTTAGCTGGTCCGAGATCGCCTTGATCGGCGCCGTGGCGCTCGTCGTCATCGGCCCCAAGGACCTGCCGAAGGCGCTGCGCACCGCCGGCAAATGGGCGCGCAAGGCACGCACCGTCTCGCGCGAGTTCCAAAGCAGCGTCGAGCAGATGATCCGCGAGGCGGAGCTCGACGAGGTCAAGAACGAGATCGACAAGGTGACCGCGGTCGATCTCGAGCATGAATTCCAGAAAGCGGTTGATCCGACCGGCGATCTCGCCGAGCAGTTGAAGCCGCCCGAAATGCCCGACATCACCAAAATCGGCAGCGGCGCGCCCGACGTGCCGGCCTTTCCGCCGGCCCCTGAATCGCCGAGCATGGCTCCGCCCGCTGAATCGCCGAGCGTCGCGCCGCCCACGGCGGAGCCTGCCGGCGGCGAGGCCCAGACGCCCCCGCATTCCGGTACCGCTGTCTGATGGACGAGGACGACGACAAGGAACTTGAATCCGGCAAGATGCCGTTGATCGATCATCTGGTCGAGCTACGCAATCGCCTCGTCTATTCGGCGATCGCCGTGATGGTGACGACCATCGCCTGCTACCTCTTCAAGGAGCGCATCTACGCCTTCCTGGCGCATCCCCTCGCCGTCGCCCTCGAGGGGCGGCCCGAGCACAAGATGATCTACACGAACCTGACCGAGGCGTTCTTCACCTACCTCAAAGTCTCGTTCTGGGCCGGCTTTTGCCTCGCGTTTCCGATCATCGCCAGCCAGATCTGGATGTTCGTCGCGCCCGGCCTCTACAAGAACGAGCGCAAGGCGTTTCTGCCCTACCTCATCGCGACGCCGATCCTCTTCATCATCGGCGCGTGCCTCGTCTATTTCATCGTCATTCCGCTCGCCTGGAAATTCTTCCTCAGCTTCGAGGTGCCGGCCGGCGAGGGGCAATTGCCGATCGAGCTGCAGGCGAAGGTGAGCGAGTATCTCTCGCTCATCATGACCTTGATCTTCGCTTTCGGCCTCGCCTTTCAGCTTCCGGTGCTGCTGACCTTGATGGCGCGGGTCGGTCTCGTCAGCGCCAAGGCGCTCGCCGAGAAACGGCGTTATGCCATCGTCGGCATCTTCATCGCCGCCGCGGTGCTGACGCCGCCCGACGTCTTCAGCCAAGTGAGCCTCGCCCTGCCGCTCCTCGTCCTTTACGAGATCTCGATCATCTCGTGCCGCATGGTCGAGAAGAAACGCGCGGAGCGCGAGGCCGCCGAGGACGCGGCGATGGGCGGAGGCGGTTGAATCTCGGCGGCGATGGACGCGCGCCCGGCCGCGCTCTATAAGCGCGTGAGCGTTCCTAGGCATTCGGCAGCGCCATGTTCGATGTGAGATGGATCCGCGACAATCCTGATGCCTTCGATCGCGGCCTCGCGCGGCGGGGGCTGCAGCCGCGCGCCGCCGAGATCGTCGCGCGCGATGAAGAATGGCGCGCCAAGGAGACGGCGGCGCAAGAGATTCAGGCGCACCGCAACCGGCTCGCGAAGGAAATCGGCGCCGTCAAGGGAAAGGGCGGCGACGCATCCGAGCTGCTGAGCCAAGTCGCGCGCGACAAGGATGTGCAGGCGCACGCCGAGCAAGAGGCGGCTCGCCTCCGTCGCGAGATCGACGACATCCTCGCCGGCCTGCCCAATCTTCCCGCCGCGGAGGTTCCGGACGGCGTCGACGAGCGCGGCAATTTGCTGGTCCGCAGCCATGGCACGCCGCCGCAATTCGGGTTTCCGGCGAAGGAGCATTTCGCGATCGGCGAAGGGCTTCGCCTGATGGATTTCGCCAGCGCCGGCAAGATCTCCGGTGCGCGCTTCGTCGTGCTGCGCGGACAACTCGCACGGCTCGAGCGCGCGATCGGCCAGTTCATGATCGATCTGCACACGCGCGAATTCGGCTACACCGAGATTTCGCCGCCGCTGCTCGTTCGCGACGAGGCGGTTTTCGGCACCGGCAGCTTGCCGAAATTCGCGGACGATCTCTTTCGCACCACGACCGGGCTCTGGCTCATCCCGACCGCCGAGGTGTCGCTGACCAACCTCGTCATGGACGAGATCGTCGCCGAGGAAGAACTGCCGCTCCGCTTCAGCGCCTTGACGCCGTGCTTCCGCTCAGAGGCGGGCGCCGCCGGCAAGGACACGCGCGGCATGATCCGCCAGCATCAATTCTCGAAGGTCGAGCTCGTCTCGATCGCGCATCCCGACCGCTCGGAGGAGGAGCACGAGCGGATGACGGCATGCGCCGAGACGGTGCTGAAACGCCTCGGCCTTGCCTATCGCACCATGCTTCTGTGCAGCGGCGACATGGGTTTTGCCGCGCGCAAAACCTACGACATCGAGGTCTGGCTGCCCGGGCAGAACGCCTATCGCGAGATCTCGAGCTGCTCCAATTGCGGCGACTTCCAGGCGCGGCGCATGAAGGCGCGCTTCCGACCGAGCGAGGGGAAGGGGACGCGCTTCGTCCACTCGCTCAACGGTTCCGGCCTCGCCGTCGGGCGCACCCTCATCGCTATCCTCGAGAACTACCAGCAGGGCAACGGCACCGTCGCGGTTCCCGACGCGCTGAAGCCTTACATGGGAGGGGTGGAGGTGATCGGCCGCGATGTTTGACCGCCCGATCGATCTCGCGACCGCCCGCATCCTCATCTCCAATGACGACGGCATCAACGCGCCCGGGCTTCGCCTCTTGGAGAAGGTTGCGCGCGCGCTCTGCCCCGACGTCTGGGTCGTCGCGCCCGAGCAGGAGCAGAGCGGCGCCAGCCACTCGCTGACCCTGCGGCGGCCGCTGCGCATCCGCAAGGTGGCGCGCCGCCGCTACGCCGTCGACGGCACGCCGACCGACAGCGTGCTGCTTGCCATCAAATCGATCATGAAGGACAAGCCGCCGACGCTCGTTCTGTCCGGCATCAATGCCGGCGGCAATTTCGGCGAGGACATCACCTATTCGGGCACGGTTGCCGCGGCGATGGAGGCGACGCTCCTCGAGGTGCCGGCGGTGGCGCTGAGCCAGCATTACGACCGCAACAACGGCATCAAATGGGACACTGCGGCGCATTTCGCGACCGAGGTGCTCCGCCGCCTCACCGCCGCGCCCTGGCCGCGCAACACCCTTGTCAACGTCAACTTCCCCGACGTGGCGGTGGACAAGGTGAAGGGCATCGCCGTGACGCGGCAGGGGCGGCGCAAGCTCGGCGACAATCTGACCGCTCGGATCGACCCGCGCGGCGTTCCCTATTATTGGATCGGCCCGATGCGCGACGAATCGCCGAACGAGCCCGGCACCGACATCGCCGCCGTCAATGGCGGCGCCGTCTCGGTGACGCCGGTCTTTCTCGATCTCACCAACGTCCCGGCGCTGGGCGCCCTCGGCAAGCTCTTCGCATGATCGACAACGACTCGCCGCTCATCGGCAACAAGCTGCGCCTCATCATGGAGCTGCGGCGCCTCGGCATCACCGACCAGCGCGTGCTCGGCGCGATCGAACGCGTGCCGCGCGAGCTGTTCGTGCCGCCGACCTTCGCCGACCAGGCCTATGAGAACGTGGCGCTGCCGATCAGCCATGGCCAGACGGTAAGCCAGCCCCTCATCGTCGCGCTCATGTCCGAGGCGCTCGAGCTCAGCGATCGCCACAAGGTGTTCGAGATCGGCACCGGCTCCGGCTATCAGACCGCGGTGCTGGCGAAGCTGTGCCGACGCGTCTTCTCGATCGAGCGCCATCGCGGCCTCTTGAAGGAGGCCGAGCAGCGTCTTGCCGAGCTTCGCATCCACAACGTCACCTTGCGCTTCGGCGATGGCACCAAGGGCTGGCCCGAGCAAGCGCCGTTCGAGCGGATCATCGTCACCGCGGCAGCGCCGGAGCTGCCGGCGATCCTCGCGGACAGCCTCGCCGAGGATGGGATTCTCGTGGCGCCGGTCGGCGAGGATCGGCGCGATCAGCAGCTTTTGCGCATCCGCCGCGGCGCCGATGGTTTCAAGACCGAGGAGCTCGGCCCGGTCCGCTTCGTGCCGCTCGTCGCCGGTCTGCCGCGCGACGGGAGCACGGGCTCGGATTGAGGCGAGGCGGCGCGATCATGACCGAGTCGGATCGCCTCACCCTCCGTTTGCTGCAACGGGCTGCCCTGCTGCTGGCGCTCCTCGCCTCCGCTTGCGTGCGCCAACTGCCGCCGGCGCCGGTCGTCCCCGGCAACGGCATCGATGCGCGCGGCCAGCCCGCGGCGCCGGCACCGCATCCAGATACGATCGTGGTCGGCGCCGGCGAGACGCTCTACGGCGTCGCCCGCCGTTACGACGTGCCGATCCGCTCGCTCATCGAAGCGAACAATCTGCAGCCGCCGTTCCGCCTCCTCAAGGGACAGCGGCTCGTCGTGCCGCAGGTGCGAACTTATACGCTGCAGCCCGGCGAGACGCTCAACGCCGTGTCGCGCCGCTTCGGCGTCGATGTGAGCACGCTCGCCGCGACGAACCACCTCGCGCCGCCCTATCCGGTCCATGCCGGGGAGGTGCTGATCCTGCCCGCGCCGGTGCAGTCGGCTTCGGCGAGCGCGCCGGCGCCCGTCGATGGCTCAGCGACAGTCGAGCAGAGCCAAACGCCGGCCCCCGCGCCGTTGATCGTCGCCCAACCGCTGGTCCCGCCGCCGGCGAAGCCGGAGCCGGTGCCGCCGCAAAGCGCGGGCGTCGCCCCGCCGCAAGCGGTGGCACCATCGCCCCTCCCCGCCGCGCCCGCGCCGCCGGCCGCGCAGCAGCAGGTGGCGGCGCTGCCGCCCATCGTACCGCCGTCGACCGTACCGCCGCCGGGCCCGCATGCCGAGCCGCCGCACACCGGGCTCGGCTTTCAGTGGCCGGTGCGCGGCGCGATGGTGGTCGGCTACGGCCCCGGCGCCAGCGGTACGCAAAACGACGGCATCAACATCGCGGCGACGCGCGGCACCGCGGTCGCTGCCGCCAATGACGGGGTCGTGGCATATGCCGGCAACGAATTGCGCGGCTTCGGCAATCTCATCCTCATCAAGCACGCCGGCGGCTGGACCACGGCCTACGCGCATTGCGAGACGTTGCGCGTCAAGCGTGGCGACCGGGTGAAGCGCGGGCAAATCATCGCCACGGTCGGACAGACCGGGACGGTCACCGAGCCACAGCTTCATTTCGAGATTCGCCAAGGCGCTCACGCACTCGACCCGACGAGCTATCTGCCGCCGGACTCGGCGGCGACCGCCCAGTGAGGTCGATGGCGTCACGCGGCACCACCGCACCGGAACCGTCTTTGCGAGCATAGCGAAGCAATCGAGGCAACCAGCTCCGGCTCTTGGATTGCTTCGCCTCCGGCTCGCAATGACGCCGGTAAGGAAGCCGCATCGGCGGCCCTATTCGAGCCGCTTGCCGAGCCGTCCCGCAAGATCCTGGATGTATTGCCAGGCGACGCGGCCGGAGCGGGCGCCGCGCGTCACCGACCACTCATTCGCCTCGGATCTGAGCTGCTCCGCCGGCACGTCGAGGCCGTAACGCCGGGCATAGCCGGCGACGATCGCGAAGAACGTCTCCTGGTCGCAATTGTGGAAGCCGAGCCAGAGGCCGAAACGGTCGGAGAGCGAGACCTTTTCCTCGACCGCCTCGCCGGGATGGATCGCCGTCGAGCGCTCGTTCTCGATCATCTCGCGCGCCAGGAGGTGGCGGCGGTTCGAGGTGGCGTAGAGGAGGACGTTCTCCGGCCGCCCCTCGATGCCGCCGTCGAGCACCGCCTTCAAGGATTTGTAGCTCGTGTCCTGTTGGTCGAAGGAGAGATCGTCGCAGAAGAGGAGGCACCGCCGCCCGCAGCCGCGCAGGCGCCCGAGGAGGCGCGGCAGCGACGGGATGTCCTCGCGATGGATCTCGACGAGGACGAGGGCACCCGGATTGACGCGGTTGATCTCGCCATGGACGGCCTTGACGAGCGCGCTCTTGCCGGTGCCGCGCGCGCCCCACAGCAGCACGTTGTTGGCGGCGTGGCCGGCGGCGAAGCGCCGCGTGTTGTCGAGCAGGATGTCGCGCACCCGGTCGATGCCGCGCAAGAGGTCCAGATCGACGCGGTTCACCGTCGCCACCCCCTCCAGCCATTCGCGATCGGCGTGCCAGACGAAGGCGTCGGCGCCGTGGATGTCGCTCACCGGCACGGGCGGCGGGGCGAGGCGGTCGAGCGACGCGGCGATCTGTCGCAACACCTCGATGAGGCTGGCATCGGTCATCGTCTTGAAGTCTTTGCGGCGCGTCATCAACCAAAGGAAACCGTGAAATCGGCGGCGGACCCTAGCACAAGAAGCGCGGGGGTCAATCGCTTGCGCCGCTTTCCTCGATTGCTCTTTGCCGGCGCTTCGCGTACCAATTCGGCCGCGCGCGACATGGGATTTCCGCGCCGGAGGAGCTTTTGATGCTGATCTCCCCAGCTTACGCGCAGGGGTTCGTCGACAGTCAGGCGATGGTGCAGTTCCTGCCCTTCATCCTGATTTTCGTCGTCATGTATTTCCTTTTGCTGCGCCCGCAGCAGAAAAAGGCCCAGGATCTGAAGAAGATGCTGGCGGCGGTCCGGCGCGGCGACCGCGTCGTCACGGGCGGTGGCATCATCGGCACGGTCGCCAAAGTCATTGGCGACGACGAGCTGTTGGTCGACATCGCCGAGGGCACGCGCGTGCGGGTCTTGCGCGGCACCATCACCGCCGTCTTGGCGAAAGCCGATCCCTCTGCCGCCAAGGAGAAGGCGGAGGAGGGCGCCGACGCGGCCGAGGCGGCGGGCGAGACCAAGGACAAGCGCAAGGGCGCCGCACGCGGCGGCTCCAGCAAATAGGCGGACGGGATCGCCGGAACGGTCATGCTGCACTTCGCGACTTGGAGCAAAATCGTCATCCTCCTCGCCTGTCTCTTTGGCGTCGTCTTCTCGATCCCGAACCTCGTCCCCGCGGCGACCCTCGCCAGCTTGCCGCGCTGGCTGCCGAAGCACCAAGTCAATCTCGGCCTCGACCTGCGCGGCGGCTCGCATCTGCTGCTCGAAGTCGATTACGGCAAGGCGCTGCACGATCTCTTGGAGAATGAGGTCGACAACGCCCGTACCGCGCTGCGCAAGGCCGATCTCGGCTATACCGGGCTCGACGTCAAGAACGACGCCGTGGTGGTGCAGCTGCGCGATTACGACAAAGTGCGGCAAGCGGGGCGTCAGGGCGAGGTCGAGAAGCTGTTCCACGACCTCGATCCCGAGCTCGTCTCGACGGTTTCCGACACCGGCCTCGTCACCTTGCGTTACGGCGATACCGCGCTGACGGCGCGGCGGCGCGCCGCCGTCGATCAATCGATCGAGATCGTCCGCCGCCGCATCGACGAGACCGGAACGCGGGAACCCACGATCGAGCGGGAAGGGCAGGACCGCATCCTCGTCCAGCTTCCCGGCATCGACAATCCCGAGCATGTGAAGGGGATCATCGGACAAACCGCGAAGATGACCTTCCAGCTCGTCGATACGACGACGTCGCCCGACGAGGCGCAGCACGGGCATTTACCGCCGGGCGACGTCCTTCTTCCGGGGGCGCCCGATTCACGGCGCGCAACGCAGGGCGGCTTTTACGTCGTGCAGAAACGGGTCATGGTGAGCGGCGACGCGCTGGTCGACGCGCAGCCGACTTTTCAGAACAACGATCCG
>JBGPOZ010000092.1:0-16210 GCA_041488295.1 Allostellaceae bacterium
AAGAACTGCTTCCCGTTTTGCGCCGGAGCGACGGCGATCTTGCCGGCGTGCAAGCTTATTTGCGCCGCTATTACGTCGACGAAACGGCGCTAAACTTGATCCTCGACGGACTCAAAAAGGCCGGTTTATAGCAACCTTCCCTTGCGCCGATCGCCGGCTGCCCGGAGATCGACAGCGCGAGCGCCGTGGGCTACGGACCGCCCGAGCCCTCGAAGCCGATGAGGAGATAGTCACTGGTCCAGCACAGCACTTTGCCAGTGGCGTCTTTCAGCGACGGATAACGGTAGCGGATCCGGGCCGCCAGTTTGACGGGTTGCGGCTCTCCCCTGAAGGTCCACTCGTGTCCCTCGGAATACGAGTCGTCGAACATGAGTTCGACTTGGCAAAGATCGTTGGGTGTTGCGGGTGGGTTGGGATTGCCAACATAAATGTCCATGTCCGTCTTGATCTTCGGGTATGGATTGATATTCATGATCAGCGTTCCAAGATCGACCGGCGGCGTAGCCATGTCCTCGCCCTCCTCCGTGCGCGCGCGGTAAATTCCGCGCGCGGCTCTGATCGCCTGCTCTGCTCGGCCCTTCCTCGATGTGCTGGCTCGCTCGGTTTGCCTGGGACCCCGGAACGGTCGAGGCAGACTACCGGCGGTTGTCGCGGTCCCCACATTAGCGCAATTGTCCGGACTATTCACCGGCAATCTGGGCGATCGATGACGCGTTACGCTTCCGCGCGATCGATGAGGTGAAGAAAGCTGCCCGAAACCGTGCCGCGCCGCAGCCCGTGCGATCCCAGGGTCGCGCCGTCGGCATCCTCGGCCGCGAACAGCGTCTCGCCGGGACCCTCGGCGGCGATGCTGGCGTAGTGGAATTCGTGGCCGCGGAAGCGGTCGCCCGCGGCGCCGAGCGGACCCTCGGCGATGAGGCGGAGCGCGCGATAACCGAGATGGAGACGTCGCGCCTTGAAGCTCGTGACGAGCGGCAGCAACCCCGCCATCGCGTGGCGCGCGCCGTCGCTGTCGATGAGCGCCTCGCCGAGCACCATGTAGCCGCCGCATTCGCCATAGACGGCGGCGCTGCGTCCAGCGGCCGCACGCAAGCCGCCAAGGAAGCGCGCATTGGCGGCGAGGCGGCCGCCGTGAAGCTCGGGATAGCCGCCGGGCAGATAGACGGCGTCGCTCTCCGCCTCCGGGGCCTCGTCGGCGAGCGGCGCGAAGAAGCTTATGTCGGCGCCGCCGCGGCGCCAGCCATCGAGCACCGTGGGATAGGCGAAGACGAAGGCGTCGTCGCGCGCCACCGCGATGCGCCGGCCGAGAAGCGGCAGGAGCTCCGGCGGCGGCGCGGCGCCAAGGCGCGACGGCCGCGCGAGGGCGAGGAGGGACGCGATGTCGAGATGCGCCGCGATGCAATCGGCGGCCCGGTCGAGGAAGACGCCGAGCGCCGCATGCTCGCCTGCCGGGACGAGCCCCAGATGCCGCTCGGGCAGGGCAAGCGCGTCGGCGCGCGGGACGGCGCCGAGAATCGGCAGATCGGGCAGGGCGGCGGCGATGGCCGTCTCGATCATCCGGCGGTGCCGCGCGCCGCCGACGCGGTTCAGAATGACGCCCGCCAAGGGCAAATCCGCACGATGGCCGGCAAAACCGCGCAGCAGCGCCGCGACCGATGCCGCCTGGCCGCGCACATCGACGACGAGCACGACCGGCCAGCCGGTCGCGGCGGCAAGGTCGGCGGTCGAGCCCTTGGCTTCCATGCCGGCGCCGTCGAAGAGGCCCATGACGCCTTCGCAGAGGATGTGCTCCGCACTCGCTTCAAGCTGCGAAACGAGGCCGGCGATCGTTGCCGGCCGCATCGCCCAAGGGTCGAGGTTGCGGGACGGCGCCGCCGACGCCGCCTGGTGAAACGACGGGTCGATGTAGTCGGGTCCCACCTTTGCCGAAGCGACGCGCCGCCCGCCGCGCGCAAGGTGGCGCAGGAGGCCGAGCGTCAGCACGGTCTTGCCGCTGCCCGAGGCCGGCGCGGCGATGATGAGGCCGCCCGTCACCGCGGCGGCTCTAAAGATGCTTGGCGATCGCCGCCGCCATTTGCTCGGCGCTCGCATTGCCGCTGAAATGGGCGAGGTAATGGCCGTCGCGATCCATCAGATAGACGATCGAGGAATGATCCATGAGGTAGTCGCCGTCGCCCTGCGGCGCCTTCTGATAGAACACCTTGTAGGCGCGCGTGGCTTCCCCGATCTGCTCGGCCGTGCCGGTGAGAGCGAGGAGGCGCGGGTGAAAATTCTCGGCATAAATCTTCATCTCCTCGACCGTATCGCGCTCCGGATCGATCGTGATGAAGATCGGCTGCACCAATTCGCCCTTCTCGGCGAGGAAGTCGATCGCCTGGCTCATCGTCTGCAATTCGGTCGGGCAGACATCGGGGCAATAGGTATAGCCAAAATAGATCAGAACCAGCTTGCCGCGAAAATCCTCCGAACGTCGGACCGTTCCGTCCTGATCGGTGAGGGTGAACGGACCGCCGATCGCGATGGCGCTCGTCGGCAGCAGGGACACCTCGCCCTTCGAGCCGGGCCGGAGATAGAGAAACTCGAAGGCGAGCGCGCCGACGAGAACGACGAGCCCGGCGAGAAAGACGATGATGCCGCGCTTGGCTGCCGGGGACACGCTTCGCACTCACCTCAGTCGCACTGTGACGCTCGTCATACCGATATGAGACTCGCCGGCCGGGGCTCGCATTCCCTCGAGCCGCCATGCCGGTCAAGCTCGGAGCGGATAGAAGCGCATGCCGAGCCAATTGTCCAATGAGGGTTGCCGGCCTAATTTAGAAGGTGCGGCTCGCGAGCCGACGGCAAATTTAGGGAGATCACCGATGAAAACGATGCTCTTCGTGCCTTTCCGGCAGTGCGGCTTGGCGTTGCCGATCGCAGTCGCGATGCTCGGGGGCTCCCTCATCGCGCCGTTCACTGCCGAGGCGCAATCGTACGGCACCTTCGGCACCGATCAGCGCTCTTGCGACCGCGGCGCGCTGTCGCAGATCTTGAGCACATCGAAAGGAAACCTCCTCGGCAGCGCCGCGGGAGGCGCGCTGGGCGGCCTCGTCGGCAATCAGTTCGGCAAAGGCTCGGGGAGCACTTTGATGACGATCGTCGGCGTCGTCGGCGGAGCGCTCGCCGGCGGTTATGTCGGGCGGTCGATGGAGCCGGCGGATCAGGCTTGCGTCGGCCAGACGCTCGAGCACACGCCGACGAACCAGACCGTCGCCTGGCAAAATCCCGACAAAGGCTCCGCCTATTGGGTGACGCCGACGTCAAGTTATCAGGGGAACGGCGGCCAGCCGTGCCGGAATTTCGTGACGAACGCCGTGGTCGACGGCCAGCAGCAGCAGATCGAAGGCACCGCCTGCCGGCAGCGCGACGGGCAGTGGAGGACCGTCTCGACAGGCGGCCAGCAAGCACCCGGAGCGGCGCCGGCCGCGGCCGTCTCGCCCGACACCGTCCTGCAGATCCAGCAGCGGTTGCACGACACGGGATTTTACGTGCGCGACAACATCGACGGCGTCTGGGGACCGAAGACGGTCGCAGCTCTGAGGAACTTTCAGCATGCGCACGGTCTGGGCGCGACGGGGCAGCTCGACGAAAAGACCTTGGCCGCGCTCGAGCTGCCTACGGCGGCAAATCAAGCGGCACCGGCGCAGCCCACCCAGTAGGCGGCAGAGCGGCGGTCATCGACGGAGGGTCAGCACGCTTTCTGCCGGGCCTTGCGTCCGAGTGGATCGGCGACCAGCTTTCTTCCGATGAGCGCGCCGAGCCAATCAAGCCCGGCGCGCAAGCGCACGACCTCGCCGAGGACGACGATCGCCGGCGGCTCGATCGCCGCCTCCGCCGCCGCCCGGGCGGCGGAGGCGAGCGTCGTTTCGACGACGCGTTGCTCTGCGGTTGCCGCCTTGCTGACGATGGCGACGGGGTCGGTCGGCGCCCGCCCGCCGGCGATGAGACGTTGGGCGATCGCGTCCAGATGCTTCAGCGCCATGTAAATGACGAGGACCGGAGCGCCGCGCGCCAGCGCTTCCCAGTCGAGCCCGTCCGGGACGACGCCGGCGCTGTTGTGGCCGGTGATGAAGGTGACCGCCGCGTTGATGTCGCGATGCGTCGTCGGGATGCCGGCATAACCGAGGCCGCCGATGCCAGCGGTGATGCCCGGCACGATCCGGAACGGCACGCCGGCGGCGACGAGGGCGAGCGCCTCCTCGGCGCCACGGCCGAAGACGAAGGGGTCGCCGCCCTTGAGGCGGAGCACGCGCTTGCCCGCCTTGGCGAGCTCGATGAGCCGGGCCGAGATGTCGCGTTGCCGCGGCGACGGCTTGCCGCCGCGCTTGCCGGCGAATTCGAGCACGGCCTTCCCATTGGCGAGGCGGAGGATGCGCGGATCGACCAGCGCGTCATGGATGATCGCATCGGCATGTTGCAGCGCGTGCAGCGCGAGGAGCGAGAGCAAACCGGGCTCGCCCGGCCCGGCGCCGACGAGCCAGACGGAGCCCGCGTCGAAATCGGGGAGGGCGAGCCCGGGGAAGAGTGCATCGTTTCCTTGGGTCACGGCGGCGAAGCCTACACCGGCGCCGGTCTGGAGGGGTAGTCATCTGAGGCCGCTTCTCCGTAGAATGCCGGCATGGCGCGGCAAGATGGGGGCTCCGGCGGGAACGACGCGCTGCGGCGCGGCTGGACGACGGGCGCCTGCGCCGCGGCGGCGGCGCGCGCCGCCTATGAGGGGTGGCGGAGCGGGACCTTCCCCGACCCCGTCACCATTCCGTTGCCCGGCGGCGCGCGGCCGAGCTTTGCCGTGGCCCTTGCTGAGCGTACGGCCGAAGGCGCCCGCGCCGGCATCCTCAAGGATGCGGGCGATGATCCCGATGTGACGCATGGCGCGCTCGTCATCAGCGAGATCGCCGCCGGGCCGCCAGGCGGCGGTCTCCGCTTCCGGGCCGGGCCGGGGGTCGGCACGGTGACGCGTGCCGGCCTGCCGCTTGCCGTCGGCGAGCCGGCGATCAATCCCGGGCCGCGCCGCATGATCGCCGCGGCGCTCGCCGAGGCGACGGGAGGCGCGCCGCTCGACCTCACCGTCACGATCTCGATCCCGGGCGGTGCGGCGCTCGCCGAAAAGACCTTGAACGGGCGGCTCGGCATCCTCGGCGGGTTGTCGATCCTCGGCACGACCGGCATCGTCATCCCGTATTCGTGCTCGTCCTGGATTCACTCCATTCATCGCGGCATCGATGTCGCGCGGGCGGCCGGCCTGCGCCACCTCGCCGCGGCGACGGGCTCGACCTCGGAAGCGGCGGTGGCACGGCTCCTCGGCCTCTCTGATCTCGCGCTCATCGACATGGGCGATTTTGCCGGCGCGACGCTCAAATATCTCCGCCGGCATCCGGTCGATCGCCTGACGCTCGCCGGCGGCTTCGGCAAGCTGGCAAAGCTCGCGGCCGGCCATCTCGACCTCCATTCATCGCGCAGCAATGTCGAGCCCGGCCGCCTCGCGGAGGTTCTTGCGGCGGTGGGGGCGCCTGACACCGCCGTGGCCCAAGCGCGGATTGCCGCCGGCGCCGGCGAGGTCTTGGCGCTCGCCGCGACCGCCGGCCCCGAATGCGCGGCCGCGCTCGCCGGCCGCATCGCGGTGGGGGCGCGCGAGGTGGCACTTGCGACATTGGCCGGCGCCACCGCCGTCGATGTCGCCATGTTCGATCGCGCCGGCACGCTGCTCGCTCATGCCGGGCCCTAGCAACCCACCCGGCGCGGCGACGCGCATCTTGCTGCTCGGCGGCACCGTCGAGGCCGCTTCGCTCGCCCGCGCGATCGTCGCGCGCTTTGGCAACCGGGTCGCCCTCACCACCTCGCTTGCCGGACGAACCGAGCGGCCGGTCGCGGTGACGGGGGATGTGCGGATCGGCGGATTCGGTGGTGCCGACGGGCTCGCAGCCTTTCTGCGCGACGACGCCATCGGTCTCGTCATCGATGCGACCCATCCTTTTGCCGACCGGATTTCGGCGCATGCGCGCAGCGCGTGCGAGACGGCAAGGGTCGCGCGCCTCATGCTGCTGCGGCCGCCCTGGAAGCGCCACCCGCTCGACCGCTGGATCGAAGTCGACGATCTCGCCGCAGCCGCATCCGTCGTCGGCAAAATCGGCCGGCGCGCGTTCCTCACGGTCGGCTCGAGCGAGGTTGCAGCCTTCGCCTCTGCCGTCGAGGTGCGTTTTCTGGTACGGATGATCGATGCGCCATCATGCCCGTTGCCGCTGCGGTTCTATGAAATCGTGCTCGGCCGCGGTCCCTTCACGCTCGCAGCGGAGCGACACCTTCTGCAGCGCTATGCCATCGATGTCGTGGTGTGCAAGGCGAGCGGTGGGGACGCCACCGAGGCGAAGGTGATCGCGGCACGCGAGGCAAGTCTCCCGATCATCATGGTTCGCCGGCCCCCGGCCGAGCCCGGCGAGGTCGTGGCGTCGGTCGAGGCGGCGCTCGATTGGGTTGCGGCGCGGATCGAGGCGCCGCCGCTGCCCGCTCTTCAGCAAGACCGCGAATGACCGGCGGCGTTCGAATCCGGTCCGCCTTCGCCGTGGCGGCGCTCCTCGCGCTCTCCCTGGCGCGGCCGGCGCTTGCGGATATAAGCCTTCTGCCCGACCTCGACGCGAGTATCCCCGCGGCGGCGAAAGGCAATGATGTCGATCGCGTGAAGCGCCTCGTCGCCCGCAATTTCGATGTCAACGCCGTCAATGAAGACGGCCGCAGTGGCCTCATCCTCGCCGCAACCGCAGGAAATCTCGCGATCGTGCGCGTTCTCGTCGACAATGGCGCCCGGTTGACGATCGCCGACAAGACGGGGAACAGCGCGCTTCACTATGCGGCCGAACGCGGCAATACCGAGATCGTGCAGCTTCTCCTCGCCGCCAAGGCGCCGGTCGATCCGCAAAATCGCGAAGGCGCGACGCCGCTGATGCTGGCGGCCGGGCGCGGGCGGATTCCCGTGGTAAAGCTGTTGCTGCCGCGCGGCGCCGATCTCAAGCGGACCGACTACACCGGGCGAACGGCGCTTGATTGGGCACAGGATCGCCATCAGAACGCGATGGCACAATTGTTGCGCGAAGCCGGGGCCAGATAGGCGCCGCCCGGAGCCCTACGGCCGCCGCGGCCGCAGCACATGGTGATGCTCGGCCGCATAGAGCCGGCTTTCGGCGAAATCGCGCGAGGCGAGGACGCGGCCGACCAGAATGAGGGCGGTGCGCGTGATCCCGGCCGCCTTCACCTCATCGCGGATCGTCGCGAGCGTGCCGCGCAGGATGAGCTCGTCGGGCCAGCTCACGCGGTAGGCGACGATGACGGGGCAATCGGCGCCGTAATGCGGCGTCAGATCGCGCACCACCCGCGCCAGATTGTTGACCGAGAGATGGATCGCGAGAGTGGCGCCGCTGTCGCCGAGCGCCGTGAGGCTCTCGCCCGCCGGCATCGCCGAGGAACGCACGCCCGTGCGCGTCAGGATCACGGTCTGGCTCTCGCCCGGCAAGGTCAGCTCGAGACGAAGCGCGGCCGCGGTCGCAGCGAAGGCCGGAACGCCCGGCGTCACGTCATAGACGATGCCGAGCGCGTCGAGCCGGCGCATCTGCTCGGCGATGGCGCCGTAGAGCGAGGGATCGCCCGAATGGACCCGGGCCACGTCCTGGCCGGCCTCGTCGGCGTAGACGATCTCGGCGACGATCTGCTCGAGGTGAAGCGGCGCCGTGTCGACGACCCGTGCGCCCGGCGGCGCCGCGGCGACGATCTCCGCCGGCACGAGCGAGCCCGCGTAGAGACAGACCGGGCAGGATTGCACCAGGCGCAATCCGCGCACCGTGATGAGATCGGGCGCTCCGGGTCCGGCGCCGATGAAATGAACGGTCACGCGGCATCTCCCGCCGCGCAAGCGGGGACGGGCGAGAAGTCGCGAAAACTAAGCCTCTGGCTCCACATCCGCCGCCACTTGCATCCTAAGGATGCGGTCGGGATCGTCGACCTCGCCGCTGCCGGGGTGGCCCTTCTTGACGGCATCGATGAATTCCATGCCCGCGGCGACCTGGCCCCAGACCGTATATTGGCCGTTGAGGTGGCGGGCGGGCGCGAGGCAGATGAAGAACTGGCTGTCGGCGCTGTTGGGATTGGCCGTTCGCGCCATCGAGCAGGTGCCGCGGACGTGCTTCTCGTCGCTGAACTCGGCGGCGAGCTTCTGTCCCGAGCCGCCGGTACCGTCGCCGCGCGGATCGCCGGTCTGCGCCATGAAGCCGGCAATGACGCGGTGGAAGGCGATCCCGTCGTAAAAGCCGGTGCGCGCCAGCTCCTTGATCCGCTCGACATGGCGCGGCGCCAAATCGGGTCGAAGGGCGATGACGACCCGGCCGGCCGGCACATCCAGATAAAGCGTATCCTCGGGATTTGCCGCGCTCTTCGCCATGCCCTCTGCTCACCCTCCCTGCCCTCGAAGCGGCGCGGTTATCCCATAGCCCCGGCCGACCAGCAAGCGTGCTCACGATCGGGACAATTGACCAGGAAGACGTTATTCATTCGGGTGTCTAACCGAAACTTTACCGGTTGGTCGGCATAACCGGGCAGGATCGCATTCTCCGCCGCGGCGAGCAGCGCGGCTCCGCATCTGCTGCATGGGATGGCTTGATGAAAAAAGGCGCGCACACCGGACAGGGCGCCGAGCTGCTCACCGAGGTGAACGCGCAGGCCCTCGCGGCGCACCGCGCCGGCGATTCTGCCGAAGCCCTGCAGATCTTCGAGCTGCTGATCGGCGCCGCGCCTGGCCTTGCGGTCCTGCACAACAATCGCGCGGCCATTCTCGCCGAGCTTGGGCGCGACGCTGATGCCCTCGCCGCCTTTACGCGCGCCGTCGAGCTCGACCCGCACTATGTCGACGCCCGGATCGGGCTCGGCGCGCTGCTGCGGCGGCAGGGCGCGGTTGCCGAGGCGCTCGTCTCGTACCGCGTCGCGGCCGAGCGTGCGCCCGATCGGCTCGATGCGCACCTGGCGATCTATGAGCTGGCGCAGATCGCCGGCGATCGCGCGATGGCAATCGATCATCAGGACGCGGCCCTGCGCCTGCGCCGCCTCTACAGCGAGGAGGCGACCTCGCCGCCGGCGCAAAAGCGCGTGCTCGTCGTCAAGATGCCGGGTGATTGGCAGGCGAATCTGCCGATCGAGTACGTGCTGCATCGCCCTTCGACGGCGATCGACACGTATTTCGCCGACGCCGCCGAGCTTCTGGCGCCGAGCATCGCCCTGCCGCGCGCCGACATCATTTTCAACGCGATCGCCGAATCGGACGAGGCGGCGCCCATCCTGAAGGCGCTGCCCGATCTCGCCCTCAGCCTGAAGCTGCCGCTGATCAACGATCCGACGCGCATCCTCTGCGTGTCGCGCGGCCGCTTCCCGGATTTGTTGAAGGGCATTGCGCGCTGCCGTGCGCCGCAAGCCGTGCGCCTCGCGCGCGGCGATGTGACGGCGAACCGCCTCGCCGCCGCCGGCATCGCTCCGCCCTTCCTGCTGCGGCCGCTGAGCTCGCATGGCGGCAACGATCTCGAGAAGATGGCGTCCTATGACGAGCTCGCGCCGTATCTGAATCGCGTCAAGGACGACGCATTCTATGCGACGCCGTTCATCGATTATTCCGATGCCGACGGCTACTATCGCAAATACCGCATCATCTTCGTCGACGGCGTGCCCTTTCCGTATCACCTCGCCATCTCGACCAAATGGATGGTCCACTACTACAATTCGCAGATGCGCCAGCACGAATGGATGCGGAACGAGGAAGCGCGCTTCCTCGGCGATCTCGGCGTTGCCTTCGATGCCGGGCTGCAGGCGGCGCTGCGGCGCCTCGGCACTGCGGTCGGCCTCGACTATTTCGGCATCGATTGCGCCGTGACGCGCGCGGGCGAGCTGCTCGTCTTCGAAATCGAGACCGGCATGATCGTGCACAATCTCGATTCCGTCGAACTCTATCCCTACAAGCCGCCCGCCTTCGCGCGGATCGAGGCGGCGCTCGACCGGCTGATCACGGCGCGCATCGACGCCCATCAGCGGGCGCGCTCGACGGCGGGTTGAGGACACCACCAAGGGCACCAAGGGACCGAGCGCGCGCAAAGCGCCGATTCCTTGCGGCCCTCATCGAGTGCGCGGTCGTCGACGGTTTGCAGGCCGCTGCGCGCTCGAGGAACTTGGTGTCCTTGGTGCCTTTGTGGTGAAATCGATCTGGCGCGGCGCGAGGTCGCGATGGTCAGCGCGCGCCGATCCTGCGGATCGTCGCTGTCGTCGAATGGCCGGGCTTCAGCTCCGCGAGCACGACCTTCCCGCCGTAGGATTGGACGAGCTCGGCGCCCACCACCTCCTCGATGCGGTAATCGGCGCCCTTGACGAGGATTTCGGGGCGGATCGCCTCGATCAGCCCCATCGGCGTATCCTCGGGAAAGATAACGACGAGATCGACCGCGGCGAGCGAGGCCAGCACCTGGGCGCGCGCCGCTTCGTTCTGGATCGGCCGCCCTTCCCCTTTGAGGCGTCCGACCGAAGCATCGCTGTTGAGACCGACGACGAGGCGGTCGCAGGCGCCGCGCGCCTGCTCCATCAGCGCGACGTGGCCCGGATGCAAGAGATCGAAGCAGCCATTGGTGAAGCCGATCTTCAGTCCGCGATAGCGCCAGCGCGCGATCTGCTCGAGCGCGCGAGCGAGCGGCTGGACCTTGCCGGCGAGCGCATCGGCGCCATGCGCCAGTACTTCGGCGAGCTCGCCGGCATGCGCCACCGCCGTGCCGATCTTGGCGACGACGATGCCGGCGGCGAGATTGGCGAGATGCGCCGCGGCGAGTCGGCTCATCCCGGCTCCCAGCGCCGACGCCAATGTCGCCAAGACCGTGTCGCCCGCACCCGAGACGTCGAAGACCTCGCGCGCGGCGGCGGGAAGGGCGTGCGCCTCGCCCTCGGCCTCGACGAGGATCATCCCCTCCTCACTCAACGAGACGAGGATGGCGCCAAAATCGCCCTCGGCGATGAGGTGCCGCGCCGCGGCGATGATCTCCGCGGTGGTGCCGACCGGCATGCGGGTTGCCAGCGCGAGCTCTCGGCGATTGGGCTTCAGCAGGCTGGCGCCGCGATAGCGCGCGTAATCGGTTCCCTTGGGATCGACGATGACGGGCTTTCCGGCGGCGCGGGCGGCGGCGATGAGGGCGGCGGCGACGCCGTCGGAAAGAACGCCCTTGGCGTAATCGGACAGGATGAGGACCGCATGCTCGGGAAGGGCGTGCTCGACGAGGCGGATCAAATCGGCGCGGACATACCGCCCGATCGGCTGCACGCTTTCCCGGTCGGCGCGCAGCATCTGCTGATTGGCGGCGATGTAGCGGGTCTTCACCGTGGTTTGCCGGCCCTTCTCGACGAGCAGGTGCGATTCCGTCTCGCCGAGCGCGGCGACGAGCTGGTTGATCTCGCGCCCGGCCGCATCGTTGCCGAGCGCGGAGATGAGGCAGCCTTGCGCGCCCAATGCCGCGAGATTGCGCAAGACGTTGCCGGCGCCGCCCAAGGTGCGCGTCTCGCGGTCGACGCGCAGCACCGGGATCGGCGCCTCGGGCGAGACGCGGTCGACCTCGCCATAGACGTAATGGTCGAGCATGACGTCGCCGACGCACAGGACCCGCGCACCCACGAAGCGGTCGATATCGGCGGCAAGCGGCATCTGGTCGGCCATCATCGGGAACCGGTGGGTTGCGGTCCCTCGGGTTTACGGGCCTTGCCGCCGCACGGCAAGCAAAACCGCCGCCGTTGGCCCGACGCGAGCCATTGCGAGACATCAGGCCGGGCCGGCGGGCGCCCGCTATTCGATCTTTCGAAAGACAGGCTTCCGCACAATATAAGCTGCTGATGCGGTTGTCCGCCGGGAGGCAAGTTGAATGAGCGAGACCGCCGACAGATCCAATGTCATCGTTCATCCGCCGGTCGCGTGGGCGCTCGCCTTTGTTGCGGGTCTCGGAGCGGATTGGCTCTATCCGTTGCGATTTGTCCCGACGGCCGTTCCGCACGCTTGGCTCGGCGGCGGCGTGTTCGCGGTCGGGTTAGCGCTCGCCGTTTGGGCGATCGTAACGTTCCGTGCGGCCGGCACACGGGTCGAGATCCATAGACCGACGACGGCGATCGTCGTGAACGGACCCTACCGTTTCACCCGCAACCCGATCTACATCGGCATGTTCCTGGGGCAGATCGGCCTCGCAATCGGCGTCGACAGCCTCTGGGTCCTCGCCATGCTGGTGCCGTTCTCTCTGGTCATTCGCTACGGCGTGATCGCCCGCGAAGAGAGTTATCTCGAGCGCAAATTCGGTGCCGTCTATCTCGGCTACAAATCCCGCGTTCGCCGCTGGCTGTAGGGACGGTGCACGGTCGAAAAATCGTACGCCGTCGCGGCGACGGCGCTTCGCCTAGAGAATGGCCGCCGGGCTCGCCGCCGCCGCGGCACGCAGTCTCTGCATGCTGCTGGTGCCGCTCGCGGCGGCCAGCAGGCCGTCGACATAGCGGCCCTGGAAGAGGGAGATGCCGAGTTCCTGGCCGACCCGGACCGCGTCCTCGCTGCCGCAGCGGCAGAGGATGGTGCGGGTGCGGCCCATCTCCGCGATCTGCGCATAGAGCGCCTTGATGCGCTCGCGGCTGCCGCTCACCATTTCGGGGCGCCAGATGATCTTGACGAGATCGATGCCCAATTGCTCGCGGTCGATATAGGGGATCGTGAGGTCGGTCGCGCCGTCGAGGCAGATTCGGTAGCCGCGCTCCTTGACGAAATCGCGGGCGAAGAGAAAGGCCGGCAGATCGGCGAAGATGTCGATCATCTGCAATTCGAAGATGATCGTGCCGCGCGTCGCCGCGCGGAGGCCGGCATCGAAGGCGAGAAAGCGGTCGGAGAGCAAGGTCGCGACGTTGAGGTTGACGCTGTAGGTGCTGCCGATCGCGCGGTCGTCGTTCTTGCGCAAGAGCTGCAGCATGCGATTGTCGAGCGTCTGCGTCAGATGCTGGAAGAGCCAGCGGTCGCGCGCCACGTCGAATTCCGGCATGACGATGTCGCGCAGCTCGTCGATCGAGATGTAGAGCTCGCGGAACATCGGCTTCGGCGGCTCGTCGCCCTGCAAGCTGCAGATCGCTTGGCGCCGCATCATGTTCGAGAGGTCGGCGCGCGCCAGGGCGTCGATGAGCTCGCCGAGGCGGCTCGGGCTCAAGGGCGGCAGCACCGGCTTCTTCGCCGGCTCGGGAACGCTGCTGATCGCGGCGAGGCGCTTGCCGCGGCGATCCTCCTCGTCATAGAGCTGTTGGGCGATCGCGAGGAACTCGTCGTATTGCTGCTCGAGGTCGTACCAGGTGCAGAAGCGGCTCTCCTCCTCGATGTCGAGGTTCTGCGCCAGGGGGTCGCCGTTGAAGAGGTGGCGCAACCGCGTCACCGCCTCGTCGATCGCCGCGACCTCGCCGCCCTTGCAGATGAAGACGAGGTCGGCGTTGTTGAGGAGGAAGATCTGGCCTTCGAGCTGTTTCACCAGGAATTCGAAGGTGTTGACGGCGATGCGGATGTGCTGGCTGCTGCGGTAATAAGGGCGCAGGCGCGAGAGGTGGATGTGCATGGCGCGCCGGCCGCCGCGGAAGCGAACGAGGCGCTTCAGATGCTCGAGCAGCAGATGCTCCTGATTGGTCTTTGCCTCCTCCGCCCGCCGAATCGTCATCGGGTTCGCCTCTATCCTGCCGCGCATCGCCATCCGGGGCGATTGTCGAGCGAGATCGCTTACGGATTGGTTAAGCAAGCGCTAATCGGGCGCGGCGCCGCCGCGACGCCCGGCAAATTCCAGGGAGCGTTAACTATCGCGCAACAACTATGGCGCGATGTTAGCTACGGCGGACCGAGGAGCGGAGCTTGGCCATATCCGACATTTCTGTGACGGCGCGCCCGCGCACGCCGCCGGGCAAGCGGCCGTTCATCGTCATCGGCGCGGCGCTCGGCGTTTTGCTTCTCATCGCCGCGGCTCTCGCCTGGCGCGTCGTCGTCGAGGAGCGCGCGCGCGATCTCGAAAATTGGCAAATCCGCCTCGGCATCGTCGCCGATGGCCGCCTCGCCGCGATCACGGACTGGCTCGACCGGCAAATGGGCGAGGTGTCGGCACTCGCTGGCAACCCCTCGATCCAGCTCTATCTGAGCGAGCTGGGGGCGGCCGGGGGCGATCCCTCGCAAATCGTCGATGACGGGGCGCAGCAATCCTATCTGCGCAATCTGCTGATCGCGACGGCGCAGCGCAGCGGCTTCGTCGCGGCGTCGCCGGGGCCGGGGCCGGTCGTCAACGCCAATCTCCGGCGGCCGGGCTTTGCGGGTCTTCTCGTCCTCGACGTGAAGAAACAGCCGGTGGCGGGGACGCCGGAGGCGCCGCCGCTCGATGGCCGGCTTGCCGAATGGGTGGCGGGCGCGGCAGCGGACAAGCGCGCCATTCTCGATATCTTTCCCGGCGCCGAAAGTGTCCCGACGATGGCCTTCCTTGCCCCGATCCTCGACGTCGAAGCCGGCGGGACGCCGGGGCAGGGCGCGCGCGGCCGGCCCGTCGGATACGTGGTCGGCGTCAAGCCGGTCGTGGGCGAGCTCTTTCCGCTGCTTCGGCCGCCGGGGCCGCCGGAGCCGGGCGCGCGATCGATGCTTGTGCGCCCCGACGGCGCCGCCATCGAATTCATCACGCCGACCGGCGACGGCGCCGCGCCGCGCCGTCTTGCCAAGGACACGCCGGAGCTCGCCGCCGCCTTCGCGATGGCAGCGCCCGGCGGCTTCGCGATCCGGCGCGACGAGAGCGGCAAGCTCGCGCTCGTGACCGGGAGAGCCGTGCCGGGGACGCCGTGGACGCTCGTCCACGAGGTCGAGCGCGGTGTCGCCCTCGGCGAGAGCGATCGTCGCGGCACGCGCCTTGCCATCGCCTTCGGCCTAGCCCTCGCTGTCATCGGGGGTGGTCTCGTCGTGGTCTGGAGAGAGGCGAGCTCGCGCCGCGCGACCGCCGCCGCCGCCGCCTTCGAAACCATGGCGAAGCGCTTTGAAAATCAGAGCGAGCTCCTGCGCCTCGTCACCGACAGCCAGCCCAACGCGATCTTCATCGCCGACGAGCACGGCCGCTATCGCTTCGCCAATCTCGAGACGGAGCGTCGCACCGGCCTTGCCGAGCCCGATCTCATCGGCAAGACGCTCGATGCGGTGCTGGGCCCGGCGGTCGCCGCGCGCTACCTGACGCGCAACGCGCACGCCTTGGCGACGCGGCAGCGTGTCAACGCCATCGACCATGTCGGGGAAGGCGGCGAGATGCGCGTTTTGCAGACGGCGCACGTGCCGCTCGCACCGGCGCCCGATCGGCCGCCGAGCGTCCTTGTCGTCGAGGAGGATTTGACCGCGCTGGTCGGCGAACGCGAGCGGCGCGAGCGTATCTTGCGCCAGCTCGTCCGCGCCATGACGGCGGCGGTCGACCGCCGCGACCACTTCGCCGCCGACCAGTCGGTGCAAGTCGCCGCTCTGGCGCGCGCCATCGCCGAGGAAATGGGGTTGGACCCGACGATCGCCGAGACCGCCGAGATTGCCGGCAACCTCGTCAATTTCGGCAAGCTTCTCGTGCCGTCCGAGCTTCTCACCAAGGCGCACCCTCTGAGCGAGACGGAGATCCATCTCATCCGGTCCTCGATCAACGCCACCGCCGATTTTCTCGCCGGCATCGAATTCGACGGACCGGTCATCGAGACCCTGCGGCTGATGCCGGAGCGTTGGGATGGCGGCGGACCGCAAGGCGTCAAGGGCGAGGCGATCCCGATGGGATCGCGCATCGTCGCCGTCGCCAACGCCTTCGTCGCGATCGCGAGCCCGCGCGCCTGGCGCCCGAGCAGCGATGTCGACACTGCGCTGAACCAGCTCATGGAGCGGATCGGGACCCAGTTCGATCGCCGCGTGGTGGTGGCGCTCGTCTCCTATCTCGACAATCGCGGCGGTCGGGCGCGCTGGTTGGCGCTGGTCGAAGGCGCCGCCGCTCCGTCCGCCGTGGCATAGCGCGCCGCCACGGCCCATATCAGGTCCATGTTCGCCCGACTTTTCGCCAAGGGATCGCCGCAGCCGGCCGGACCGCCGCGAATCGCCGATGGCTCGCGGGTTTACGCCGTC
>JBGPOZ010000093.1:0-16168 GCA_041488295.1 Allostellaceae bacterium
CGCCGACCGGAACGCCGGTGGGCTGAATGGTGACGCCGCGACGCATCGATGCGGGCTTCGCCGACTTTGCCCTGACTTCCGACCTCAGCCGTTAGCCTCGTCCGCAAAGAGAGCTCGATGCCAATCCACGAGAAACCCGCCAATTTGTCGCCTGGACTGCTGACCCCGAAGGACATTCCGTCGCTGGTCGGCACCGAGCCGACCAGCGCAGATCGCCCCGACGCCGCCGGCGATCGTCGGCCTATCGATGCTACTGCCGAATTGAAAGCGCAGGCGGCCATGCTGTCACCAAAGGGCGCGGCCTCAGCCGCGGGATTCCGCCCACACTATTGGTCGTACGATCACGCAGAAGCGCCGTCACCGTCGGCACCGACCGCCGTCGTGTCGCTCTTCCCGGACACCCCGCCTCGCTCGGCCGCCCCGCCCCCCGCTCAACCGGCGACCCCGCTCCCCGCTGAATCGGCCGAGCCGCCGGTCGCCGATTCGGCGACATCGGCGCCGACAGCCACGCCGCAACCGGTCCCGTCTCGCGCGTCACCGCTCGTCATCGTCTTCGGCTGCATTGCAGTCATCGTGTCGGGCAGCCTCTACTGGCTGGCTCCGTCGCGCCCGACCACAGTGCCGCTCCGCACCGCCGCCGTCGCGCCGCCCGCCGAAGCGGCGGCGCCCGCCCCCGTCCGCCATGACGAGCCAACGCCGCCGCGCGCGGTCGCGCCGCACCCCGAAGCCGCGGCGCCGAGCAATACGGTGAGGGTGGTTGAGGCTCCCCCGCCATCGGCGGCAGCCGGCACACCATCCACTGTCGTGGCGCCGGCCGATCTCGTCGCCGCGAAGGCTGCCGCGCCCGCCGCCGTCGTCTCATCGGGTGAGGCGGCCGTCTCGGCGTTCTTGCGCGAGGAGGTCGGCAATCTGTTGGCGCGCGGCGACCAATTGCTGGCGAGTGACGACATCGCAGCCTCCCGCCTCCTCTTCCAGCGAGCTGCCGAGCTCGGTAGCGGCCCGGCAGCGACGGCGGTCGGCAAGACCTTCGACCCGCTATTCCTCGAGCAGGCTCACGCACGCGGCATCCGCGGCGACGCGGCCATCGCCGCAGGGTGGTATCGCAAGGCCAGCGCCGCCGGTGATCGGCAGGGACAGATCCGGCTGGAGCTGTTGCTCGCGCGATTTCCCGAGTGAGCCGCCATGGGCGCTCTTGGCACAGAAAAGCCCCGCCGGTGAGGACGTGTCTCTTGCGCAGTGTCCGAATTTTCAATGCGCTAGTCGGAGGCCGCAGATGAAGGACGGTCGACGTCGTATTCGCTCTTCACGGCGGAGGAGTAGCGCTCGACGGTCGGCGTCTGCGGAACAGCGGCGACCGAATGGCGCGCGTCGAACTTCGTGACAAGCGCCACGTCATGAGGGCCCTCGGCAGCGGCGATCTCGCGCATCAGCTTGTTGGTGATCGCCTCGGCGAAGGTGCTGTAGTCCTCGACGACCAAAACAAAGGATTGCGGGCCGCCGATGACGCGCGTGCGATAATACTCGCCGAGGCCGCCCGGCGGGTGGATATGCGCGAGGAAGCCCGGCTTGGGATTCCGGTTGATGATCGCGAGTGCGTTGATCGTGACCCCCGCCGCGACCGCGTCGTCGCGCGCGTATTCGACGGGGCGCCCGTTGTTGTTGTCGCCGTCGCCGGAGATGTCGATGATCCGCCGATCGCTGTCGATGCCGCTTTCGACGAAGCGCCTCATCGCGTAGTCAATCGCATTGCCGATCGCCGTGCTGCCGATGAACGATCGCGGAGCGGCGCGCAGGATATTGGCAAAGGCCTCCGCGGTCTCGGCGTCGCGGATCACCGTCCAGTCGGCAACCAGGCGCTGCTCTGACGCGCCCGACCATTCGATGAAGCTCACGGCGATCGAGCGAAACGGGCCCGAGCGCATGATCTCTACGACGTGCGGATCGGTGATCGCGTCGACATAGCCGTCGCGCTGCAGGCGAAACTCGTCATTGTCGACGCTGATCGAGACGTCGGCCGCGAAAACGATCTGGAGATCGACTCGTTCGGCAGGAGACGCCGGAGCATTCGCCCAGGGCGTCACCGCGATCAGCGCACCGAAGAGAGCTCGCCGCATGATGTCCTTGCGCAGCCGCCAATTCCAGCGGATAGAACCTGTCCGGATTTTAATCTTAACTCATCCGCCGCGCCGAAACAGCCGCCGGCATTGTGATTAAGGCGCGGCTCCAATTAGTCCAGGAGGATGCTATCCTGCGACCACCTCTTCGAGAACGAGGAAACTTGTCGACCTCTTAAGGCCCAGGGAGCCAAGACCGGAAAAGAGACCGGCCAACGCCGAGTTCCTCGCGAGAATGGCCGGAAGCCGGGCGTGAGGTTGCGGAAAGGAACATTGTGATTGTCGAAATTGGACAGCGTTATCGCATCGTCAGGGCTGGCGGCGCACCGTCGACCTTATGGGAGGTCACCAAAGTCTATCTGCCTTGGCAAGGGGGCTTCGAGCACGCCTGTCTAAAGCGCGTCGATGGCTTATCCGAAAGCATGACGCTCGCTACCTCAGTAATCGCAGACAAAACGCGATTCGTGCGCGACGAGTGAAGATCGGCGCTATGCACGATCTTGTTTCTACTCAAATAGCGCCCGGCAGGAGCGCCCAGACTGGATGGCTCGTTTCAAAAACCGTCTTGGCACACGATCGGTCAACGCGATCTCGCTGCGGCGACAGTCGCAACCCAAGGGTCAGGCGGCGCGAATGGCTACCGCGGCGCAGACGGTGAAAAGCGAGGCGCTCGATATGCCTGGCGGCAAGCAATACTTGATGTAGATCTACGCGCAGTTCCCGGCGATCCCGTGGGTCGGAGCCGCATTGGCCGGGTGTCAGGCAATCACCATAGACGAGAAGCGATCGGTCGGTCGCACGCTGCAGCCACCCACCGTGACTGTCCGACCTGCTTCCAACATTGCAGGTCTATGCGCATCTCTCTCGCAAGGACGAAGGCGCGGCGACGATCGTCAATGCAGCCTTGGCAGCGACGGCCGCGCGGTGATACTCCGGTGCTGACAGGTTTCCTAGGTTCCAATTGGGTGCCAACGTGGTCGATTTGTCCCTAGGCAACGTATGTGTAACTAACTGATTCTATCGCCTTGGATGGGTGGCCGAGCGGTTTAAGGCACCGGTCTTGAAAACCGGCGAGGGTGCAAGCTCTCCGTGAGTTCGAATCTCACCCCATCCGCCAGCATGGCCGGAACCGCGAGATACGCTCGATCTTGAACCTGAGCCGACAAGGATCCACCGGCTTCCTTCATTGATTCATCGATCATCACGCAGAGATCGATCATCACGCAGAGAGAAGTGGCGTCCGGGTTCAGGGCAGGATTATCGAACTGGTCGTCTCGCACCCGCCCGCGACGCGAGCGCGATAGGTCGATCCCTCTCTATCCGTCTCAACTCGATTTGGCCTGACGCATTGCTAAGGGCGATGCGACGCAGAGATAGATTGCGCCATTGCCGTCGCGCCACTTCTGAAAATCGACCACGTCCTTGTCCGCCTCGACCCGCCGATTGAGGATGAGGAGGCGCAGGGAGCTGCGTCTCGCCCACAGTTCCTCCAGCTTGGAGCCGTCGGGACCGTTACCGCTCTCGAGAACCAAGCGCTCCAATCCGGCGATCCGCACATCGAGATTGCGAATCAGCGCCTCGAATTGGCGGTTCGTTTCGAGCATGGCGGAGAACCTCGACCGTGTTCACGGTCAACGCTGCCGGGCAAACTTTGCTCCCGGAGTTTACCCTAAATCGACCGGCACCATGACGATGCGCACAGTCGTGGGTTGCGACATTGTCAGCACTATGGCAAAAACGCATCGCCCATGACGAGAGCGGCACGTCGCCTAACCGGTTCATTCACAAGCATGAAAGGGCTGCGTGGATTTTTTTCTGTGGCGACCGAGCGGGAATGCGCCGCGGGCGATCGCCTGCGGCTCGCATTGTCCCCCATCCCCCATCCCCTCTTTCTCGCTTGCCCGAGAAGCCGCCCCTTCGGTTAAGATCGGCGGTAACGTCCGGTAGCGGAAGCTTTCTGCGCTCCGACCGACACACCGGGTCGATGCGAACGGAGGAAGGGCAGATGCGACCGACTCGCTGTCTCGGCATCCTCCTCGGCCTCGCGATGATCGCGGCGCCCATCGAGGCAACGACCGCGGCCGAGAGCGCCGAGACCGAGGCGGCCCCCGCGCCTGACCATGCGGCGACGATGCACAACGGGCAGACGCATGTCGCAGGACCGGCCATGCAGCGTCATTCCGGCAAGCGGAACCCGCAGCGCCGACACGGCGGCGCCGAGATCGGCGTTGCATCGTGGTACGGACACGAATGGCACGGACGGCGCACCGCGAGCAGCGAGCGCTTCCGCAGCGAGGAAATGACGGCGGCGCACCCGACATTGCCGCTGCTCTCGCGAGCGCTGGTGACGAATTTGGCGAATGGCCAGAGCGTTGCCGTGCGCATCACCGATCGCGGACCGCATACCAAGGGTCGCATCATCGACGTCTCGCATTCGGCCGCGGAACGGCTCGGGATGCTGGCGACCGGAGTGGCGCGGGTGAAGGTCGAGCCGCTGCCGCTGGCCGAAGCGGCGAAGGTGCCACATGCGGCCTCGGGCGGCGATGCGCCGACCGAATAGAGTCCGCGCATGATTCTGACGCCGATCGACGCAGCAGTTCTGCCGCGCCTGCTCGCATCTTTCGCAATGCAGCTCGACGACCCTGACGCGCGGAAGGCTTTCGGACGAATCGCGATTCCCGGCCATGCCGAGCGCGCAGGCGGCGAGATGGCGCGATTGCACCACGGCGCGGCGCTGGCGCTTGCCCGCGGGTGCGGTATGGGCATCGCGGCAGGCGATCCGGCTTCCGGCGTCAGTTGGGACGGGACGGTTCTACGAAGCGAGATCGAGGCCTATGTGCTGATTCATGAGGTCGCACACTTTCAGCTCGCGGCTCCCGAGCGACGCGGCGTCATCGATTTCGGCCTTGGTCCCGGGCCGGAGACGGGCGATCGCACGGCTGCGGAGCAGGCCGCGCGCATCTTCGGCATTGCTCGCGAGGTCGAGGAAGCACGTGCCTCGCTGCTTGGCGTCCTCTGGGAAGCCGAACTCGGCCATCCGGCACTTGCCTCTTTTCTCGATCAGAATTGGCTCGAGGGCGCGGGGCGGCCTGGCACGACGCACCATTTCGCAACAACCCTGGAGTATTTGCGCGCCGGCCGCTTCATCGATGAACAATGCCGCCCGACGACACGCCTCAGACAGGATGCCGACCCGCCTCAATTCAAGTTTCGATGCGGCGTCGCGTGATGCATGTGAACGGCAAGGCAGCGTTGAAAAATGCTCGGCTCCTTGCGGCGGAAGATCAATCGAAGCCAGGCGGTGGCTGCGGCTTTCCCCCCGTCGCGTTTCGCTGAGAACGGCGACTCGCCGATGCGGTTCGGGTTCGATGGAGTTTGACGACTCGCGCGCATGTGGCATCTCCATCAGCAGCGGTGAACAAACGCCGAGGGCGCTGCATGGTTCCGCTGCAATGCGGGCACCTTTGGCAGCACTGCCTCATTCTGGTTCGCTCCTGGGAGAACACGATGACACGTCGATCAAGCTCAACTTCAAAGCGCCCCGACGGGCGCCATCGGCACCGCTTGTGGCACGTGTCGAAACGCGTCGGTTCGCGGATCGGCGAGGACAATATTTCGATCATGGCGGCGGGGGTTGCCTTCTACGCTCTTCTGTCGATCTTTCCCGGCCTGACGACGCTCATTTCCCTTTATGGTCTCGTCGCCGACCCCGACGATGTTCGAAAGCTCATCGAGAGTGCGCGCGGCGTGCTCCCCGATGAGGCGCTCAGCCTGCTGACCGCTCAGGTGAGCGCTTTGCTGCATGGCGGCCCCGGCAAATTCGGCCTTGGCCTCGTCATCAGCCTTGCCTTCGCGCTGTGGAGCACGAATTACGGTACGGCATCGCTGATTACCGCCTTGAACGCCGCATACGAAGAAAAGGAGACGCGCGGCTATGTCAGAGCGACGCTCACCGGCCTTGCATTGACGACCGGGCTCGTCGTATTCGGCATCCTGTCCTTGCTGCTTGTCGCGGTCTTGCCGGTTGCCATCGATCTCCTGCCGGTGCCACCGGGATGGGATCATATCATCGGGTTCGTCCGTTGGCCTATTCTCGTCGTCCTGACGATGGCCGCTCTCGCCGTCATCTACCGTCTCGGCCCAAGCAAAAGAGAGGCTCGATGGCGCTGGGTGAGTTGGGGCGCGGTCATCGCGACCGCAGTGTGGATCGTCGTGTCGGCCGGTTTTTCGCTCTACGTCGCGCGCTTTGCGAGCTACGACAAGACCTACGGTTCGCTCGGCGCGGTCGTCATCCTGATGATGTGGCTCTACCTCACCGCCTACGTCATTCTCCTCGGAGCCGAGCTCGACGCCGAGTTGGAGCAGGATTACGCCGGAAAGTCCGAAAGCTAACCCCGGGGCGGCTATTCCTTCACCGCACCGGTCAGGCTCGAGACGTAGTGCTCGACGAAGAAGGAATAGAGGATGACGACCGGGACCGAACCCAAGAGGGCGCCCGCCATCAACGAGCCCCAATGATAAACGTCGCCCTCGACGAGTTCGGTGATGACCCCGACCGGTACGGTCTTGTTCTCCGACGAAGAGATGAAGGTGAGCGCGTAGATGAACTCGTTCCATGACAACGTGAAGGCGAAGATGCCGGCGGAGATGAGGCCGGGAATGGCAAGCGGCAAGGTGATCTTGATGAGGATCTGCAACCGCGAGGCGCCGTCGATCAGGGCGCATTCCTCGAGCTCGTAGGGAATCGAGCGGAAATAGCCCATCAGCAACCAGGTGCAGAACGGAATGAGAAACGTCGGATATGTGAGAACGAGTGCCCAGTCGCTGTCGAACATGCCGAACTGGAAGACCATCGTCGCGAGCGGGATGAAGAGAATGCTCGGCGGCACGAGATAGGCGAGGAAAATGCACATTCCGACATAAGCCGAGCCGGTAAAGCGCAGCCGCTCGATGGCATAAGCGGCGCAGACGCTACAGAAGAGCGACAGGAAGGTCGATGCGACCGAGATCATCAACGTGTTGAGGACCCAGGACGGATAATCGGTTTGAAACAGCAGCTTCTCGATGTGCTCGAGCGTCGGATGGACGACCCAAAGCGGATTGTAGTGTGCGTAGTCGTAAAGTTCGATGTCCGGTTTAAAGCTCGTTACAGTCATCCAATAGAACGGGAACAGAAGGACGAAGACGAAGATGGCGAGCGGCAGCCAAAGCGTCACGATCCGGCGCGGCGTCGAGGCAAGATAGTCCATGCCGTCGAGGTGAGCGTTTTTCGCGGCCATGCGTCTAGTCGCGCCCGCCATGTTGCCATTTGCGACGCTGCAAACCGAAATAGCTGAAGAGAATTGCAGCGAGGAGGAACGGGATCATGGCGTTGGCGATCGCCGCTCCTTCGCCCAATTGCCCGCCGGTGATCGCACGCTGGAAGGACAAGGTCGCCATGAGGTGCGTCGCGTTGAGCGGCCCGCCCCGGGTGATGACATAGATGAGCTGGAAGTCGGTGAAGGTGAACAGCACCGAGAAGGTCATGACGACGGCGATGATCGGGCTCAGAACCGGCAAGGTGATGTACCAAAAGCGCTGCCAGCCGGTGGCACCGTCGAGCGTCGCCGCCTCGTAGAGCGAGGGCGAGATCGTCTGCAGGCCGGCAAGGAGCGTGATCGCGACGAAGGGGATGCCGCGCCAAATGTTCGCCGCGATCACGGCCCAGCGCGCATTCCACGGCTGACCGAGAAAGTCGATATAGGTGTCGATCCAGCCCCATTTCACCAGCACCCAGGAGATGATCGAGAATTGGGCGTCGTAGATCCACCAGAAGGCGATCGCCGACAATACCGTCGGCACGACGAAGGGCAGCAGCACGATCGCGCGGATCATCGCCTTGAACGGCATGCGATTGTTGAGGAGCAATGCCAGCCACAAGCCGAGGCCGAATTTGATGACGCTGGCGACGACGGTGTAGAGGAGCGTGTTGAAGATCGAGAGCAAGAACACGCTGTCCCGCGCCAACGACACGAAATTCCCAATGCCGATGAAGCCGCCCGTGCCGTCGATCTTCTCGTCGGTGAGGCCAAGCCACAAGCCAAGGCCAAGCGGGTAGGTCAGAAAGAGCAACAGCAAGACCGCCGCCGGCAACATGAAGATGAAGCCGAGCAGATTGCGGCCTTCCCACAAATTCCCCCGCCCTAGCCTCAGAGCGGGCGCTGTCCGCGTCGATTGCGTCTGAACTGCCATTTGATGCTGCGCCGATAGAAGCGGGCTTGGCCCGTTATGTCACGTCCGCACTTCCGGAATGCTCCGGATGGGCGACTAGGCGGTCAATCCCGGCGAATTGCGCAACGTTCAACCGTCAAACCTTATAGTAGCGCGAAGCCCGTTCGTGAGCTTCCGCCGCCGCCTCTTTCGGGGTCTTCGAGCCGGTGGCCGCCGCTCCGAACATGTCGACATTGATGAAGTCGCCGATCACCGCGGCCGACGCGTAACCGAGGCTACCGGCATAGCCGTTGTAGCGCATCTTCTTGGTGGCGTCGCGGAACGGCGTGTTCTTCGGATCCGACGTCCAGATCGGATTTGCCTCATACGCCTTGAGCGGCTGCGAGACATAGCCGTTCGACGCTTGCTGCCACGGCATATATTGATCGCTCTCCCACATGAAGCGCAGGTACTCCTTCGCGGCATTGGGGTATTTCGAGTATTTGAAGACGAAGGCTTGCAGCATCAGCGAATACTCGGTCGGCACGCCGACCGGACCGATCGCAAAATTGACGTGGTCCATGTCCTTGGCGATCGCCTGCAACGCGGCATCGGGCGAGGTCTTGGCGACGGTGTAGATCGAGATGCCGTTGTTGGTGACGCTGATCTGCCCGTCGAGAAACGCCTTGTTGTTGCTCGGATCGAGCCAGGACAGCGTGCCCGGCACCATCGTCGGATAAAGCTGCTTGGCGTATTCCAGTGCCGCGATCGTCTCCGGCGAGTTGATGACGACGTTGTCCTTTTCATCGACCATCTTGCCGCCGTGGCCCCAAAGACACCAATGCGTCCAGGCATTGGCATCGCCGGTGGCGTGGCCGAGCGCAAAACCGACCGGCGTACCCTTCTCCTTGAGCGCCTGGCACATCTTAAGGAAACCGGGGAAGTCGTTGGGCGGTTTCTCGTATCCGGCCGCCTTCAGGTGGCTGATTCGGTAATTGATGCAAGCACCCGGCGTGCCCTGCGGCAGCGCGATCCATTTCTTGTTGCGCGTGCCGTATCGGATACAGGAATCGTACCAGCCGCCATACTTGTTGCCGAGATATGTGGCAAGGTCCGTCAGATCGACCAGCTTGTCGGGAAATTTGTGCGGGTCGTCGTTGGTGCCGATGATGATGTCCGGACCGGCACCGACATTCGCGGCCACCGCCGCTTTCGGCCTCACATCTTCCCAACTTTCTTTGTCGACGCGTACCTCGATCCCGGTCATCTCTGTGAATTTCTTGGTATCCGCAACCCACCTGTCCCAATCACCCTGGACGAACTGGCTCCAGCGCAGCATGCGCAGCCGAGCGCCCTTCTCGGGCGTCAGCTTGAACGCGGTCTGCGCTTCCGCCGCGCCGCTCGGCAGCATGCCGCCCGCCGCCGCCATGGTGGTCGCGGCGACGCCGGCCTTCAGAACGTCTCGTCTCGTCACTTCGGACATGTATCGCACTCCCTTGACGTGTTTCTTATCGGCGGAAACAGCGCGCCCGCATTCATGGTCGCGACGATCATCCCGCACGAGAAATCAGTGTAGTTTGTCGCCGGTCGCCGCGTCAAACAGGTGGGTCACCGCCAATTTCGGCAGAAGATGAATGGTTTGCCCCGGTGCGAAATCATACCGCTCGTCGAAGACGGCGCAGACCTGCAAGCCGGCGATTTCCCCATAGACAAAAGTGTCGGCTCCGGTCGGCTCGACGACCGTGACCGTGGCGGGAACGCCGTCGCCACCGTCGACGACCGAGAGATGCTCCGGTCGGACGCCGTAGACGACCTCCTGGCCATCATGGCCGGCGGTGCCGCGCGCGAGCGGCAACCGCACGTTGCCCGGCGCTTCGACCCAGACGGTCTCGCCCTCGCGGCGCACGATGCCGTTGAAGAAGTTCATCGCCGGCGAGCCGATGAAGCCCGCGACGAACAAATTTGCCGGATTATCATAGAGATCGAGCGGCGTTCCGATCTGCTCGACGCGCCCGTCATGCATGACGACGATGCGGTCGGCCATGGTCATCGCCTCGACCTGATCGTGCGTGACGTAGACCGAGGTGGTACGAAGACGCTGATGCAGCGCCTTGATCTCAACGCGCATCTGAACGCGCAGCTTGGCATCGAGATTGGAGAGCGGCTCGTCGAACAGAAAGACTTGCGGATCGCGCACGATCGCCCGTCCCATCGCAACGCGCTGGCGCTGGCCGCCGGAGAGCTGGCGCGGATAGCGGTCGAGATAGGGCATGAGGCCGAGAATCTCCGCCGCCCGCTTGACGCGTGTCTCGATCGTGGCGTTGTCGGCACGGCGCAGTTTGAGGCTGAACGCCATGTTGTCGCGCACCGTCATATGCGGATAGAGCGCGTAGTTCTGGAACACCATGGCGATGTCGCGGTCCTTGGGCGGCAAATTGTTGACCACCGTCCCGCCGATCGCGATTTGTCCGTCGGTGATCTGCTCGAGCCCGGCGATCATTCGCAATAGTGTCGACTTCCCGCAGCCCGACGGGCCGACCAGTACGACAAATTCTTCATCGGCGATATCGACATCGATGCCATGGATGACATCGACGGCGCCGAACGATTTTTTCACGCTGCGAATTTCGACCGAAGCCATATGCCCGATTGCCTCCCCTCGTGTTCTTATCCTTGCCCACCGTCCAGACGAGGGCGGCCTTATAATTCAGCGGAAGACCGAAATAAGCGAGCGAAAATTCCAGCCGCCCCGGATTGGTGCATATCTCGGCACCAAGCCATGGTTGATCCTCCCACAGGATTGACTTGCCGTCCTTGCTGCCTTTGAAATCGCCGTCACGACATGGCGCTGCGGGAGAAACGCGAATGAACGAGATCAATCTGAAGGGCCGTGTCGCGATCGTCACCGGCGGTGCGCGCGGAATCGGGCTTGCGATCGCCGCCCGCCTCACGCGCTCGGGTGCCAAGGTCGCGATCTGGGACCGTGACGATGCGGTGGCCAGTGCCGCCGCGCGAACCGTGCAGGGCGCCATCTCGACGGCGGTCGACGTCACCGATGCCGCGGCGCTCGCGGCAGCGCTCGCGGAGGCCGAGGAGCGGCTCGGCCCCGCCGACATTCTGGTGACGAGCGCCGGTATCACCGGACCCAACCTTCCGGTCGCCGAGTATCCCATCGAGGCGTGGCGACAGGTGATCGAGGTCGATCTCACCGGCGTCTTTCTCTGCTGCCGCGCCGTCCTTCCGGGAATGCGCAAACGCGATTACGGGCGGATCGTCAACATCGCCTCGATCGCCGGCAAGGAAGGCAACCCCAATGCCGCCGCCTACTCCGCGGCCAAGGCCGGTGTCATCGGCCTCACCAAATCGCTCGGCAAGGAGCTGGCGCAGACCGCAATCCGCGTCAATTGCATCACCCCCGCCGCGGTCAAGACGGCGATCTTCGATCAGATGACCCAAGAGCACATCCAGTACATGCTCTCGAAGATCCCGATCGGGCGCTTCGGCACGGTCGAAGAGATGGCGGCGCTCGTCGCCTGGCTGGTCTCGGAGGAGTGTTCGTTCTCGACCGGCGCCGTCTTCGATATCTCCGGCGGACGCGCCACGTATTGAGGGGAGGGCGTGTCACGTCGCCCGTGGTTGCTCCTTGACCCGCGTCACGAGCTGCGTCGGATTGACGAACCGTAACGCAAGCAACAGCCACACGAGTGTCGTCACCATATAGGTCACCGCCATCGCGTCGACCGATTGACCGGCGCGGACGCCGGCGGCGAAGACGGAGTAGTAGAGCGCGACGACCAATGTCTGGCTGTCCGGGCCGGCGGTGAGGAATGTCAGCTCGAACAAGGCGATGGTGCGGACGAGGACGAGAAGCGCCGCGGCGAGGATGCCGGGCGCCAGCAGCGGCACGAGAATGTGAATGAAGACGCGCCCGGTGCCGGCGCCGAGCACCCGCGCCGCAGCTTCGAGCTTCGGGTCGATCTGCTCGATGAACGGCGTCATGACGAGGATGACGAAGGGAACGGTCGGCACGAGATTGGCGAGGATGACGCCGGTCATCGTACCGCCGAGGCGGAGCTGGTAGAGCACCGTCGCAAGCGGGATGCCGTAGGTGATGGGCGGAACGAGGAGCGGCAGCAGGAAGAGCAGCATCACCCAGCGCTTTCCCGGAAAATCGCGGCGCGCCAGCGCGTAGCCGGCCGGTACGCCGACGAGGACCGAGAGCGCGACGACGGCGAGGACGATCTCCATGGTGACCGTAATCACATAGCCCAGCTGAAATTCGTCCCAGGCGGCGCCGTACCAGCGTGTCGTGAAACCCGCCGGAAACCAGGTGCCGAGCCAGCGCGTCGCGAAGGAGTTGACGACGACGGCGGCAATGATGGCGGCGACATTGACGAGGAAGAAAATGGTGAGCGCCCAAAGGCCGCCGGTCCAGAGGCCGGCGAAAAGGCGCTGCAGCGTGCGCGTGGCGCTCATCCCTTTCCACTGCCGGCGGGGCCGCGATAGAAGGCGCCGCGCAGGCCGAGCACTGCGGCGACGATCGCAAGCTGGACGCCGCCCATGATCATCGCGATCGCCGAGGCCATCGAGTAGTCGTAATCCTCGAAGGCCGCCTGATAGGCCGCGATCGAGATGACCCGCGTCGGCCCGGCAGGGGCACCGAGGAGGACGGCGGAGGGAAAGACCGAGAAGGCCTGCACGAAGGCAAGACAGAAGGCGATTGCGAGGCCCGGCGCCAGCAGCGGCAGGTAAATCCGGCGGAAGCGTTGCGCGGGTCCGGCACCGAGCGTTGCCGCCGCTTGCCCGAGGGCCGGATCGATACCGGTGATGTAGGAGAGGACGAGAAGGAAGGCGAAGGGAAAGCCGGTGATGACGAGCGACAGCAAGACGCCCCAATAATTGTGCGTGAGGCGCACGGGACCCGAGGCAAGCCCAAGCGCAAGGATGACGCGATTGAACCAACCCTGTGGTCCGAGATAGGTCAGGAGCCCTTCTGCGACCAGCACCGTGCCGAGGGTGATGGGCACGACGAGAAGGGCGGTCAGGATGCGCTGCCAGCGCGAGTTGCGCCGCATGCGATAGGCGATCGGCAGGGCAAGACCGACATTGATCAAGGTGGCCGGCACGGCGATCCACAGGGTGGTCGCGATCGTGTCGCTGAGGCGGGGAGTCGTGAAGAATCTCTCGTAATTTGCGATGACGCTTCCCGCTTTCGGCGCGAAGGACAGAACGAGGCCGTAGAGAAAGGGGTAGATGAAGAGCAGGAGGACGACGAGAATTCCGGGGACGAGGAGGAGAAGCGTGCGGTCTCTGCCGGCCGTCTTGGCGCCGGACCAGGCGCCGCCGCGCGGGTCACGGGTCGTTTCCTCTGTCGCCGCCACGCGTTACGCCTCCGCGGGATAAACGAGGACGCGGTCGGGCGCGGCGCTGCAGCGCAGGATTTCGCCGGGCGCGACGCGGCGCAGGCTCCGAGCGTGCAGATGCAAGCCTGTTTCCGTGACGAGATCGACGAGGTAGTCGCGGCCGCAATATTCGACTGCGTCGACCCGTCCGACGACGCCCTCCCCTGTCGCGCCATTAAGCGCGAGATCGTCCGGCCGAATGGCCGCCATCGCAGGGCCGATGTCAATCCGACCTTGGAGCGCCCCGCGCAGCGCTACGCCCTCTCCGGACAGGCGTGCAATTCCATTGTCGATCCCGCTCACCTCGAGCGGAATGATGTTGCGGTAGCCCATGAAGCGCGCGACGTCGAGATTGGCCGGCCGCGCATAAACGTCTTCGGGCACGCCGATCTGCTGTACACGTCCATCGCGCAGGACGACAACCCGGTCGGCGAGCGAGAGCGCCTCGTCCTGGTCGTGCGTCACATAGATCGTCGAGCGGCCGAGCTCTAGATGGATGCGTTTCAGCTCGGTGCGCATCTCGAGGCGGAGCTTGGCATCGAGGTTCGACAGCGGCTCGTCCATCAGCACAAGCGGCGGCTGGATGACGATCGCTCGGGCGATCGCGACACGCTGCTGCTGGCCGCCGGAGAGCTGACCCGGCAGCTTCTCGGCGTGGCCCGCGAGCTGCACGAGCTCCAGCGCCTGATCGACGCGACGCTTCGCCTCCGCGCCCTTGACGCGCCGCATCGCGAGGCCGAAGCCGATGTTCTTGCGCACGCTCATATGCGGGAAGAGCGCATAGTTCTGGAAGACCATGCCAAAGCCGCGCTCTTCCGGCCGCAGCACGTCGATCCGCTTGTCATCGAGCCAGATGCTGCCGGAGGTCAGCGGCAAGAGTCCGGCGATGCAGTTGAGCGCCGTCGATTTGCCGCAGCCCGAAGGCCCCAGCAACGTCACGAACTCGCCGCGCGCGATCGTGATCGTGAGGCCGGCGAGCGCCACCGTACCGCCGAAGGCCCGCGCGACAGTGTCGAGGCGGAGCTCGCCGAAATGATCGCCGGCGGCCGGCGCCGCGACGTCAACCATTATTGCTTGATCTTCGCCGCGCCGATCTCCTCGTCCCATTTGTGGAACGCCGCGATGAGAGCGCTGCCGAAGAGCGGCGCCTCGATCGGATCGGCGGCGATCATCTTGTCGTATTCGGGCCGGCCGAACTCCTTGATGACGTCCTGGCTCTCCTGCGGCGCCATGCTCACCGGCACGTCCTTCACCGCCGGGCCCGGGTAGAAATAGCCGTCATCATAGGTCATCGCCTGCTGCTCCGGCTTCAGCATGAACGCGATGAGATCGAGCACGACGGCGAGCTTCTCGGGGGCGATACCCTTCGGCACGGCCATATATTGGGCATCGGAGACCCAGGTGAAGCCTTTCGGCCCCGCCAGCTTTTGCACCTCGACCGATTTCGGCACGACGCCGAGGAAGCGCGGGTTGATGTCCCAGCCCATCATCGTCACGGTGATGTCGCGCGAGCCCTCGCCGAATTCCTTCATCGTGACGCCGGTACCGTTCGGATAACATTCGATGCAGCCATTGAGCTCCTTCAGATAGGCCCAGGTCTTGTCCCAACCCTTGATCGGATCCTTCGGATTGCTGTCGCCGAGAAGATAAGGGAGGGCCTGGAGGAAGGTCCGCCCCGGGCCGGAATTGGCCGGGCGCGCGTAGAAGAATTTGTTGGGATGCGCCTTGCACCAGGCGAGCAGCTCGTCGGTCGTCTTCGGCGGGTCCTTGACGCGCTCCGGCGCAAATTCGGTGAGCGGCCCCGAGGGCGTGTAGACGATTTCGACGGCAAACCCGTCGGTCGGCTTCTGCATCTTGAGCGCGCCCGGCAAGTAATTGGCTTCAAGACCGGGGAATTTGTCGGTGAAATCGGGCAACAGCTTCACCCACAGATTCTGCTCGATCCCGGCAGAAACAGCATCGGTGCCGCTCAGCACGATGTCGATATCGACGCGGCCGGCGCTCTGTTGCGCCTTGATCTTGCCGGCGAGCTCGGGCGCCGGTGCCTTGGTGAAGGTGAAGCGCGAGACGAGCTCGGGATGCGCCTTGCCATATTTCTCGATCGCCTTCTGCGTCAGGGCGAGCTGACCGCCGACATCGATGATGTTGATCGTCTGCGGCGACTTCGGCAGCGCGGGCGATTGCGCCAAGACGGATGTCAGGCCGCCCAGTGTCGTCGCCGCGGCGAGCAACGCGCATGCAGCATTCCTGCCGAGAATGTTCATCAACTCCTCCCTCTTTCTATCGTTTCGCGCGGTATTGAAACAGGTTTTCCCGCGGCAAGACAACAGCCGCGCCTCAAAGCGCGCTTGCCCGCCGCGCCGCGGCGGTGATCGCCGGCCAATCGCGCGCCGCCAGCGCCTCGGCCGACACCATCCAGGCGCCGCCGACCACCGGCACGTTCGACAGCCCCAGATAGTCGCC
>JBGPOZ010000094.1:0-16137 GCA_041488295.1 Allostellaceae bacterium
CAAGTTCACCCTCGGCGAGGCCGAGGCGCCGTTCCTCGCCGACATGGCGATGGATTTTGCCTCGATCATCTCCAAGGAATATGCCGACAAGCTGATGAAAGACGGCAAGCCCGAGCAGTTCGACCAAGAGCCGGTCGGCACCGGCCCGTTCTATCTCGTGCAGTACCAGAAGGATGCGGTCATCCGCTACAAGGCGCATCCCGGCTATTTCAAGGGCAAGGCGGCGATCGACGACCTCGTCTACGCGATCACGCCGGACGCATCGGTGCGCTGGCAGAAGACGAAGGCCGGCGAGTGCCACATCATGCCCTATCCGAACCCGGCCGATCTCGAGGCGATCAGCAAGGACCCGAACATCAATCTGTTGAAGCAGGAGGGTCTCAACATCGGCTATCTCGCCTTCAACACGACGAAGAAGCCATTCGACGACAAGCGCGTCCGCCAGGCGATCAACATGGCGATCAACAAGAAAGCGATCATCGACGCCGTCTATCTCTCGGCGGGCGTTGCTGCGAAGAATCCGATCCCGCCGACGCTGTGGTCCTACAACGACGACGTGAAGGATTACCCTTATGATCCGGAGAAGGCGAAAAAGCTGCTCGCCGACGCCGGGCTTGCGAATGGCTTCGAGACGGATCTTTGGGCCATGCCGGTGCAACGTCCGTATAACCCCAATGCCAAGCGCATTGGCGAGCTGATGCAGGCGGACCTCGCCAAGGTCGGCATCAAGGCCGAGATCAAGAGCTTCGAATGGGGCGAGTACAGAAAGCGCGCGCAAAATGGCGAGCATCAGATGGCCCAGCTCGGCTGGACCGGCGACAATGGCGATCCGGACAATTTCATGCACGTGCTGCTCGGCTGCGACGGCGCCAAGGTCGGCGGCAGCAACATCGCGAAATGGTGTTACAAGCCGTTCGACGATCTCTTGATGCAGGCCGAGCACATCAACGATCACGCCAAGCGCGAAGCGCTCTACAAGCAGGCGCAAGTGATCTTCAAGGAAGAGGCGCCGTGGTTCACCATCGCGCACTCGGTGCAGTTCAAGCCGGTGCGCAAGGAAGTGATCGACTTCAAGCTGAGCCCCTTCGGCCAGCACGAATTCTACGGCGTCGACATCAAGCAATAACGTGCTAGCGTTTGTCCCCGCACCGACCGGTGATCCGGTCGGTGCGAGGACCGTTTCTTTTCGTGACGACGTCACGCCAAGGGACTCCGGCTTCAGCCCATGCTGCGTTTCCTTCTGACCCGCGTCAGCCTCATTGCCCCGACCTTCATCGGGCTCACCTTGCTGACCTTCCTGCTTGTCCGGCTCATCCCCGGCGATCCGATCGAAACCCTTGCCGGGGAGCGTGGCATCGACCCGGTCCGGCACGAACAATTGCGCCATGAGTACGGCTTCGACCGGCCGGTCCTCGTTCAATACGGCATTTACATCGGCCGCGTGCTGCAGGGCGATCTTGGCATTTCGGCGGTGACGCACGCGCCGGTCATCAAGGAATTCGCGACGCTCTGGCCGGCGACGATCGAGCTGTCGATCTGCGCCATCATTTTCGCTGTCGTGCTCGGCATGCCGGCAGGCATCGTGGCGGCAGTAAAGCGCAACTCGATCTTCGATCACGGCATCATGGGGTTGGCGCTCGTCGGCTTCTCGATGCCGATCTTCTGGTGGGGCCTGCTGGCGATCCTGCTCTTCTCGGGGCTCCTCCACTGGACGCCGGTTTCTGGCCGGATCGAGGTCGTCTACTACATCGAGCCCTCGACCGGGTTCCTCTTGATCGACGCCTGGAATTCCGAGGATCCCGGTGCCTTCAGGTCGGCGGTCTCGCACCTTATCCTGCCGATGATCGTGCTCGGGACCCAGCCGCTCGCGACGATCGCGCGCATGACGCGCTCGGCGATGCTCGAGGTGCTGGGCGAGGATTACATCCGCACGGCGCGCGCCAAAGGCCTGCCGCCGCGCTGGGTGGTCGGCGTCCATGCGCTGCGCAATGCGATGATCCCGGTCATCACCGTCATCGGGCTCTCGGTCGGAACGATCTTCACCGGCGCCATTCTGACCGAGACGATCTTCTCCTGGCCGGGCGTCGGCAAATGGCTGGTCGAGGGCATCTCCCGGCGCGATTACCCGGTCCTTCAAGGCGGCGCGCTCATGCTCGGCATGATGGTGATGGCGGTCAACCTCACCGTCGACCTCCTCTACGGCGTCATCAACCCGCGCATTCGCCATGCGCGGTGAGGGGAGAGCATGACCACCGACACGACCACCCTATCTCCGGCCGACACCCGATTGGGCGCGCCGCCGCACCCGGCGCGCGAGTTCTGGAACTATTTCAGCGCCAATCCGGGTGCGGTCGCGGGGCTCGCGCTCATCATCGTCGTCATCCTCCTCGCCATTTTCGCCAATTTCGTCGCGCCGCATTCGCCGATCGTGACGCATGACAACGCCTTCCTGCGCCCGCCTTTCTGGGAGGAGGGCGGCTCGTTCACCTATCCGCTCGGCACCGACCCGATCGGCCGCGACATGCTCTCGCGCCTTCTCTACGGCGCCCGCCTCTCGCTGCTCATCGGCGTCATCGTCGTCACCTTGTCGGTGATCGTCGGCGTCGTGCTCGGCCTCATCGCCGGCTTCTTCGAGGGCATCGTCGGGATCGCGATCATGCGCTCGATGGACGTTCTCCTGACCCTGCCGAGCTTGCTCCTCGCGATCGTCATCGTCGCGATCCTCGGCCCCGGCATCACCAATGCGATGATTGCCGTCGCCATCCTGCAATTGCCGAGCTATGTGCGCCTGACCCGCGCCTCCGTAATCTCCGAGCGCGCCAAGGACTACGTGACGGCGTCCAAGGTCAGCGGCGCCGGGACGATCCGCCTCATGTTCGCGACCGTGCTGCCGAATTGCCTGGCGCCCCTCATCGTGCAGGCGTCGCTCGGCTTTTCCAACGCGATCATCGACGCGGCGGCGCTCGGCTTCCTCGGCCTCGGCGCGCAGCCGCCGCAGCCGGAATGGGGCACGATGCTCGCCGATTCCCGCGAATTCATGCTGCGCGCCTGGTGGGTCGTGACGTTCCCCGGCCTCATGATCCTCGTCACCGTCTTGGCCTTCAATCTTCTGGGCGACGGTCTGCGCGACGCCTTCGACCCCAAGCTGAAGCGCTAGGCGGTCGCATGGCGCTCGTCGAGATCGAAAACCTGTCGGTCGATTTCCCGACCGCATCGGGCGTCATGCACGCGGTCGAGGATGTGAGCCTTACGATCGACGAGGGCGAGGTGCTGGGCATCGTCGGCGAATCGGGCTCTGGCAAAAGCGTGACGATGCTGGCGATGATGGGGCTCGTGGCATTCCCGGGCGAAATCCGCGCCAAGCGCCTCGCCTTTGCCGGCCAAGATCTCATGAAGCTGTCGCCCCGCGAGCGGCGGCAGCTCACCGGCAAAGAGATGGCGATGATCTTCCAGGAGCCGGCGACCAGCCTCAACCCGTGCTTCACCATCGGCTTCCAACTTCAGGAGACGCTGCGCATCCACGAGAAGACGCTCGACCGCGCCGGACGGCGACGCCGCTCCATCGAGCTCCTCGAGCAAGTCGGCATTCCGGCGCCGGAGGGTCGGTTGCGCTCGTTCCCGCATCAGCTCTCGGGCGGCATGAACCAGCGTGTCATGATCGCCATGGCGATCGCCTGCAATCCGCGCCTCCTCATCGCCGACGAGCCGACGACCGCGCTCGACGTGACGATCCAGGCGCAGATCCTCGATCTCCTCCTCGCCCTGCAGCGCGAGCGCGGTATGGCGCTCATCCTCATCACGCACAACATGGGCGTCGTCGCCGAGACGGCGCAGCGCGTCGCCGTCATGTATGCGGGCCAGATGGTCGAGGAGCGAAGCGCTGCCGAGCTTTTCGCCTCGCCACAGCATCCCTATACCGCCGCCCTCCTCGCGGCCTTGCCCGAGCGCAGCACCGGCGAGAAGCGCCTTTCGACGATCCCCGGCGTCGTGCCCGGGCTGCACGACCGACCATCGGGGTGCCTCTTCAATCCGCGCTGCACCTTTGCCGACGATCATTGCCGCGCCGTTCAACCGGAGCTGCGGAGCTGGCACGCCGGCAAGGTGCGCTGCCATTATCCGATCGGCGAGGCCAGGGGCTCGGCCGCGGGCGGCGAGCGGAGCGCCGTCCAATGAGCGCCGCCCTCGCTGCGCCGCGCACCGAGATCGCGGTCCCGGTCGCCGACGCCGTTGGGCTCGCGCGGACCTATGAGGTGAGCCGCGGGCTCTTCGCCGGGACGGCGACGTTGCGCGCCGTCGACAACGTCTCCTTCACCCTCGCCGCCGGCGAGACGCTCGGCATCGTCGGCGAATCGGGCTGCGGCAAGTCGACCCTGGCGCGTCTTGTCACCCTGATCGAGCCTCCGACCGCCGGAAGCCTCCGCATTATCGGGGTCGATGTCGCAAAGATCGGCGACGAGAGCGAGCGTGCATTGCTCCGCCGCACCGTGCAGATGGTCTTCCAGAACCCCTACGGATCGCTGAACCCGCGCAAGAAGGTCGGCGCTATCCTCGAGGAGCCGCTCGTCATCAACACCAAGCTCGGCACGGCCGAGCGCGAGGCCGCGGCGCGCGACATGATGACGAAGGTGGGGCTCCGCCCCGAGCACTACCAGCGCTATCCGCACATGTTCTCGGGCGGCCAGCGCCAGCGCATCGCCATCGCCCGCGCGCTCATGCTGCGCCCGCGCCTCGTCGTCGCCGACGAACCGGTCTCGGCGCTCGACGTATCGATCCAGGCGCAGGTGCTCAATCTCCTCAAGGATCTGCAGGAGGAGTTCCACCTCTCCTACCTCTTCATCAGCCACGATCTCGGCGTCGTCCGGCACATCGCCGACGATTTGCTCGTCATGTATCTCGGCAGAGCCGCCGAGCAGGGGCCGAAGAAGACGATCTTCGAGCGCCCGCTCCACCCCTATACGCAGGCCCTCCTCGCCTCGACGCCGGGTATCGAGCTCGGCAAGAAGCGCCAGCGCATCATCCTGAAGGGCGAGTTGCCCTCGCCGATCGACCCGCCCTCGGGTTGCGCCTTCAATACGCGCTGCCCGCACGCCACCGAGCGCTGCCGGGCCGAGCGCCCCGAGCATCGTCCCGTCGGCGACCGCCTCGTCTCGTGCCACTACGCCGAGAATTTTCTCTAAACCCGTCATGTAAACCCGTCACGTCATTGCGAGGAGCTTGGCGACGAAGCAATCCATTCGGCACAACGCACGCCTGACCTGGATTGCTTCGCGTCGCTCGCAATGACGACAAGCCCCGAGAGAGACCATGCCCGTTATTCCTCGCATTTTCGATTATGTCCAAGAGCTGACCCAAATCCGCCGCGACATTCACGCCCATCCCGAATTGGGATTCGAAGAGCAGCGGACCTCCGACATCGTCGCGGCGAAGCTGAAGGGATGGGGGCTCGAAGTGCATCGCGGCCTCGCCAAGACCGCCGTCGTCGGCACGCTCAGGCGCGGCAACTCGCTGCGCGCGGTCGGCCTCCGGGCCGACATGGATTGCCTGCCGATGCAGGAGATGAACGCGTTTGCGCATGCCTCGACCCATGCCGGGAAGATGCATGGCTGCGGCCATGACGGTCACACGACGATGCTTTTGGGCGCCGCGCGCTATCTCGCCGAGACGCGCCAATTCGAGGGCGCCGTCCATTTCATCTTCCAGCCGGCCGAGGAAGGCGGCGGCGGCGGCAAGCTCATGATCGAGGAGGGCTTCCTCGACAAGTTCCCGTGCGATGCCGTCTTTGCGCTGCACAACCGGCCGGGTATTCCGGTCGGCCACATGGGCGTGCGCTCGGGGCCGACCCTCGCCTCCTCCGACCGTTTCGACATCCGCATCAAAGGCCGCGGCACGCATGCGGCGCACCCGCATACCGGCATCGATCCCTTCATCATCGGCGCGCAGGTGACATTGGCGCTGCAGACGATCACCAGCCGCAACAAGGACCCGATCGACACCTCCGTCGTCAGCATCGGCTTCATGAAGGGCGGCAGCGCCTACAACGTCATTCCCGACGAGCTCGTCATCGGCGGCACGGCGCGCGCCTTCCGCCCCGAGGTGCGCGATCTGATCGAGCGGCGCCTCGGCGAGATCGCGCGCGGCACGGCCGCGACCTTCGGCGGCAGCGCCGAAATCAGCTACCGGCGCGGTTATCCGCCGACCATCAACGATGCCGACGAGACGGCCTTCGCCACGTCCGTCGCCGCCGAGATCTGCGGCGATGACGGCGTCCAACGCAACTACCCGCCCTCGATGGGATCCGAGGATTTCTCCTATTTCCTGGAAAAGCGGCCGGGCGCCATGCTGTGGCTCGGCAACGGCCCCGGCGAGGGCGGCTGCTTCCTCCACAACACCAAATACGATTTCAACGACAGCGCCATCCCGACCGGCGTCAGCTTCCTGGCGCGCCTCGCGGAGCGCTATCTCGGGCGCGAAACCGGGGGCTGATTTCTTCCGCTCGTCGAAGGGAGCGCCACGCGAACACGGCGTTCAGCCGCGCTTCGCCTCCTCCGGCATCCGCTCCAAGACCCAGCGATGGACGGCGTGCACCAGCTCATCGCGCCAGGAGAGGCGGCCGGGGCGGTAGAGCGGCGACGAAAGCCCAAGCTGCTGCTTCTCCATCATGCCGACATCCTCTTCGGCGACGCGGATCCAGCGGTCGTAATAGAGCGCGGCGTCCCTAGCGAAATTCGGCACAGCCGCGGTCGCGCGCGGGAAGCAGCCGCCGAGCGAGAGCGCCGTCCGGTCGGGCGCGATCGGGCGCATCGCCAGCCACCACATGCAATCCTGGGCGCAGGCGAATTGCGTTCCCGGCAGGATCATCGTGAAATAGGTGCCGCGCCTTGCCTCCTCGGAGAGCCCGTCGATCGGCGGGAAGGGCGGCGTCTCGGTCAAGACGGCGACGCTGGTTTCGCTCAACACCTGAAGGCTGAGCCAATTGCCGGAGGTCGGCCGGAACGCCTCGCGCTGCGCCCCCACCGTTCGTGCATGGATGATGCCGGTGTGATAGGCCTCGAGCGCGTTCTCGACGAGCAGCTTCCAATTGCAGCGGCACATCATGTCGTGCCGCCAGGTGCAGACCATCTCGTCGAAGCGGTAACAGCCGAGGCGATCGGGGAGATCGCCAAGGTGCTCCAGCAGGCTCGGCGCCGCTTCGTCGAAATTGAGGAAGACGAAGTCCGCCCAGCTTTCGAGCCGGATCGGCCGGAGGCCGTGCACAGCCTTGTCGAAGCCGAGGCTGCGCTCCATGTCGGGGGCGCCGAGCAGCGCGCCGTCGAGCCCGTAGCTCCAGGCATGGTAGGGGCAGGCGATGACGCGCGCATTGCCGCTGCCTTCAAGAAGGATCGAGCCGCGATGCCGGCAGAGATTGGCGAAGGCACGCAAAGCCCCCGCGCGATCGCGCAAGACGAGCGCCGGCCCGCCCACCGTCTCGACGGCGCGGAAATCGCCCGGCTTCGCCCATTCCTCGGCGCGGCCGACGAAGAGCCAATTGCGGCGGTGGATCTGCGCCATCTCGGCCGCGAAGAACCGCTCCGATGTGTAGGCCTCGCCGGGCAAGGCGGAGGCCTCGAGAAGCGGCTTTCGCGCGTTCTCCCATGCGGCTTCTCTCGTCTCGGCCTCGTCTTCCATCGCAACGCTCGCCCCCCGGCACCGCGCCTTGGTCGATTTAACCACCAACGGCGCCGCCGACACCAAGAAGAAAGCGTGCGAGGAAGATGGCGGCGAGGGGAAGGATCGGTCGCTACCGCCCTCTCAGTTGCGCGGCGTTCGGCCAAGCCCAGGCTGGAACATAAGGCGCATCATCTCCTGCAGCTCGAGATCCTGATACTCGGTCGGGATCGCGAAGAGACCCGCCGGCTGCGGTCCCTCGACGACGTTGCGGAGCGCGAATCCGGCGCCGTGCGCATCGTCGCCCTTGACGATAAAGCGCAGCGTTGGATCGATCCAGGCGATGCGCTGCTCGCCGCCGGGCGAGCGTGCGGCGAATTTGACGGTGCCGCGCCCGCCGATCGTCTCGTGCCCGAGCCTGGTGCATGCCCACGCCTCATCCCCACGATCGCCGCCCGCCCGCGCCATCTCCCGCCAGCGCGGGCAGGGATCGTCGGGATCGACCGGCAGAAGAAGCAGCACCGGACGACCGAGACGCCGCACATCCTTGAATGCTTTCTGCTGGGGCAGCAACGCCACGGCGCTCTCGGCGATGGTGTCGGCGATGATGATTTGCGCGCCATCCTCGCCCGCCGTCTCGATGCGGACCTTGCCGTCCGCCACGTAGATCCGACGCGCGGCGTCCGGCGCCTCGGCAGCGCCGGTCGCGACGATGTCGGCCGAGAATTGCTGCGCCGGCGCCGCTCGCGAGGCAACCGTCGCGCCCGCGACAATCGCCAGAAGGGCGAGGACGGCGCGTTTTTTCATCATGGCGTCGTGCTTCCGCTGCCGTGGCCGAACGCCCGGTCCTAGCACGCCCGAGGGCACGATCATAAGCGCTTTGTCGGGACGCGAGACGGCCGTGTCGCCCTGTCGGCGTCGGTCTTTCATCACGGGAAAGGCCACCAGACGGCCGGCTGTTACGAAACTTTACACGGCGCCGTCTGTTTGCCACCGCACAAGCACACTAGCGTAACATCAACGCTTCATGATCGGTCCCAGATCGATTCTGCTTGGATCGGGCCGGAGGGATCGGCTCCTCAGGGAGGGAAGCATGAAATGGCTTGATCTGAATGAACCGCGGCTGGAGGACGCTCTGCGCGACCCCGTCATCTGCGCGATGATGGCGCGTGATGGCGTCGATCCGAATGACGTTCGAGTGCTCCTCCAGCGTGTCGAGCAATTGCGCCAGCAAGCACGGAGCCGCGTCGCCTAAGCGGAGATCGTGCGTTCGAACACGCATGATTCGAGCCGGATCAACCGCCCGGTGGTTGGGCGCCGCGCTGCATCATCCGCTTCATCATCTCGCCCATGTCCATTTTCTGATAGTCCGCGGGGATCACGAAAAGACCGGCCGGCTGCGGCCCCTCCACGATGTTCCGGAGCTCGATCCCGTGACCCGAGGCGTCGTTGGCCTTCACCGTGAAGCGAAGCTTCGGGTCGACCCAGCTATACATGCGCTCGCCCTTCGGCGAGGCGACCTCGTATTTGATGGTGGCGCGTCCGCCGACGGCTTCGGAACCGACCCGCTTGCAGGTCCAGCCGGCGCTTTGATCCGGGCCGCCATTGCGCGCGGCATCCCCGATCTTCTTCCATTGCGGGCACGGATCGTTGGGATCGACCGGCATGAAGGCTTGGGTCATCATCGCCATGCGGGTCACCTCCATGTAGGCCTTCTGCTGCGGGATCACCATGTAGGCGGTCTTGGCGTTGGCATCGCTGATGACGAAGCCGGGCATCGCTCGGTCGCCCGCCGATTCCATGCGCACCTTGCCGTTCGCCACGTAGATCTTGCGCGGCCCCTGCGCATTGGCGGCGCCGGTGTTGACGAAATCGGCCGAGAATTGTTGCGCCGCCGCGGGAACCCCGGCGAGCGCCACGACGCCGGATATGCCGAGCGCCGCACGGAGGAGAATCGCCATTGCGCGCTTCATCGGATACCTCCCCTGCCGAACTGCCGACGAGAGGCAGTCCTATCACGAAATCGTGCATCGGAAAATCGGCCAGGAGGGGAGCCGCGGCTTGCGCGCCGACAAAAAGGTGGGGCCGCCAGCGAGTGGCGGCCCCCTAGGCCTGAAATGTTGGAATATGCTTGCTTTTCAAAGGTCAGGGATACACGCCCTGCCTTCGATGAAGACTTTACCCGTGTTTTATTAAGATTTTCTGAACGGGCTAGCGAATCAACCGACAATCCCAAGTATCATCGCGTCAAATTTTAGATTTATTTGCGCGATCCCAAGCATTCGGCAAATCTTGTGCCACTCTCAACCGCCTGCCTGACCGGTGCGCGGTACGCGCCCTTCGACCGGATATGCGGGGTCGTTGTAGCCGGGGGTCGAGGGATGACCGGTGACGACGAGACCGTCGATCAGCGCCTCGTCCTCGGCGGTGAAGCGGTGCTTCAACGCCCCCATGTAATCGTCCCATTGCTCCTCGGTGCGGGGCCCCGCGATCGCCGCCGTCACCAGCGTATTGTTCAAGACCCAGAGCAGCGCGAACTGCCCTGCGGTCATGCCGCGCCGCTCGGCATGCGCGCGGATTTTCTGCGCCAATTCCAAGGATTCGCGGCGCCATTCCGTCTCCATCATGCGCTTGTCCTGCGCGCCGGCGCGGCTGCCCGCGGGCGGCGCCGCATCGGGCGCGTATTTGCCGGTGAGGACGCCGCGCGCCAACGGGCTGTAGGGTACGACGCCGAGGCCGAAATGGCGGCAGGCCGGCAGATGCTCGGTCTCGGGCATGCGGTTCATGGCGTTGTAGTAAGGCTGGCTGACGATCGGGCGGTCGATGCCGAGCTGATCGCAGAGGGCGCAGATCGCGGCGAGCCGCCACGAGCGGTAGTTGGAAACGCCGAAATAGCGGACCTTGCCGGCGCGCACGAGGTCGGCCATCGCCGAGACGATCGTCTCCAAGGGCGTGTCGTGATCCTCCTTGTGGAGGTAGTAGATGTCGATGAAGTCGGTGCCGAGGCGCTTCAGGCTGCCATCGACCGAGGCGTGCATCCATTTGCGCGAGAGGCCGCGCTCGTTCGGCTTGTCGCTCATCGGGCTCGCCACCTTGGTGGCGAGGATCCAATCATGGCGATGGGCGCGGATCGCCTCGCCCAGCACCTCCTCCGACTTGCCGAGATTGTATTGGTCGGCGGTGTCGGCGAAGTTGACACCAGCGCCGAAGGCCTTGTCGACGATGCGCCGCGCCGTCGCCGCATCGGTGCGGCCGCCGAACATCATCGCGCCGAGACAGATCTGCGATACTCTGAGGCCGCTTTTGCCGAGCAAGCGGTATTCCATGATGGTCTCCCTAAGATTGTTTCCGTAAGCGGCCGCGACATTCCGTCTCCCCTTGTGGGAGAGGGTAGAACACGTCACTGCGCCGTCCAGCCGCCGTCGATCGAGTGCGTCGTGCCGGTGATGGTGCAGGCGCCATCGGAGCAGAGGAAGATCGTGAGCGCGCCGATCTGCTCGGGTGTCGAGAATTGCAGCATCGGCTGCTTCTCCTTGAGGAGGTTCTCCTTCGCCTCGGCAACCGGGATCTTCTGCTCCTTGGCATGCGCCTCGATCTGCTGCTGGACGAGCGGCGTCAGGACCCAGCCGGGGCAGATGGCGTTGCAGGTGATGCCGTCATTGGCGTGATCGAGTGCGACGACCTTGGTCAGGCCGACGATGCCGTGCTTGGCCGCGACATAGGCCACCTTCTGCTCGCTCGCGACGAGGCCGTGCGCGGAGGCGATGTTGATGACCCGGCCCCATTTGCGGCTCTTCATGCCGGGGATCGCCGCCTTCGTCGCGTGGAAGGCCGCCGAGAGATTGATCGCGATGATCTGGTCCCATTTCTCGTCGGGGAAATCCTCGATCGCCGCCACGAACTGGATGCCGGCATTGTTGACGAGGACATCGACCGAACCCAATTCGCGCGTCGCCGCGGCGATCATCTCGCGGATGTCGGCCGGCTTCGACATGTCGGCCGGCGAATAGGAGACGGTGACGTCGTGGCGCTCGGCCAGCCCCTTGCGGATCGCGTCGATCGCCGCCTTGTCGCCGAAGCCGTTCAGCATGAGATTGCAGCCCTCGGCCGCCAACGCCTCGGCGATGCCGAGGCCGATGCCGCTGGTCGAGCCGGTGACGACCGCCGATTTACCCTTGAGCATGGGTCTTCCTCCTCGTTGCGTCTGTCGCAAGATGATCATGCTGCATCTGCGAAACAACCGCGAGTCAAGGAGAAGGCCGGGCGGCGAGACGACTAACGCTTGAAGAGCTGCTCCGCGCCGCCGCGCTGCTTGCGCTTGGCGGCGATCGCCTCCTTCACCCGTGCGATCTCTTCTTCCATCGCGGCGATATAGGCTTCGAGGTCCGCGATCGAGAGCGGCGTCAGATCCTTTTTCTTCGGCGTCTTGTGCAGCGGCTCGAGGCCGTCTTCGTCGAACATCTTCCCCCCCTTGCGCGCAGGCGAGCTGTCGCAGTCTCGCGCGTCCGCGTCAGAGGGGCAAAGGAATCCCGTCGGGAATTGCGGCACCGCATCGCGGCGCCGCAACCATGAGGCTCAGTTGTGCCCCGCGCGCAGATGGTCAGGCGGCGGCGGCCCAATCTCGACGCCGGCACAGGCACCGATCGCGAGCAACGAGAGCATCAGGAGGGAGAACGACAGATTTTTCATCGCAGGCATGACGGGTCTCCTTGCTTGACCGGCCAGCTTTCGTTGTGGCCCAGCAAGCCATGACCGGGCAGCCATTATCAATTCACATACAGGTGACTGCCTGGCACGACCGAATTCGACTGGTGATCGCGCCCTGCCGATGCTCCGGGTCACGAGAAACGGCGCGGCTTTTCATCGACTTAAATGTGGAAGGTTTGGCCAGGTTGCGCTAGAGGTGCGATCGAGAGCTTCATTTCTGCGACAGGATTTGCGAACGATGACTGGCCTTCCCGAGACGATGACGGCGATCGAGATCACGACGCCGGGCGGACCCGAGGTGCTGAAGCCGGTGCCGCGGCCGATGCCACAGCCGGCCGCGGGCGAGGTTTTGATCGCCGTGGCCGCCGCCGGGGTCAACCGCCCCGACATCCTTCAGCGCGAGGGCAACTACCCGCCGCCGCCCGGCGCCTCCGACATTCCAGGGCTCGAGATCGCTGGCCGCATCGTCAAACTCGGGTTCGGCGTCCATCACCACAAGATCGGCGATGAGGTCTGCGCCCTCGTCTCCGGCGGCGGCTACGCGACATATTGCGTGGCGCCGGCGCCGCAGATTCTCCCGGTGCCGAAGGGGCTCGACCTGATCGAGGCGGCGGCGCTGCCCGAGACCTTCTTCACGGTCTGGACCAATCTCTTCGAGCGGGGCGCCCTCAAATCCGGCGAGACCGTTCTCATCCATGGCGGGTCGAGCGGCATCGGCACGACCGCGATTCAGCTTGCGAAGGCGTTCGGCGCAAAGATCTTCACGACCGCCGGCAGCCTCGATAAATGCAAGGCCTGCGAGGCGTTGGGCGCAGACGTCGCGATCGAGTACAAGCGGGAGGATTTCGCGACAATCATTCGCGACAAGACCGCCGGGCGCGGCGTCGACGTCATCCTGGACATGGTCGGCGGCGACTATATGCAGCGCAACATCAACAGCCTTGCCGTCGACGGGCGGCTCGTCAACATCGCCTATTCGAAGGGGGCGCGGGTCGAGCTCACCCTGACCCCGATCATGCGCAACCGCCTCACCATCACCGGCTCGACCTTGCGGCCGCGCACGGTCGAGCAGAAGGGCGCGATCGCCGCCGCGCTCCGCCAGAAGGTGTGGCCGCTCATCGCGGCGGGAAAGGTCCGCCCGCAGATCTTCCGCACCTTTCCGCTGGCTGAGGCGGCAGCGGCGCACCGCATGCTGGAACGTTCCGAGCACATCGGCAAGATCATGCTGACGAACTGAGAATGCCGCGGCCGCGCGGCGGAAAGGGACGCCAGCGCCCTTCCCTCGCGCGCCGCCAGCCATTATATGTCTTGCAATACCCCGAACATGCCGAATTCCCTGCTCTGGCGCTTCGCGGCGCCGGAGGGGGTCGACAACTCAGAGGTCGAGAAGAATGGCCACCCCGTTGATGCCGAAGGCCACCGCCGTGTGGCTCGTCGAAAACACCTCGCTCTCCTTCGAGCAGATCGCCGATTTCTGCGGCCTGCACGCGCTCGAAGTGCAGGCGATCGCCGATGGCGAGGTGGCAATTCAGATGCAAGGTCTCGATCCGGTCGCCAACGGCCAGACCACGACGGAGGAGATCGAGCGCTGCCAGAAGGACCCCGAGGCGCGGCTGAAGCTGTCTGCGCAAGCCATTCCCGAGGCGCTGGTGAAGCATCGCGGTCCCCGCTACACGCCGATTGCCAAGCGGCAGGACAAGCCCGATGCCATCGCCTGGCTCATCAAGAATCATCCCGAGCTGACCGACGCGCAGCTCACCAAGCTGATCGGCACGACCAAGCCGACCATCGCCGCGGTGCGCGAGCGCACGCATTGGAACTCGCAGAACATCAAGCCGCGCCACCCGATCACCCTTGGCCTGTGCACCTTGGCCGATCTCGACAAGGCGATCGCGCGCGCCAACCGCGGCAAGAAGACGGAAGCAACCGTCGCCGACGAGACGGGCGAGACGGACGGCGCCACCGCCGCGGGCTGAGCCGCCCATGGCGCGGAGGACGCCGCGCCGCGAAGGGCCGGGGGTTACCCGCCCGGCTTCGCCGGCGCCAGCCCCGCCTCAGTCAGCGCCTCCTCGATCTCGCCGAGGATCGCCGGGTCGTCGATCGTCGCCGGCATCTTCCACTCCTGCCCGTCCGCGATCCGCCGCATCGTGCCGCGCAGGATCTTGCCCGAGCGCGTCTTCGGCAGGCGCTGCACGACGAGCGCGGTCTTGAAGCTGGCGACGGGGCCGATCGTCTCGCGCACCATGCGCACGACCTCTTCGGCAATGGCTTTGGGCGGACGCGGCACCCCGGCCTTCAGCACGAGAAGCCCGATCGGCACCTGCCCCTTCAACGCATCGGCAACGCCGAGCACGGCGCATTCGGCGACGTCGGGATGCGCCGCCAGCACCTCCTCGATGCCGCCGGTCGAGAGGCGGTGGCCGGCGACGTTGATGATGTCGTCGGTCCGCGTCATGACCCAGATATAGCCGCCCTCGTCGATGAAGCCGGCATCGGCCGTCTGGTAATACCCCGGAAATTCGGCGAGATAGGACTGCCGGAAGCGGTCATCGGCCTGCCACAAGGTCGGCAGCGCGCCGGGCGGCAGCGGCAGCTTGATGGCGAGCGCGCCGACCTCGCCCGCTTTGACGGCGTGCCCTTCGGGGTCCAGGACCTGCACGTCCCAGCCCGGCACCGCTCGGCTCGCCGAGCCGTGCTTCACCGGCAGCTTTTCGAGGCCGAGGCAATTGGCGGCGATCGGCCAGCCCGTCTCGGTCTGCCACCAATGATCGATGACCGGGACGCGCAATTGCTGCTCTGCCCAGACGACGGTCGGCGGGTCGGCGCGCTCGCCGGCGAGGAAGAGCGCGCGAAAGCGTGAGAGATCGTAGCTGCGGATGAGCTTACCGTCCGGGTCCTCGCGCTTGATGGCGCGGAAGGCGGTGGGCGCGGTGAAGAAGACGCGGACGCCGTGCTCGGCGATGACGCGCCAGAACGCCCCGGCGTCGGGCGTGCCCACCGGCTTTCCCTCGTAGAGCACCGTCGTCGCGCCGTGGAGAAGCGGCGCGTAGACGATGTAGGAGTGGCCGACGACCCAACCGACATCGGAGGCGGTCCAGAAGACCTCGCCCGGCTCGACGCCGTAGATGTGCTTCAAAGACCAGGCGAGCGCCACGGCATGGCCGCCATTGTCGCGCACGACCCCCTTCGGCACGCCGGTCGTCCCCGAGGTGTAGAGGATGTAGAGCGGGTCCGTCGCTTCGACCCAAACCGGATCGGCGGGACGCGCCGCCGCGACCTCTTCGCGCCAGTCGCGGTCGCGTCCGGGAACGAGCTGCGCCCGCGCTTGCTCGCGCTGGAGGATGAGGCAGCCCGCGGGCTTGGCACTCGCAAGCTCGATCGCGGCGTCGAGCAGCGGCTTATAGGGGATGACGCGGCTCACCTCGATGCCGCAAGAGGCGGAAAGGATGAGCTTCGGCTTTGCATCGTCGATGCGCGTTGCGAGCTCGGGCGCGGCGAAGCCGCCGAAGACGACGGAGTGGATGGCGCCGAGACGCGCGCAGGCGAGCATCGCCATCGCCGCTTCCGGCACCATCGGCATATAGATGAGAACGCGGTCGCCGTGTCCGACGCCCATGCCCTTGAGCGCGCCGGCAAGACGCGCCACCTCGTCGCGCAGCTGCCGATAGGTCCAGCGCGCGATCGTGCCGGTGACGGGGCTGTCGTAGATGAGGGCGGTCTGGTCCGCCCGGCCGCCCGCGACGTGCCGGTCGAGCGCGTTCCAGCAGGTGTTGAGGCGGCCGCCCG
>JBGPOZ010000095.1:0-15978 GCA_041488295.1 Allostellaceae bacterium
ATCGCGGCGATCTTGCGGCAGATGGCCGAGAGGGTCCAGCCGGCGTCATCGGAGAACGGAGCGTCGCCATCCGGCGTCGCTTGCTTGCGCTCGGGCGAGCCTTGTAGTCTGAGGCCCCGACGAACCCTCGAACAGCGACGCTGCTTCATGACCCTCCTCTTTCGCGACGACGCCTATGCCCGCTCGTGCAGCGCGACCATAACCTCCATCGACGAGCGGGGCATTCGCCTCGACGACACGGTCTTTTATCCGACGGGCGGCGGCCAGCCCGGCGATGTCGGGATGCTCCGCCGCGCCGCCGGCGACATCGCCGTCATCGACACCATCAAAGGCGTGACGCAAGACGAGGTGATCCACGTGCCGGCGCCGGGCACCGCCCTCCCCGCTGCCGGCGAGACGGTCACCGCCGAGATCGATTGGGAGCGCCGCTATCGCCTGATGCGCATGCACACCTGCCTCCACCTTCTCTGCGCCGTCGTACCGGGCGCGGTGACCGGCGGGCAGATCGGGGACGGCAAGGCGCGCCTCGACTTCGACGTGCCGGGCACAGCGCTCGACAAGGACGAGATCACGGCGAAGCTCAACGCGCTCATCGCGGCCGACCATGAAGTCCGGCCGCGCTGGATCACCGACGAGGAGCTGGCACAGCGCCCCGAGCTCGTCCGCACCATGACGGTGAAGCCGCCGACCGGACACGGAAGGGTCCGCCTCCTCGAAATCGCCGGCATCGATCTCCAGCCCTGCGGCGGGACGCATGTGCGGCGGACGGCCGAGATCGGCGCCGTCGCGATCGCCAAGATCGAGAACAAGGGCAAGCAGAACCGTCGCGTCAATCTCGTCTTCGCCGGCTGACGCCGGGTGCCAAGCGGTCGATCAGGAAGAAACCCCATGGCTTACGCCAACTCCGACGCGCTGGTCTCGACCGAATGGCTCGCAGCGCACCTCGCCTCGCCCGACATCCGCATCGTCGACGGCTCCTTCAAGATGCCGGGTGTGACGCCCTTGCCGATCGAGGATTACCGACGCCAGCATATTCCGGGCGCCGTCTTCTTCGACATCAACGAGATCGCCGCCGACGACACGCCCTTGCCGCACATGCTGCCCTCGCCGGAGAAATTCTCCTCGCGCATGCGCAAGCTCGGCCTCGGCGACGGGCATCGCATCATCGTCTACGACACGGCGGGGCTGATGTCGGCGGCGCGGGTGTGGTGGACATTCCGAATCTTCGGCCATCAGGACGTCGCCGTGCTCGACGGCGGGTTGCCGAAATGGCTCGCCGAGGGGCGGCCGGTCGACGACGCGATCCCGGCGCCGCGCGAGCGCCACTTCACCGCTCATTTCAACACTATGATGGTGCGGGACAAGGGTCGGATCCGCGACAATCTCGCAAGCCGCCGCGAACAGGTTCTCGACGCCAGGGCAAAGCCGCGCTTCGAGGGCACGGTCGAGGAATCCTGGCCCGGCCGCCGCCGCGGCCGCATTCCGGGCAGCTTCAACCTGCCGTTCGATCGGCTCGTCGACGCGAAGGCCAAGACCGTCCTTCCGGCCGAGCGCCTCGCCGCGCTCTTCGATGCGGCCGGCATCGACCGCACGAAACCGATCGTGACGAGCTGCGGCTCCGGGGTCACCGCCTGCGTCCTCGCCTTCGGCTTGCATCTGCTGGGCCATCACGAAATTGCCGTTTACGACGGCTCCTGGGCGGAATGGGGCCTGCCCGGCGACACGCCCGTCGAGACCGGCCCGTCGACGTCGCCATGATCATTCGGCCGTTTTGCGAAAACGACCTCGCCGCTGTCGGCGATCTCTGGAAGGCTTGCGACCTCGTTCGTCCCTGGAACCCGCCGGCGCGCGACATCGCCTTCTGCCGCGAGTCCGGCCATGGCGAGCTCTTCGTCGCCGAGGCTGATGGCCGCCTCGTCGGCACGGTGATGGTCGGTCATGACGGCCATCGCGGTTGGATCTACTATGTCGCGGTCGACCCGACGCAGCGCCGCGGCGGGCTCGGCCGGCAGCTCATGGCACATGCGGAGAAATGGCTTGGGGGCGAAGGCGTCCCAAAGGCGATGCTGCTCATTCGCGAGACCAACACGGCGGTGGCGCGTTTCTACGAACGCCTCGGCTACGCGGTCGAGCCGCGTCTCCTCATGACCAAGCGACTGAGCCGGACACTCGAATGACGCGAAAGAAACCTGACCTCGCGCCGGGCAGGCTGGACGACGTCATCACCTATCTCGAGATGACGGCCCGACCGGTGCGGCCGCCGGTGCCAATGCCAAGCGGCAAAATCGCCCTCATGCGCGCCGAGACCTGCACCGTCTCCTATTACCGCTATCTCTATGCGAGCGTCGGCGAACCCTGGCTTTGGTTCGAGCGGCGGATCTGGAGCGATGAGCGCCTTGCCGAGCATCTGGCAAAACCGTCGATCGAGATCTCGGTTCTTTACGTGGGCGGTGTCCCCGCTGGCTTTTTCGAGCTCGACCGCGAGCTTCCCGAAGAAGTCGAGCTCGCCTATTTCGGCCTCGTCCCCGATTTCATCGGCCGTGGCTGCGGTGCGTATCTCCTGCAGGCCGCGGTCGCGAGCGCCTGGGCGACGGGCGGGCCAAAGCGGGTCTGGGTCCACACTTGCACCTTCGACCATCCGCGTGCGCTCGGCGTCTATCAACGCGCCGGATTCATCGTCTATCAGCGTGCCCCCGTCGTGTTCGATGATCCCCGCCTCTCCGGCGCGTTGCCGCGGACCCTCAGCCATCCCTTGCTGCCGCCGCTGCCGACCGGCTGAGGACCGCGGGCTGCTTTTTCTCGCCTCAATGCGCGAGGATCTGGCTGAGGAAGAGCTTGGTGCGGTCGCTCTTCGGATTGGCGAAGAACTCCTTGGGCGGCGCGACCTCGACGATCTCGCCACGATCCATGAAGATCATCGTGTCGGCGACGGTGCGCGCGAAGCCCATCTCATGCGTGACGACGATCATCGTCATGCCGTCCTGCGCCAGGCCCACCATGACGTCGAGGACTTCCTTGATCATCTCGGGGTCCAATGCCGAGGTCGGCTCGTCGAACAGCATGATCTGCGGCTTCATGCAGAGCGAGCGGGCGATCGCGACGCGCTGCTGCTGGCCGCCCGAGAGCTGCCCCGGATATTTGTGCGCCTGCTCCGGGATGCGGACGCGCTCGAGCAGCGACATCGCGATCTGCTCTGCTTCTTTCTTCGGCGTCTTGCGCACCCAGATCGGCGCGAGCGTCAAATTCTCCAGCACCGTCAGATGCGGGAAGAGGTTGAATTGCTGGAACACCATGCCGACCTCGCGGCGGATCGCCTCGATGTTCTTGACGTCCGAGGTCAGCTCGATGCCGTCGACGATGATCTGCCCCTTCTGATGCTCCTCGAGGCGGTTGATGCAGCGAATCATCGTCGATTTGCCGGAGCCCGAGGGGCCGCAGACGACGACGCGGTCGCCACGGTTGACCTGCAGGCTGATGTCCTTCAGCACCTGAAACTCGCCGAACCATTTGTGGACGTTGCGCATTTCGATCATCGGCCGACCGGCGGCCGCCTGCTCGCTCGACGTGTTGAGGCTCATTCATCACTCCCTGCGGTCAGCGCTTTCCCCGGTCGAGGTCGCGCTCGAGATATTGGCTGTATTTAGACATGAAGAAGCAGAAGCACCAATAGATGATGCCGACGAAGATGTAGGCCTCGCGGTAAAAGCCGCGCCAGTTCGCGTCGTTGAGCGAGGTGGTCGCCGTCGTCAACAGATCGAAAAGGCCGACGATGATGACGAGCGAGGTATCCTTGAAGGTGCCGATGAAGGTGTTGACGAGTGGCGGAATGACCAGCGCCAAGGCTTGCGGCACGATGACGAGGCGGGTCTTGCGCCAATAGCCGAGGCCGAGCGCGTCGGCCGCCTCGTATTGGCCTCTGGAGATGGCTTGCAAGCCGCCGCGAATGGTCTCGGCGAGGTAGGCCGCCGGAAACATGATGAAGGCGATCTGCGCGCGCAGCAGCTTGTCGATCGTAAGCCCGCTTGGCAGGAAGAGCGGCAGCATGACCGAGGCCATGAAGAGGATCGTGATGAGCGGCACGCCGCGGATGAGCTCGATATAGGCGACCGACAGCGCACGCGCCGCCGGCATCCGCGAGCGCCGCCCAAGTGCGAGGATAATAGCGAGCGGAAATGCAAAGACGATGCCGAAGACGGCAAGCATCAAGGTCAGCGGCAGGCCGTTCCAAAAGGATGTGTCAACATAGGGCATGCCGAGGAACCCGCCGAACATCAACAAGAGGACGAGCGCCGCGCCGCCGGTCCACAGGGCGATGAGGCGCCAGCCCCAGAGGCGGCGCTCGCAGCTCGCCCCGAACATGCCGATGAAGACGAAGATGACGACGAGCGGGCGCCACTCCTCGGCGTAGGGATAGCGGCCGAACAGGATGAAGCGGAACCACTCGCCGACATAGGCCCAGCACGCGCCCGCCGATTGCCGGCACGCCGCCCCGCTTGCGGCATGCCAATCGCTGTCGATGAGCGCCCAGCGGATGAAGGGCGGCAAAGCCTCGATGAGGACGAAGAGCGCGATGATCGTCAGCACCGCGCTCGGCACGGAGTTGAAGAGATTGGCGCGCACCCAGCCGACGATCCCCGCATGGCTGTGCGGCGGCCGTTCGGGCGTGGCTTCGGTCATCGCTCGGCCAACGCCACGAACCGGTTGTACCAGTTCATCAGAAGCGAGATGAGGAGGCTGATCGTCAAATAGACGAACATGATCATCGCCACGCCCTCGACCGCCTGCCCCGTCTGATTGATCGTCGTGTTGCCGATCGAGGTGACGTCGGGAAAGCCGATGGCGACGGCGAGCGAGCTGTTCTTGGTGAGGTTGAGGTATTGGCTCGTCATCGGCGGCACGATGATGCGCAGCGCCTGCGGCAGCAGGATGAGGCGCAGAACGAGACCACGGCGCAAGCCCAGCGCCATCGCCGCCTCGCTCTGCCCCCGATTGACGCCGAGGATGCCGGCGCGGACGATCTCGGCGATGAATCCCGCGGTATAGACGACGAGGCCGAAAAGGAGCGCCGCGAATTCCGGCGATACGGCCTTGCCGCCGCTGAAGTTGAAGCCGCGCAACGCCGGCGTTGCGAGTTCGAGCGGCATCCCGGCGAGGACGAAAACGAAGAGCGGCGGGCCGAGAATGAGGGTGGAACCGACAATGGTTGCCGGAAACTGCGTTCCGGTCAGGCTCTGCCGCCGGCGCGCCCAGCGTGCCGCGGCAGTCGCGCCAAAGACGCCGAGCGCCAGCGCGCCCAGCATCCACAGATATGTCGCATCATAGACCGGCGCCGGGAAAACGACGCCGCGGTTGCTGACGAAGACATTCGGCAGCGGCTGCCACGCCTCGCGGGGGCCCGGCGCGCTGATCCTGAAGATGTCCCACCAGACGAAGAGCTGGAGGATGAGCGGAATGTTGCGGACCGTCTCGACATAGGCCGAGGCGAGCTTGCGGATGAGCCAATTGGGCGAAAGCCGCGCAACGCCGAGAACCGTTCCGAGGATCGTCGCGAAGACGATACCGAGCCCCGCCACGTAGAGGGTATTGAGAACGCCGACGAGGAAGGCGCGGGCATAAGAGTCGGCCGGCATGTAGGGGATGAGGGTTTCGCCGATCTCGAATGCCGCCTCGTGGCTGAGAAAGCCGAAACCCGATGCTATGCCCTGGCGCGCGAGATTGGTGAGAGTGTTGTCGACGAGATAGGCACCCGCCCCGACCACGCCGCCGACAAGAGCGATCTGGAACGCGATCGACCGAACAATTTGATTGTTCCATATCGCTCGGCCGCTCCGCCGCGGCTCGCGTTGCCTGTCCTTCACCGGACTCCGTTGTCGCTCGCGATCAGGGCGATGACGTTATCACGGCGCCGGACGACGCCGCAACGGAGCTGTCGAATCATCGAAGCCGATTACAACAAATTCTGGAATTGGCAAGTGAGTTGACTTGCACCATCAGGTAGCGCCAAGCTGTGAGACAGCTCACAGAAAGCTTTCGGCTCCTGTGTTACTGTGTGATCGTCAAATAAGAAAGTGAAGCCCGCCGACCGGGCTTGGGCAAAGCCTGTCTGGCCGGCCGTCGCGTACGGAGGTGGTCCATGGCGACTCCACAGATGAATGCGTGGCTTGCGGCGCTCGGTGTCAAGGGTCTCGACCCGGCTGCGGCGAGCGCATTTCGTACCGGCATCGGTCCGGTCTCGATCGATCCCGCCGCCGGGCGACCGCTCGTCGAAAGCGCGGGCGCTGGATCCGAGCTGACCACTCCGCTCGGCACCGTCGCCAATTACAGCGCGAGCAGCGCCGCACAGGGTGCTCCGCCGAGGGCTTTCCCGACGCAGGGGCGGGCGTTGCGAGACCCCGCGACCGACGCGCTCCAGTCCGTCGACGAGCACGTCTATGCGCGAGGGATAGCAGAACGGATCACGACAGACCCGGCGACCGATGTTTCGCCGATCACCGATCCGGTCTACGACCGCATGACGACGCTTCGCACCACGAGCGAGACCGGCAACATCAAGACGGTCGGCGACAATGACGCCATGCGGGCCTTCGATGCCGCGAAGGCACAGGGCCGGCCCCTCACCCCGGCCGAGGTGCAAGATATGTCCTTGCAATCGGCCGTCGATCGCGAGCTCGCCGCGGCGCGACAGGCGGGCGATGCCAGCGTGACCGCGGAAAACGTTCTGACGACGGCTCATGGCGAGCTCGGCGACGTGTCCCGCGCGGGAACGGAGCAGGCGCAGAACTTCTTCAAGAACGTGTCGCAAGACGAGATCGACGCGACCGTCGACAATCTCGAGAATACGGCGGTGGTCGACGAGCAATTCGCCCGCGCGCAGGGCATGGATCTGCCGATGCCGGAGGACCCGGTTCCGGCGAGCGCTGTCGATCCTGCCTTGGCCGAGACGATGCCGATGCAGGCCGTCGATCCAGCACTTGCCGACACGCAATTGGCGATGCGCGCGCCGGGCCTCGGCGGCGCGCCGACCGAGTATCCGCCGGCGATGGCGCAAACGCCGCCATCGGGGCCGGCGCCCGATTTCGCGCCGGGCGAACCGCTCCCCTTCCCCGGTGCCGATCCGCTCAATCCCGTCATTCCCGGGCCGCCGCGCGTTCCGGAATTCCCGGACTATCCGTTGCCGGGCACTTCGCCCGCGGCGCCGGGCGAGGTTCCGATGCAATCGCTCGATCCGGCGCTCGCCGACACAGTGCCGATGCAAGCCGTCGACCCGGCACTCGCGGACACCGTTCCGGTGCGCGCCGTCAACCCCGCGCCTGATTTCGGCCCGGGCGAGCCACTCCCCTTCCCCGGTCCCGATCCACTCAACCCGGTCATTCCGGGGCCGCCGCGCGTTCCCGAGTTTCCGGACTATCCGCTGCCGGGAAATCCTCCCACCGTACCGGCGCCTGGTGAGGTCCCAACGGCCCCGGCCGAGCTTGCCGCCGCAGCCGATGCCGAAGGCGCGGGCGTCGGAGCCGGTGCGGGCGAGGCAGCTGGTGCCATCAGTGCCGGCGCCTTGGCCGAGGCCGGCGTCATCGGCGGCGTCATCTCGGGTGGCGTCACCGCCTATCAGGATGCGGATTTGGTTCGTGACGGCAAGAAAAAGGCCGGCGATGCGACCGCCGAAGTCGCGGTGGCGACCGGTGTTGGCGCCGCGGCCGGTGTCGCCGGCATGGTCGCCGGCGCCGAGATCGGCGCCGCGGTCGGGACCGCCATCCCGATCCCCATTGTCGGAACGGCGGTCGGACTCGTCGCCGGTGCTGTGGTCGGCGGCGTCGTCGGCTATGTCGGCAGCGAGCTCGCGGAGCACACCGGCGCGACGAAGGCGATCGGCGAGTTCCTCGACGATCATTTCGAGCAGCCGCTGAAAGGCGCGTGGGACGAGGTCGCCAAAGGCGTCGATGCCGTGAAGGATGCCGCCGGCGCGGTTGCCGATGGCGTCAGCAGCGCCGCCAGCGCGGTTGAAGAAGGCGTGAGCGATGCCGCCGGTGCGGTGGCGGGGGCGGCGGGCGCCGTCGTCTCCGGCGTTGGCGCCGTCGCTGGATCGGTGCTCGGCGCCGAAGCCGACGTTGCAGGAGCCGTCGTCTTGGGCGTCGGCAGCGTGGCCGGGGCGGTTCTCGGCGCCGAGGCAAACGTGGCTGGAGCCGTCGTGTCCGGCGTCGGTCAGGTCGCCGGCGCCGCGCTCGGTGCCGCCGGGCAAGTCGCGTCCGCTGCCGCCGATGGTGCCGGGCAGGTCGCGGGTGCCGTGGCCGGTGCGGTCGGTGATGCTGCCGGCGCAGCGGTCAGCGCGGTGGGCGACGCCGCCGGCGCTGTCGCAGGTGCGGTCGGCGACGCTGCTGGTGCGGCGGCGGGCGCGGTGGGCGACGCCGCCGGCGCCGTGGCCGGCGTGGTCGGTGACGCCGCCAGCGCCGCAGCGGGTGCGGTCGGGGATGCTGCCAGCGCGGCGGCGGGGGTTGTCGGCGATGCCGCCGGGGCGGCCATCAGCGCTGCCGGGGCCGTGGCGGACGCGGCCGGAGCCGTTGCTTCCGATGTCGGCGCCGTCGCCGGCGCGGTCGTCGGTGCCGAAGCCGAAGTCGCGGGCGCCGTGGTCTCCGGTGCCGGCCAAGTTGCCGGTGCCGCGCTCGGCGCCGCCGAGCAAGTCGCATCCGCCGCCATCGATGGCGCCGGACAGGTCGCCGGTGCAGTCGCAGGCGCGGCAGCGGACGCCGCCGGAGCAGCGGCGAGCGCCGTCTGGAACGTCGCCAGCACGGCGGCGAGCGCGGCCGGCGATGCCGCCAGTGCGGCAGCGAGCGCTGCAAGCGACGCCGCCGGTGCAGCCGCAGGCGCCGTCAGCGATGCCGCCGGAGTGGTCGCGAGCACGGCCAACGATGCGGCCGGAGCGGCCGTCAGTGCCGTCGGCGATGCCGCCGCTGCGGCGACGAGCGCAGTCGGGGATGCCGCCAATGCAGCGGAAAAGGCCGTCGGCGACGCCGGAAGCGCGATCGCGGGTGGCATCGGTGCCCTTGCAGGAGCGCTCGCCGGCGCGGTCAGCGACCCCTGACAGCCGAAAGGGCGCGGTGACGGCCCCGGCCGATTTGGCGTGAAGCGTTTGGTCGATGCGTAACGTCGATTCGCGCGATGCTGTCACAGCAATCGCGCGAACCGACGTTACGCATGGCACACCTCTGAAACATTGGCTTCCGTCAGCGCAATGCCCGTTGCAAGATGCGCCGGGCGAGCGAATCGCGCCGGCCTAATTGCGACGGATGATGCTGATGAAAACGAAGTCAAAAAAGCTCGACACGCTCCTGACCCATGCCGGGCGCAACCCCGAGAGCAATTTCGGAGTGGTCAATCCTCCGGTCTATCACGCCTCGACGATCCTCTACCCCACCGTCAAGGCGATCGAGCAACGGGCAAAGGACTATTCGACGACGACTTACGGCCGGCACGGCACGCCGACGACCTTCGCCCTGGAGGATGCGGTCGCCGCGGTCGAAGGCGGTTATCGCGCGGCGGCGCTACCCTCGGGCGCCGCGTCGATCTATGCCGCGATCCTCGCTTTCGTCAAAACCGGCGACCACATCCTCGTCGCCGATCACGTCTACGGGCCGACGCGCCATTTCGCCGAAGGCTTCCTGAAGCGCTTCGGCGTCGAGACGACCTTCTACGATCCGATGATCGGCTCCGGCATCGCCGAACTCATGCGCGACAATACGCGCGTTCTCTTCATGGAAAGCCCGGGCTCGCTCACCTTCGAGGTGCAGGACGTCCCGACCTTGGTTGCGGCGGCGAAGAGCCGAGGGATCGCGACGATTTTCGACAACACTTGGGCGTCGCCCTGCTTCTACCAGCCGCTCAAATTCGGCGTCGACGTCTCGGTCATCGCCGGGACGAAATACATCGTCGGTCATTCCGACGTGATGTGCGGCTTCGCGGTGTGCAACGAGGCGACGTTTCTGCGCGTGCGCACTACCGTCGCCGAGCTCGGCTACTCGATCGCACCCGACGATTGCTACCTCGCGCTGCGCGGCCTGCGCACCGCTTCCGTCCGCATGAAGCATCACGAAAAGCAGGCGCTCGAGCTGGCGCGGTGGCTGCAGCAACGGCCGGAGGTCGAACGCGTCCTTCACCCGGCCTTTCCCGGGCATCCCGGCCACGAGATCTGGAAACGGGATTTTACAGGCTCGTCAGGGCTTTTCGGCGTGGTCTTGAAGGAATATCCGAAGAAGGCGGTCGAGGCGATGCTCGACGGCATGGAGATCTTCGGGATGGGTTACAGCTGGGGCGGTTACGAGAGCCTCGTCGTGCCGCAGGATCCGAGCAAGCTGCGCACTGCGCGGCCGTGGCACACCGCCGGACAGACCCTGCGGCTCCATTCCGGCCTCGAGGATATGAGCGATCAGATCGACGATCTGAAACGCGGCTTCGAGCGCCTGCATGAGGCGCGCCGCGCCAATGCCGCGCCCGGCGGCGATTGATCAGAAATCGGCGCGGACGAGAAAGGTCAGGCCGGACCCGCGTTTGTCGAGCGCGATCGGCGCGTAATCGAGCGGGGCGATGCGGTTGTCGCCGATGAAGCTCGGCAAGGCCGTGTGCGCCACCTCGCCGATGCTCACCTCGCTTTTCGTGATGATGCGGTAGCCGCCATCGGCGGGGGCGCCGGCGAGCGACACGAGAGTCGCGCGCCCCGCCTGAGCTGCGAGGGGGATGGGGGCTTTTCCGGGCGCGAGGACGAGCGTGTAGGTGCCGGGCTGCACGGTGAATTGCCGCACCGTCGTTTGCGAGATCAGTGCATCCCAGACCGGCGCGCCTTGCCGCTCGCGGATTTGAATGTCGCCGCTGAGGCCCTGCCCCGTCACCATGAAGACGATCGCCGACTGTCCGGCCGCGAGGCTCAATATCTCCTCCGCCGAGACGGGACGACTCACCGAGAGCAACGGCAACAATGCGATGAGCCCGAGCACGATGCCGGTGACACGGCGCCGCGGAACTCTGCCGTCAGATCGTTTCGCCATGGCGTGAGAACATCGGGAAGTTGAGCGATGGGTGTGGTGTACGCTCGCCCACAGATTTCGGCAATTCGATATTGCGGCGCCGGAGCATGCCTGGGAGATTGCGCCTCGCCAGCCCCTCGAACGGAGAATGACGAACCCATGCCCCCCATCCCGCCTCCCGTCATCGGCATCATCGGCGGCAGCGGCCTCTATCAGATCGACGGCCTCGCCGAGATCGAGTGGCGGCATGTCGCCTCGCCCTTCGGCGAACCGTCGGACGCGCTCTGCTTCGGCCGATTGGGCGAGCATCGCGTCGTCTTCCTGCCACGCCACGGCCGCGGCCACAAGCTGCCGCCCTCGGCGATCAACTTCCGCGCCAACATCGACGCGCTGAAGCGCAGCGGCGTCACCGACATTCTGTCGCTCTCCGCGGTCGGCAGCCTGCGCGAGGAATTGGCGCCCGGAGATTTCGTGCTCGCCGATCAATTCATCGACCGCACCTTCGCGCGCGAGAAAAGCTTCTTCGGTGCGGGCTGCGCCGCCCATGTCTCGGTCGCGCACCAGGTCTGCGCCCGTCTCGGCGACGCGTTGGCGACGGTCGGCCCAAGCGCTGGCATCGCGCTGCGCCGCGGCGGCACCTATCTCGTCATGGAGGGCCCGCAATTCTCGACCCTGGCCGAGAGCCGGCTTTATCGGAGCTGGGGGTGCGACGTCATCGGCATGACCAACATGCCGGAGGCGAAGCTCGCCCGCGAGGCCGAGATCTGCTACGCGACGATCGCCATGGTGACGGATTTCGATTGCTGGCATCCGGACCATGACGCGGTCACCGTCGAGGCGGTGGTGCGCGTGCTTCTCGCCAATGCCGAAAAGGCGCGTGCCCTCGTGAAGCACGCGGTGCCGATCCTGGCCCGGCATCGCGGCGCCTGTCCGCGCGGCTGCCGCAACGCGCTCGACCACGCGATCATCACCGCGCCCGAGGCGCGCGATCCCACGGTGACGGCGCGTCTCGACGCGGTTGCGGGACGGGTCCTTCGGTAGCAGAGCCCTACCAGCCGCCGCTCGCGAGCCAGCGATCGACCTGCTCCAGGCGATCGGCGCCCCAGAACGGCTCGCCATCGACGAGGATGAAGGGCGAGCCGAAGATCCCTGCGGCGATCGCGGCCTCCGTCTCGCGCCGGAAGCGGTCCTTCACTGCGGGATCGTCGAGCGCGGTTCGGAGTGCGCCGGCCGCGATGCCGTGGGCGGCGGCGATGTCAGCGACGATCGCCGGATCGGCGAGATTGCTGCCGTCCTGCCAATAGGCGCGGAAGGCGGCTTTGGCGAACTCGCCGGCCTTCCGCCGATCCTGGTCGTCGATCCAATAGACCGCGCGAGACGCGGCGAGGAGCGCCTCAGGGAAGCGCGCAGGCACGGCGAACGGCACGCCCATCGCGCGGGCGCAGCGCGCGACGTCATGCATCATGTAGCGCCGCTTGTTCTCCTGCTCGAGCGGGTGATAGCCGGTGCTCTTGTAGACGACGCCCAGCATGTAGGGACGCCAGCGGACGGCCCGGCCGTGCTTCTGCGCGACCCCGTCGATCGCCGTGCTGGCGAGATAGGCATAGGGCGAGCTGAAGTCGAAATAGAAGTCGATCTCGCGCGGCATCGCTCCCCCTCGCGGCGGTGATTTCGATCGCCGCAAGGATAGACCGCAACGCCGCGAGCGTCGATTGACACGAGGCCGGCAAGGCGCCAGCCTGCCGGTTCGACCGAGACATGGAAGGTGCGGTCATGGCGTCAGGCGTCAATCGACAGATCCTGCTCAAAAGCCGGCCCGACGGAGCGCCGAGCGTCGACAATTTCGAGCTGGTCGAGCGGCCGATCCCGCAACCGAGCGAGGGCGAGGTGCTGATGCGCACGCTCTTCCTGTCGCTCGACCCCTATATGCGCGGCCGGATGAACGCCAGCAAATCCTACGCGAAGCCGGCCGAGCTCGGCGAGCCGATGGTCGGCGCCACGGTCGGCGAGATCGTCGCGACGAAGAACCCGAAATTCGGGGTCGGCGACATCGTTCTCGGCTATGGCGGATGGCAGGAATACGCGCTATCGAACGGCGCGGGCCTGCGCAAGCTCGACGCGAAGGCGGCGCCGATCTCGACCGCGCTCGGCGTGCTCGGCATGCCGGGGATGACGGCCTATACCGGACTTCTCGAAATCGGTCAGCCGAAGCCGGGCGAGACCGTCGCCGTCGCGGCGGCTTCGGGCGCCGTCGGCTCGGTCGTCGGGCAGCTCGCCAAGATCAAGGGCTGCCGCGCCGTCGGCATCGCGGGCGGTCCCGAAAAATGCCGATTCGTCGTCGAAGAGCTCGGTTTCGATGCCTGCCTCGACCATCGCGCGCCTGATTTATCGAAACAGCTCGAAACCGCATGCCCTAGGGGCATCGACGTCTATTTCGAGAATGTCGGCGGCGCAGTTCAAGAGGCGGTTTGGCCTTGGCTTAATGATTTCGCCCGCATTCCCGTCTGCGGCCTCATCGCCCAATACAATCGGACGGTGCCGATGCCGGGTCCCGACATGTTCACGGTGCTGCGCAAGCGACTGCTCTTGCGCGGCTTCATCGTCTCCGACTTCGCCGCGAAGCAAGGCGACTTCCTGCGCGATGTCGGCGAATGGATCCGCACCGGCCGCGTCAAATACCGCGAGGACATCGTCGACCGTCTGGAGAAGGCGCCCGAGGCCTTCCTTGGCCTCCTCCGAGGCAAGAATTTCGGCAAGATGCTGGTGCGGGTGGCGCGGTGATGCTGGTGGTTGCGCGATGAACGTCGCCGGCAAACCAACGCGCTCGATCTGGCTCGAGACCGATGGCTGGTCCGTCGGCATCATCGACCAGCGGCACCTGCCGCATCGTTTCGTCACCGACCGGTTGACCGATCTCGGCGAAGCTGCCGAGGCGATCAGCGCGATGCGCGTGCGCGGCGCGCCGCTGATCGGCGCGACGGCTGCTTACGGGATCTGTCTTGCGATGCGGCGCGATGCTTCGGATGCGGCGCTCGGCGCTGCGTGCGAGATCTTGGCCGCGACCCGTCCCACCGCGATCAATTTGCGCTGGGCGCTCGACGACATGCGCGCGCGCATCATCGCCGTTCCGCCGAACGACCGCGTCGCCGTCGCTTATGCGCGCGCCGCCGCGATCTGCGAGGAGGATGTCGCGATCAACCGCGCGATCGGCGCGCATGGCCTCGAGATCATCCTCCGATCCTGGGAGGAGAAGGGCCGGCGCGGCCGCGTCGACATCCTCACGCACTGCAACGCCGGCTGGCTCGCGACCGTCGATTGGGGCACGGCGCTCGCCCCCATCTTCCGCGCGCATGACGAAGGCTTGCCGGTGCATGTCTGGGTGGACGAGACGCGGCCGCGCAACCAAGGCGCCAGCCTGACGGCCTGGGAGCTCCTCCAGCATGGCGTTCCGCACACGGTTATCGTCGACAATGTCGGCGGCCATTTGATGCAGCACGGCAAGGTCGATCTCTGCATCGTCGGCACCGACCGGACGACAGCGCAAGGCGACGTTGCCAACAAGATCGGGACCTATCTGAAAGCGTTGGCGGCCAAGGACAACGAGGTCCCCTTCTACGTCGCCCTGCCCTCGCCGACGATCGATTGGAGCGTCGCCGACGGCATCCGCGAGATCCCGATCGAGGAGCGCGCCGGCGGCGAGGTCAGCGACATCGCCGGGCGGCTGCCGAACGGCGATGTGGCGGCGGTGCGGCTCATCCCCGAGGGAAGCCCCGTTGCCAATTACGCCTTCGACGTGACACCGGCGCGCCTCGTCACCGCGCTCATCACCGAACGCGGCGTCTGTCCGGCATCGGCCGAGGGTCTGCTCGGCCTCTTTCCCGAGCGGCAAGCGCGAAGGACCGGGACGTGATGCGGAACGGCATCACCGGGATCGACCATCTTCTCATGCCGGTGCGCGACCTCGATGCGGCGCGCATGGGCTGGACGAAACTCGGCTTCGCGCTCAGCCCGCGTGGGACGCATCTCGGGCGCGGCACCGGCAATTACTGCATCATGTTCGAGCACGACTATCTCGAGCTCTTCGGCATCATCGCCCCTGAAACGGCGGCGCCGGAATATCGCGCGTTCCTCGCCACCCGCGAGGGACCGATGAAACTCGCCTGGGCAACCAAGGACGCTGCCGAGGCCGCGCGAATGTTGACGGCGCTCGGCCTTCATCCCGGTCCCCCGCGCGATCTCGCGCGCCAGATCGAGCTGCCCGAAGAGACGGCGCTTCCGCGCTTCTCGCTCGTCCAGCTCCCCGCAGAGGAAACGCCCGGCCTCGATTCCTTCCTCTGCGCGCATCTGACGCCGGCACTGATGCGCCGCCGCGAGTGGTTGCAGCACGCCAATGGCGCGATCGGCCTCGCCGGCGTCACGGTCGTCGTCGCCGATCCCAAGGCGCTGCGCGGCGCCTATGAGCGGCTCTTCGGTCCAGGCAATCTTCACACCACCGACGATGTGCTGACGGTGACGGCGGGACGGCACCGCATCATCTTCGCCACCGCCGAGGACGCCGCGGCGATGCATCCCGAAGTCGATGTCATCGCCGCAAACCGGCCCGCCATCGCGGTCGTCACGATCATCGTGCGCGATGTCGAGCAGACCGCCGATCACCTCACCCAGTGGCAGATTCCCTTCGAGGGCGCACGCCGCAGCAGCCTCGTCGTGCCCGCCGAAGAGGCCAACGGCGCGATCCTCGAATTCATCGCCGCGCGAGGCTGAGCAATCACACTTTCGCGATGGTGCCGCCGGGCAAGATCCGCAGCACTCCGCTCGGCAACGACGCCTGCTCGGCGGCAGGAATCGCGAGAATCGGGATCGTCCGGTAGCCCATCTCGCCACCGACGATGACGCCGAGCGCGAGGATGGCGTCGGGCTCGCCGAGCAACAGCGCCGCCGGGGCGAGGCCGCGCGCGAGAAGCTC
>JBGPOZ010000096.1:0-15936 GCA_041488295.1 Allostellaceae bacterium
AAGGCGAGGCCCTTCTCGCCCAGCGCGATCTCGACCTTGCGAGCGAAGAGGCTCAGCGGACCCGAATAAAGCTTCATCAACGTATCTCCCGCGACATGGAACGTCTGGAACAATACGTGAACGAATGGCCCCGCGCAACGCTTCAGCCCGACGACGCCTCCACCAGATGGCACGCGACGCGATGCCCTGAAACCGGCTCGACGAGTTTCGGCTCGATCTCGCGGCAGATCGGCATGACGAAGGGGCAGCGCGTGTGAAAACGGCAGCCCTTGGGCGGGTCGAGCGCGCTCGGAATCTCGCCGGCGAGCGCGGCTTTGCGACGCCGGGCGCGCGGCTTTGCCACCGGCACGGCGGCGATCAGCGCCTGGGTATAGGGATGGAGCGGCGCCGCGTAGAGCATCTTCTTCTCGGCGATCTCGACGAGCTTGCCCAGATACATGACGGCGACGCGATCGCAGATGTGCTTCACGACGCCGAGATCGTGCGCGATGAAGAGGTAAGCGATGCCGAACTCGGCCTGGAGATCCTGCAGCAGATTGACGATCTGCGCCTGAACGGAGACGTCGAGTGCCGAGACCGGCTCGTCGCAAACGATGAATTTGGGATTGAGCGCGAGCGCCCGGGCGATGCCGATGCGCTGGCGCTGCCCGCCCGAGAATTCGTGCGGATAGCGGCCGGCATGGCGCGCGGCAAGGCCGACGCGACCCAGCAAGACAGCAACGCGCGCCTTCGTCGCCGCATCGGGCCGTGCGCCATGGATGAGGAGCGGCTCCATGACGATGTCTTCGACGTTCATGCGCGGATTGAGGGCGCCGAACGGGTCCTGAAAGATGATCTGCATGTCGCGCCGGCGCACGCGCATCGCCTCCGGTGCGAGGGCCAAGAGATCCTCTCCCATGAATTCGATGCGGCCGGCGCTCGGTTCGACGAGGCGCAGAAGGAGCTTGCCGATTGTCGTCTTGCCGCAGCCCGATTCGCCGACGAGGCCCAGGGTCTCGCCGGCGCCGACCGCGAAGCTGACGTCGGAGACGGCGCTCAATTGCGCGACGGTGCGGCGCAGGATCGTGCCGGAGGTCACCGGGTAATTCTTCGACAGCCCCTCGACGCGGAGGATCGCGGTCACGGTGCGGCGAGCTCCGCGTGGCGAATGCAGGCGGCGGCGTGGCCGGCGCCGACCGCGACGAGCGACGGCACGGCGGCGTTGCAGGCCGGGATGCGCCAGGCGCAGCGCGGCGCGAAGCGGCAGCCCGGCGGCAGGGCAGCCGGGTTCGGCAGCACGCCGGGGATCGTCACGAGCCGCGCCCGCTCGTCCTCGAGCGACGGGATGCTGCCGAGAAGCCCGCGCGTATAGGGATGGGCCGGCCGCTCGAAGAGCATGTCGACCGGCGCCTCCTCGACGATCTTTCCGGCATACATGACGAGGACACGGTCGGCGGTCTCGGCGACGACGCCCATATTGTGCGTGATGATGATGACCGCCATGCCGAGCTCGTCGCGCAACGAGAGCAGCAGCTCGAGAATCTGCGCCTGGATCGTGACGTCGAGCGCGGTCGTCGGCTCGTCGGCGATGAGGAGCTTCGGATTGCAGGCAAGCGCCATGGCGATCATGACGCGCTGGCGCATGCCGCCCGAGAGTTGGTGCGGGTAGTCATCGAGCCGCCGCTCGGGCGCGGCGATGCCGACCTTCGCCAGGAGGGCGATGGCGCGCTCGCGCCGCGCCCGCGGCGACAGGCGCTCATGCGCGCCCAAGGTCTCCGTGAGCTGATTGCCGATCGAGAAGATCGGGTTGAGCGAAGTCATCGGCTCCTGGAAGATCATGCCGATGCCGGGCCCACGCAGGCGCCGCATCTCGCGTTCCGAGAGACGCGTCACATCGCTCCCTTCGAAGCGGATCACGCCGGCCGCAACCCGCGCCGACGGGCGCGGCAAGAGACCCATGATCGAGAGCGCGGTGACGCTCTTGCCGCTCCCCGATTCGCCGACGATGCCGAGCACCTCGCCCGTTTCCACGGAAAAGCTCACCTCCTCGACCGCGGGAACCTCGCCGCGCTCGGTCTTGAAGCCGATCGTCAGGCCTTCGACCGCAAGGAGGCTCACTGTTGGATCCTGAGGCGCGGATCGAGCACGTCGCGCAACCCGTCGCCGAGAAGGTTGAGCGCCATCACCGTGATGGCGAGGCCGAGGCCGGGAATCGTGATGATCCACGGCGCCTCGCGCATGTATTGCCGACCCTCGGCCATGATGTTGCCCCAAGTCGGCGTCGGCGGCACCGCGCCCAATCCGAGAAAGCTCAAGGTCGCCTCGGCGAGCACCGCATAGGCGAAGAGAAAGGAGAGCTGGACGATGAGCGGCGCCATCGAATTGGGCAGGATGTGGTAGCGCAGAATTCGCCAATGCCCCGCGCCCGCCGCGAGCGCTGCCTGGACGTAATCCATCTCGCGCACCACCAGCACCGAGGCGCGCACGATGCGCGCCGTGCGCGGAATATAGACGATGGCGAGCGCGAGGATGACGTTCGGGACGGACGGCCCCAGCACCGACGTCACGGCGAGCGCGAGAAGGATCGCCGGGAACGCCATCAGCGCGTCGTTGACGCGCATCAGTGGATTGTCGAGCCGCGGAAAATAGCCGGAGATCGCGCCGAGCAAGGTGCCGAAGATGGCGTTGAGGAGGACGACCGAGGCGCCGATCATCAGCGACAGCCGCGCGCCCCAGACAACGCGCGAGAGGAGGCTGCGCCCGAGATTGTCGGTGCCGAAGGGATAGTCCCAATCGGGCGGCCGGAACCGCACTCGCATCGCGATCTTGGTCGGGTCGATATGGCCGATGAACGGGGCGAGAATGGCGGCGATGGCGATGATCGAGAAGAGAGCCGTCCCGATCTGAAACGAGCGGTGACGCAGAAGGCGTCGCAGCGTGCTCCACCATGTGACCGCCGGCGTCGCCGCCATGATCATCGTTTCGTCGAACGGCGCCGCCGCGTCAGCCACGGCTCAATCTCACGCGCGGATCGAGCCAGGCATAAGCGACGTCGACCGCAATGTTGATGAAGACGAGAAGCAAGGTGAGGAAGAGCAACCCACCTTGGACCATCGGATAGTCGCGATTGAGAATGGCCGAGGTGAGGAGCTGGCCGACGCCCGGAATCGAGAACACCGTCTCGGTGACGACCGAGCCCGAGATCAGCAGGTTGACGATGATGCCGACGATCGTGACGATCGGGATCATGGCATTGGCAAGCGCGTGCTTGCCGACCACGAGATAGTTGGGCAGCCCCTTCGCCCGCGCGGTCCGCACATAATCCTGACGCAGCACCTCGAGCATCGTCGAGCGGGTGATGCGCGCGAGCAAGCCGATCTGCAGCAGCGCCAGCGAGATCGCCGGCATCGTGGTCGTGCGCAGCCAGCCGACGGGATCCTGCTCGAACGGCACATAGCCGCCGGTCGGCAGCCACCCCAGATGGACCGAGAACAGCACGATCATCATCAGGCCAAGCCAGAAATTCGGCACCGATATGCCGATCATGGCGAAGATCATGGCGGCCTGATCGACCCAGGAATTCTGCCGCAGCGCGGCAAGGACGCCGCTGACGAGGCCGAGGAGAAGGGTGAGGACGAGCGCGTAGGCGCTGAGCGACAGCGACACCGGCAACCGCTCGAACGTCGCCTCGGTGACCGGCTTGCCGAGGAAGAGCGATCGCCCGAGATCGCCGCGCAAGAGGCCGCCATACCATTTCACCAGTTGAACCTGCACCGGCTCGTCGAGCCCGAGATTGCGCCGGATCTGCTCGCGCTCCGCCGGCGAGGCGCTGACGCCGGCGAGCGCGGCGCTGACGTCGCCGGGAATGAGTCGCATCAACCCGAAGGTGATGAGGGTCACCAGCAAGACCACCGGGATTGCCCCGGCGATGCGATGCAGGATGACGCGGAGCATGGGTTACGTGTCTCCGCGGCGTGACCGAGCGCGCCCCCCACCCCTGCCCTCCCCCGCGAGGGGGGAGGGGGAGTTCATCCAATCCCGCCAGATTTCCCCTCCCCCCTCGCGGGGGAGGGTTAGGGTGGGGGGTGCCGCGCGCACCGGCGTTTCCCGATCTTCTTCCGCTACTGAATCCACACGTTTGCGAAGCGGGGAATCCGGAACGGCTTGAAGCCCTTCACGTTGGAGCGCGTTGCCTGGACCTTGGTGAGCGAGCCGAAGGGCACGGCATAGACGCGCTCCAGGATGGTCTTCTGCATCCGCGCAAAAGCCGCCTGCCGGGCGACGGGATCGAGCTGGTTCGCCATCTCGTCATAGGCCGCCAGGAGATCGGGGTCGGAAGCGCCGCCCTTCGGGTAGTAGACGTTCTGCGGCGGCACGAAAAACTTCATGGTGGCGAGGGCGCCGAGCGCCGGCTGGGTGCCATAACCGGTGAAGAAGAAGTTCCAGCCCGTCTTCTCGTTGAGCTGCCGGTTGACCGATGTCGGCCAGTCGACGACGTCGAGCTTGGCGTTGATGTCGACGGCCTTGAGCTGCTCAGCGATCACCAGCGCCGCATTGTACATGCTGGTGTAGTCCTTGTTCGTCAGCAGGATCAGCGGCTCGCCCTTGTAGCCGGCCTCCTGCAGGTATTTCTTGGCGAGATCCTTGTTCTTGAGGTTGTAGGTCTCCTTGCCCGCGTCGGTGTAGGAAGCGCGGCCCGGATACTGGAAGCCGACATTGAGCTTGTAGGCGCCGTCGGTCGAGGCATCCATGATCTCGTCCATGTCGAGCGCCGCCTGGACCGCCTTGCGGAACGCCAAATTGTCGGTCGGCGGGAACGAGGTGTTGGGCAGCATGATGTGGACCCACCAGTTCTCGAGCGGCAGCAGGGTGATGTCCTTGTTCTTCTTGAGCTCGGCCTGCGCTTTGGTCGGCACGTCCTCGACCGCCATGAGTTCGCCGGTCTCGAGCCCGGCGACGCGCGCGCCCGGCTCGGTCACGATGCGGTAGGTCACCGTATCGACGCAGGCGACCTTGTAGCCGCCGAAGCCGGTGCGATCGTCGAACTGCTCGTTCGGCTTGTAGCCCTCGTAGCGCTTGTACTTGACATGGCTGTCGGCGACGTATTCGACGAGCTGGAACGGCCCGGTGCCGATCGCCTCGAGGCGCAGCGGCGCGGCGTCCTTCTGCTCGGACGGGATGATGACGATCGGCACGCTGAAGGAGCTCAAATCCTCGATGAAGGTGGGCTGCGCCTTCTTCATCCGCATGATGAAGGTGTACTTGTCCGGCGCCTCCCATTTGTCGACGTTGTCGAGGTTGCCGCGCTCGATGCCGATCTTGCGGTAGCGGTCGAAGGAGGCAATCACGTCCTCGGTTGTCATGTCCTTGCCGTTGTGGAACTTGATCCCCTGGCGGATCTTGAAGGTGTAGGTCAAATGATCGGGCGATTCCGTCATCGAGTCCGCGAGCTCGAGGATCGGCTGGTTGGTCTCGTCGCGCGTCATCAGCGATTCGAAGATGTTCATCGCGTTGTTGCGCGTCGAGATCGTATTCGAGGCGTACATGTCGAGGCTGTTGACCTTGGCCTCGCCGCCGAAGACGAGGTCGCCGCCCTTTTTCGGGCATTCGAAATGTGCCGCGAAGGTCGGCGCCGCGACGCCGAGAGCCCCAACCGCCACGCCGATCCGAAGCCAATTCATCCGTCGCATCATCCCCTCCCTCGACCCATTATTGCGGTGGCGCGACCGGCGTCGGCGGCCGGCCGCGATCACCTTGCGTCCAAGACGCTCTCGTCCCGATCAGCCGGAGCGGCGATGCTTCCACGAATCCGCGGAGCTTGCCAAGCCCGATGTCGCCGCAGCGGCGCGGTTGTGGACTACTTGTAGCCGATGTCGCGAAGCGCGCGCTTGATGGCGTCGAGCGAGGCTTTCTCGTTCTTTTCGCCGTGCGACGTCATGACGAGCGATCCGGTGGTGCCGTCGATGTTCCAGCGGATGTCCCTCGGGTGCTGCGCATCCCCCTTCATCAGCTTGATCTTGGTGTCGGTCTTCGAGAGGGTGAGCACCGCCTTCGCCATCTCCTGCGTATCGGTGATGTCGGTGAACCCCTTGTCGACGAGGATAGCCTCCTGCTCGGCGCCCGCCGGCTTCTCGATGGTCAGCACCATCTTCCCGGCAAGGTCGGCCCCGACCTTGACCGTGAGCGCATGGTTGCCGGGCATTGCCTTGACGTCCGGAAGACCCGTGACCGCCGCCGTCGCCTTGGCCGCGAGAGCAGGAAAATCGACCTCTTTCTTTTCGGCGTTCTTTCCCCTCTTGATCATGCGGATCACGGCGTCGGAGATGAACTTCGCCTGATTTGTCGAGGAGAACGAGGTGACGACCTTCTTGCCGTCGAGGAACACGCCGATGTCGTCGCCGGTGAAGGCCGGGCCCTTCGGCGTCTTGCCAGGCGTCATGACGAGGATGATGTTGGCCATCACGATGCTCCGCGGAAATCTCGACGCGCGCTCGCGCGGATCGCGGCGCCTCCCCATTTTGTATGTCGGGAGCCGATCAATTCAAGCCAGAATTGCCCAAATCACGAGAGCGAAGCGACGCAAAGTCCTGGGGCGGTCGGTTGGCGCGAGATAAGATCGATCGATGCGAGGAAACGCCGTGTGACCGTCAGAGGGCTCGAACACCAGGCCGATATCCGGCGGAAGGGCTTCTCCGATCGCGTCTCGCTCGGCGCGGCGATCGAATGGCTTGACGCGCATTCACCGGGGGCGGCCGTCGAGCAGGTTCCTACCGCCGCGGCGATGGGACGAAACCTGTCGCGGGCGGTCCGCGTCGGCGAGGACGTCCCTCCGATCGATCGCGCCGCCGCCGACGGTTACGCGTTGCGCGCCGCCGATACGGTCGGCGCCAGCGACTACAACCCGCTCTCCCTCGTTCGACAAGAGTTTGGTCCCATCCTGCCGCCGGGCACCGCGATCGACATCGTCGCCGGGGCGGCGTTGCCATCGGGTGCCGACGCCATCGTGCCGTTTGAGCAGGCGCAGGCAGCGGAGACGACCATCGAGGTTTTCGCCGCTGCACCCGAAGGTGCGCTCGTCGATCGCCGGGGGCAGGAGTTGCGCGCCGGGACGACGATTCTCGAAGCGGGGCGTATCCTTCGGCCGCAGGACGCAGCGCTCCTCGCATCGCTCCGCGTCGACCATGTGGCGGTCATCCGGCCGCCGCGGCTGCGGCTGGTCGTCGCCGGCGCGAAATCCCTCGCCGACGGCAAGACCGCCGACGCGACGCTGCTGCGAACGTTGATCGTGCGCGACGGGGGCGCGATCGAGAAGGTCGTCCTCGGCGCATCTCGCCGCGAGGCGATCCGCGAGGCGATCGTCGCCCCGGGTGTCGATGCGGTTCTCGTCGCCGGCCGCAGCGGAGCCGGCGCGGATGACGAGGCTCCGCTTGCTCTGCGAGAAGCGGGCCGGCTCGACATTCATGGCGTCGCATTGCGGCCGGGCGGCTCGCTCGGTCTCGGTACTGTCGGCGACGTGCCGGTCATTCTCCTGCCCGGCGACCCGCTTGCGTGCCTCTGCGCTTATGACCTCGTTGCGGGACGCCTCGTCCGGCGTCTTGCGGGGAAAAACCCGCAATTGCCTTACGCGACGCGCGAGGCGGAAATCGGGCGCAAGATCGTGTCGGCGCTCGGTGTCGCCGATCTCTGCCGCGTGCGCCTCGTCGAGGGACGGGTCGAACCCATCGGGTCCATTGAATCGGGCGGCCTTGCCTCGGCGGTCCGCGCCGACGGCTTCGTTCTGGTCCCCGAGGCGCTCGAAGGTTACGCGCCGGGCATGCGCGTCACGGTGCACCTTTACGATGGTTGGATGCGATGAGTTTGAAAGAGGATCTGAGGAAGGCCGCGCGGCAGGAACAATTTCTCGAAGTCGTCAGCCGCGACGAGGCGGAGGCGCGGTTTCGCCGGCATCTTGTTCTCGCCCCGCTCGGCGAGGAAATGATGAGCCTCGGACAGTCGCTCGGCCGCGTGCTGGCACGCGATGTCGTCGCCGCGGTCGATGTGCCCGGTTTCGACCGGGCGAGCGTCGACGGCTTCGCTCTGCGCGCGTCCGATACGGTCGGCGCCAGCGACGAAGGGCCGCGGATTCTCCGCCTCAATTCAGAAATCCTGACGCCCGGGATCGAGCCGCGGGCCGTCGTCGCCGAAGGCGCAGCAAGCGTCATCGCGACAGGCGGCATGGTGCCGCGCGGCGCCGACGCGATCGTCATGGTCGAGTACACCGAGACGCGCGAGGACGGCACCGGGCTTCTTCTCGAAATCCGTCGCGCCGTGCCGCCCGGCCAGTTCGTTGCCGCGGCCGGCGGCGACATCGCGTGCGGCGAGACCGTGCTGCGCGCCGGCACGGTTCTGACCTCGCGCGAGATCGGCGTTCTCGCGGCTGTGGGGCTCGCCGAGGCCGCGGTATGGCGCAAACCGCGTATCGCGATCTTCTCGACCGGCGACGAGCTGGTGCCGCCCGGGGAGCCGATGCGGCCAGGCGGCGTCTTCGATTCCAACGCGGCGATCCTCTCCGCCGCGGTCGAGGAGCATGGCGGCGTTCCGGTCCCGCTCGGCATCGCTCGCGACGACGAGGCGGCGCTCTCGTTTCTGCTGGACGAAGCGCTCGAGTGCGATGCCGTCATTCTCTCCGGCGGCACGTCGAAGGGCGCGGGCGATCTTGCCCATCGCGTCGTGAGCCGCCTCGCCGATCCCGGCGTTGTCGTCCATGGTGCCGCGCTGAAGCCGGGGAAACCGATCTGCCTCGCGGTGACGAAGGGAAAGCCGGTCGTCGTCCTGCCCGGCTTTCCGACCTCGGCGATCTTCACCTTTCACGAATTCGTGGCGCCGGTCATCCGCGCCTTCGCCGGCCTCCCGCCCGAGCGGCTCCAGACAGTGAATGCGACCTTGCCGCAACGGATCGGCTCGGAGCGCGGGCGGACCGAATATGTGCTCGTCTCGCTCGTGCGCGGTGCCGACGGCGCGGGGCTCGCCGCGTATCCGACCGCGAAGGGCTCGGGCGCGGTCACCGCTTTCGGCGAGGCCGACGGCTTCTTCACGGTCCCTGCCCAGGTCGAATCCGTGGCGGCCGGAACGCCGGTCGCGGTGACGTTGATCGGCAGCGGGCGCGGCCCCGCCGATCTCGTCATCATCGGCAGCCATTGCGTCGGCCTCGACATGCTGGTCGGGCGCTTGGTGCAGGGCGGCATCGCCGTCAAGGCGCTCAATGTCGGCAGCAATGGCGGGCTCGCCGCCGCGCGGCGCGGCGAGTGCGACATCGCCGGCATCCACCTGATGGACCCGGCGACCGGTGAATATAATCGCCCGTTCCTCACCGAGACACTGGCGCTCGTGCCCGGCTATGGGCGCCTGCAGGGCCTCATCTTCCGCAAGGGAGACACGCGGTTCGCGGGGCGTCCGGTCGAGGCGGCGATCGCGGTGGCGATCGCCGACCCCACCTCCCTCATGATCAACCGCAACGCCGGCAGCGGCACGCGCATTCTCATCGACCGGCTGCTCGGTGAGCGCCGACCGCCCGGTTTTTCGAGCCAAGCGAAATCGCACAACGCCGTCGCCGTCGCGGTGGCGCAGGGCAGAGCCGATTGGGGCGTCGCGATCGAGACGGTGGCTGCGCAATATGGGCTGGGATTCACGCCGCTTCAGGACGAGCGCTACGATTTCATCGTGCCGAAGACACGGCTGGACCGGCCGGCGGTGCAGCGCTTCATCGAGCTCGTCGGTGACCCCTCGGTGCGCGCCGAGCTGGCGCGGCTCGGGTTCAAGGCATGAGGTGCGGGAGGAGGAGCGATGGAGGCATCTGAGAGGGCGGAGCTGAGCGCGCTGCTCGCACGCGCTGGCCTGCCGGCAGAGGGCATTCAACCCTGGCTCGACGGCCACCCACGCCTTGCCGGCGAATTCGCGCGCGACGCCGCTTCCTGCTCGCGCTTCTGGCAGATGAGCGCGGCGCTCCTCGCGCTGCTTCCGCCGAAGCCGGCGCGTCACGACGCGGAGCGGGCGGCGGCGACCTCCATTCTCAGGCTCGATCGCGAAGCCCGCGAGGCATTCCTCGCGGCGCATGCCGAAACCGTCTACCGCAAGCTCACCAACGATCTGCGCAATTTCGTCCGCGTCGAGCGCCTGGTCTACGACGCCGCGAAGCTGGTGCCGGGACTTACCCCGGGCGAGGCGGCAGTGGCGCGCGAGAACGCAAAGCCGCTCAGCGAGAAGGAGGGCGTCGAGATCGATCAAGGGCTCTTCGTCTCGCGCGTTCTTGCGCATCCGGAGACCGGCCGCCATCTCTGCCACGCGATGCTGCTGCCGCGCCCGGAGGCGCATGAAAGGCTGGCGCATTTCATCGAGCACGGCGCTGCGGATCTCGGCGCGGCGACGATCCGGCGGAGCGGGAAGTCATCGCTCGTCGCGTTCCACCATCCGCGCTTCCTCAACGCCGAGGACGACACGACCATCGATGCCCTCGAAACCGCCGCCGACCTCGCGCTCCTCGATCCCGGGACGGAATTGGTGGTGCTGCGCGGCGATATCGTCGATCAGGCGAAATACCGCGGGAAACGCGTCTTCTGCGCCGGCATCAATCTGACGCATCTCTATCACGGCAAGATCCCGTTCATCTGGTATGTCGAGCGCGAGCTCGGCATCGTCAACAAGATCTATCGCGGCGTCGCGACGCCGGGCGCCCTGCCCGACGATGTCGTCGGCACCACCATCGAGAAGCCGTGGATCGCCGCAATAGACGCTTTTGCAATCGGCGGCGGCTGCCAATACCTCCTCGTCATGGATTACGTGCTGGCGGCGAGCGATGCCTACATGACCCTGCCGGCACGCAAGGAGGGCATCATCCCCGGCGCCGCCAATCTGCGCCTCCCGCGTTTCACCGGCGACCGCATCGCCCGGCAGGCGATCCTCTTGGAGAAGCGGCTCGATTGCGACAGCCCGGAGGGCCGGCTCATCTGCGACGAGATCGTCGCACCCGACGCGATGGACGCGGCGATCGCGCGCGTCGCCGCCGCACTCGCCAGCTCCGGCGTCGTCAGCGCCGCCGGCAACCGCCGCGCGCTCCGCGTCGCGCAGGAGCCGCTCGACCTCTTCCGCAGCTACATGGCGGTCTATGCCCGCGAGCAGGCCTTCTGCCATTTCAGCCCGCAGCTCGTCGCCAATCTCGAGCGTCATTGGAACGCGAAGGAACGGCGGGCTTAGTCCCCCAGCGCCTGCTCGAGATCGGCGATGAGATCGTCGGCGTTCTCGATGCCGACCGAAATGCGGATGAGCGCGTCGGTGAGGCCGATCTCCTCGCGCAATGCCTTCGGAACGCCCGAATGCGTCGTCGAGGCCGGGTGGCTGATGAGCGTCTCGGTGCCGCCGAGGCTGACCGCGAGCTTGCACAGGACGAGCTTGTCGAGGAAAGCGAAGGCCTCGGCCTCCCCGCCCTTGACGTCGAAGGAAAAGGTCGAGCCGGGCGAGGTGCATTGCCTGGCGAAGACCCCTTGCCGCGGGTCCTTCGCCTCGAGGAATCCCAGATAGTTGACCGCGGCGACGCGCTTGTGCGCGCGCAGATATTCGGCAAGGCGCCGCGCGTTGAGGCTTGCCCGCTCGGCGCGGATCTGCAACGTCTCCAATGAGCGCAGCAGCATCCAGCACGAATTGGGGTCGAGCTGCGTTCCGATGGCGCCGCGCAACAGGATGATCCGGCGCACGAGCTCGGCGCTGCCGGTGACGCCGCCGGCGATGAGGTCGCTGTGGCCGCCAGCGTATTTCGTCAGCGAATAGAGCGCGAGATCGACGCCGTGATGGAGCGGCTGCTGGAACATCGGCCCCAGCATCGTGTTGTCGACCGCGACCGGCGGGCGGCGGCCATGGCGCTCGCCGATCTCGGCGGCGATCGTCGCCATGAGACGAAGATCGACGAGGCCGCTCGTCGGGTTGGCCGGCGTCTCGACGAGGACGAGGCCGATCGGCCCCTTCGCTTCCGCCTCGACGACGGCCGCACGCACGTTCGCTCCGTCGATGCCGTCGGTGAATCCGATGGATGTGATGCCGAAGCCGGAGAGGATGTTGCGGATCAAGGTCTCGGTGCCGCCATAGAGCGGTCGGCTGTGCAAGAGCACGTCGCCGGGCCGCAGGAAGGTCAGCAATGTCGTTGCGATCGCCGCCATGCCGCTGGCGAAGACGGCGGCGCGCTCGGCCCCATCCCACACCGCGAGACGATCTTCGAGGATCTCGAAATTCGGATTGTTGAAGCGCGAATAGACGAGCCCCAGATCCTCGCCCTTGCGCGCTTTGCGCCGGCCGCTCGTCACATCGAAGAGGTCCTTGCCCTGTTGTGCGGATTCGAAGGCGAAGGTAGAGGTGAGGAACACCGGCGGCTTCAGCGCACCTTCCGAGAGCCGCGGTGAATAGCCGTAGCCCATCATCAAAGTCTCGGGATGAAGGGGCCGGTTGTTGATCGTGCGCCGCTTGTAGTTCTCGTCTTTCATGAGGCGGACCTCCCGGGGCAAGTAGGGCGACGATACGATGAGCCGTTGCCGAGATGCCCGCAAGCGACGGCATGCGCCGCTCGCTCGGTGCGCTTAGCGCAAAGCGCGACCAAGGAGCGCGATCTTCCCTCGTCCGGTTAAGATTTCTTAACCTTGTTTGGACATCTTCATGCCCGATGCGTGTCCGTATCGCCTCGCCGAGGAGGAAGCCATGGAGACTGCCCGGAGTGACATCGCCGTTCGCGATGACGGCGGACCGGTGCGCCAGATCGCCGATCAAGCCGGCAAGCTCGGCATCGAGATCTGCGACATCGCCGGCAGCATCGAGGAGGTGAGTCAACGCGTCAAGCGCCAGGCCGAGCTCTTCAAGGATCTGCGCGCGGCGGCCGGCGAGACGAATACCGGGAACGAGCGCATCGCCGCGGCGGCACGCCACGCGCGCGAGCTCGCCGCGAAAGTGAGCGGCGAAGTGACGGCGGTACGCGGCACGGTCAACAGCTCGCTCGAAGAGGTGCGAGGGCTCGTCGAGGGCGTCGGCGTGATCGAAACGCAGATCACCGGCTTGCGCACGGCCCTCGGCAAAGTCGGCAAGGTCGCTGAAGAGATCGCGGCGATCGCGAGTCAAACCAACCTCTTGGCGTTGAACGCGACCATCGAGGCGGCGCGAGCCGGCGAAGCGGGGCGCGGCTTCGCCGTCGTCGCGTCGGAGGTGAAGGCGCTTGCGGCGCAAACCGCCGAGGCGACGAAGCAGATCGAGGCGACATTGGCCGAGTTGACGTCGCAAGCCGATCGTCTGACCGCAGATGGCGGCGCCAACAAGAAGCGGGCGGAGACGGTGCGTGCCGGGACGACGGCGGTCGGTAAAGCGATCGACACCGTCGGCGAGGCCATGGCGAAGCTCGACGGCGAGGCCGGCCGCATCGCCGAGGCGGCGCAGGGCATCCAAGGACAATGTACCACCCTCGTCCGTCACGTCGAAGAGATGGCCGGCGGCGTCGAGCAATCGAGCACGAGGCTCGAAGAGGCGCGCAACCGGGTCAACGGCCTCCTCCATGTCAGCGAGACGCTGATCGGCCTCACCGCCGAAACCGGCGCCGAGACCGCCGACACGCCCTTCATCAAGGCGGTGCAGGAAACCGCGACACGGATTGCCACCCTGTTCGAGGAGGCGATCGCCGGCGGCAAGATCGGCGAGGCCGACCTCTTCGACCGCGACTACAAGCCGATCGCCGGCTCGAACCCGCCGCAATTTCTCGCGCGCTTCAGCACACTCACCGACCAACTCCTGCCGCCGATCCAGGAACCGCTTTTGAAGCTCGATCGCCGCATCGTTTTCTGCTGCGCGATCGATCCAAAAGGCTACGTGCCGACGCACAATCTGCAATACGCAAAGCCGCAGGGGCCGGACCCGGTTTGGAACGCCGCCAATTGCCGCACCCGCCGCATCTTCGGCGATCGCACCGCGCTCGCCGCCGGACGCAACACAAAGCCCATCCTGCTGCAAACCCACCGCCGCGACATGGGCGGCGGCAAATTCGTCATGCTGAAGGACGCCGCCGCGCCGATCTTCGTCAAGGGCCGGCTCTGGGGCAATTTCCACATCGGCTACCAGGCGTAAGCGGCTGACGGCGTCCGGAACGCCGCCACCCGGAAGAGCTGCCTGCAACGGAAACTCTTCCCTCCCCCGCCTGCGGGGGAGGGTGGGGTGGGGGTTGTGTCCGGAGAATCTCTGGCAGCGGCAAATTCCTTGGAGAGAGCCCCCACCCTGCCCTCCCCCGTAAACGGGGGAGGGATTCGAAAATAGGCAGCAAATACATTTACGAACATGCGCCGGCCGTCAGCGCCTCGCTCGTGAGGGGAATTGGCGGCGGGCCCCCCCCGGCCTATGCTCGTTCCCGATAAGAAAACCATCGGGAGGGTGACATCATGAAACGACGCACTTTGCTCAAATCAGCGCTCGCCGGCGCGGCCGTGCTCGCGGCACCGCGCATCGTGCGGGCCGAAGGTGCCAGCACCATCACCTTCGTGCCGCACGCCGATCTCGCCTCGCTCGATCCGGTTTGGACGACGGCCGACATCACGCGCAACTATTCGCTCGCCGTCTTCGACACGCTCTTCGGCTTCGATGCGAGCTTCAAGGTCCAGCCGCAGATGGTCGCGGGCCACAAGGTCGAGAATGAGGGCAAGGAGTGGGAGCTCACTCTGCGCGACGGGCTCAAATTCCACGACGGGACGCCGGTCCTCGCGCGCGACTGCGTCGCCAGCATCCAGCGCTCGGCGAAGCGCAATCCGATGAGCGGCGCGCTGATCGCGCGAACCGACGAGGTCACGGCGGTGTCCGACAAGGTGATCCGTTTCCGCTTGAAAAAGCCGTTCGGTCTACTGCCCGAGGCGCTCGCCGAGGTCTATTGCGTGATGATGCCGGAGCGCCTCGCCAAGACCGACGCCTTCGAGCAGGTGAAGGAGTCGGTGGGATCGGGGCCGTTCAAATTCGTCGCATCCGAGCGCATTCCAGGTTCGCGCGTCGTCTTCGAGAAGAACGCGGACTATGTGCCGCGGCCCGACGGCACGCCAAGCTTCAATGCCGGCCCCAAGATTGTCCATATTGACCGCGTCGTCTGGTCGTTCCTGCCCGACCCCTCGACGGCGGTGATCGCGCTGCAGAACGGCGAGGTCGATTGGTGGGAGAATCCGCAGCTCGACCTCGTCCCGCAGCTGAAGCGCGACAGCAAGCTCGTCGTCAAGGTCACCGACCGGACCGGCGAGATCGGGTGCCTGCGCTTCAATCACCTCCATCCGCCCTTCGACAATGCGGCGGTGCGCCGCGTCGTGCTCTCGGCGATCGATCAGAAGGAGATCATGACGGCGGTCGCGGGCTCGGTGCCCGATCTCGTCAAGACCGATGTCGGCATCTTCGTGCCGGGGACGCCGCTGGCGAGCGATGTCGGCGTCGAGATCACCCGCGGCCCCAAGGATTACGCTAGGATCAAGCAGGAGCTGACGGCGGCCGGTTATAACGGCGAGAGGATTGTCGTCCTCGCCGCCACCACCATCCCCGCCATCTTCGCCGAGGCGCAGGTGGCCTCCGACGTGCTGCAACGGATCGGCATGAATGTCGATTTCCAGGCATTGGAATGGGGCAGCGTCGTCGCCCGGAGAGCCATTCGCGAGCCGATCGACAAGGGCGGCTGGAACATTTTCTACACATATCTCGGCGGCTTCGGAAACATCTCGCCCGGTCCTGACATCTCGATCCGCGGCAGTGGCGCCAATGCCTGGTTCGGCTGGCCGAACAACCCGAAGATGGAGACGCTGCGCGATGCGTGGTTCGACGCGCCCGACCTCGGAGCGCAGCAGAAGATCGTCCGCGAGATGCAGGTGCTGTTCTGGCAGGACCCGCCTTACGTGCCGCTCGGCATGTACGATCTGCCGACCGCCTTCCACAATTATC
>JBGPOZ010000097.1:0-15809 GCA_041488295.1 Allostellaceae bacterium
AGAAATCGCGCTCGATCTCGATTGCAACTGGAAGCTCGTGATGGAGCAGAGCCTCGCGCGCGGTGCCGGGATGCTCATGGCCTGGCCGTCCCTGCTGGTCGAGCGGGGCCATGGCAGGATGGTCCTTCACCAGATCGTGCCACGCAGCTTCCAGCGCACCCGCATCGTCAGTCGGCTCTACGTCGTTGCAAGCGACCCCGCCGCGCTCCAATCGGTGGAGTCGGATGCGCTGACGCTGAAATCCGTTTGCGACGCGGCCTATGAACGCTTGAAGGCCGGCGTTTCGCCCGGCGATCTCCTGACGATTCCGGCGATTGCCGCGTTTCGCGCGCGTCTTCGGACCGGGTGACGAGCCCGGACGCTAGGATCGGGTCTCGACGTAATTCATCAGCTTCTTGACGCTCGGGCTGTCGTGCGCCCGCGCAAGCGCCTTCGTCGCCTCGGCCGCCGAGCGAGCACGGCCGAGCAGGTAGAGCGTGCCGAAGGAATCGGCGGCGGTGCGGTAATTGACGTCGGCGACGCCGGAGGTGCCGACGAGGCGCGCCTGCGCCTTGGTGGCGATCGTGGTCACTTCGGCCCAGTTGAGAAGGTGCGCCGCCTGCTGTTCCTCCTTGCTCATGAAGCGCACATGCCAATAGAGCTTCTTGACGCCGCTCACTGCGCGCACCTTCTGCTCGAAGCTGTCGTACTTGGCCTTGTCGTCGAACAGCCCCGTGACAAGGAGCCGTTGCTCGTAGATCTCCGTCGCCGCCTGGATCGTGCCGAGTTCGACCATGATCGCATTGACCTTGACGATAATCTCGTTGTCCCGGGCGATATCCACGGTCGAACGCGCCTCGATTGCCCGGTCGATGAGGGTCTTCGGCGAGGTGAGGATGTTGCCGAGCTGCGCCGAGACGGGAAGGGCGCTCACGGCCGAACAAACAAGACCGAGCGCAATGCGACGAAGTCCTCCATTTGCGCGCATGTTCACCCTCAATGCTCCGACCGCGGCCGATCGTTTCCGGAATCGTAAGGGCTCTCCTCGACGATTCGCGCCGGATAGTGCTCGCCCAGCATCTTGATGGTGAGCTGGGTTCCAATCGCGGCATAGTCCGGTCGCACGAAGGCGAGGGCGATCTGCTTGCCGAAATGGACGGAATATCCGCCGCCGGTGGCGCGTCCGACAGCGGTTTTTCCGGCCCACAGCGATTCGACGCCCCAGGGGTCGGCATCGGCCGGGCCGTCGATCAGCACTGTGACGAGGCGCCAGCGCAGGCCGCCCGATGCCTTCTGCGCTTCGAGCGCCGCACGGCCGATGAAATCGCTGTTCTTGTCGAGCCGGACGAAACGGTCGAGGCCGCTCTCGAACGCGCTCACCTCCTTCGAGAGTTCTGTGCCCCAGGCGCGATAGGTCTTCTCGAGGCGAAGCCAATTCATGGCGCGCATGCCGACGAGCTTCATGCCGTGTGGCCGTCCCGCCTCCTCGAGCAGATCGAAGATGTGGTTGTGGTACTCGATCGGATGATGGATCTCCCAGCCGAGCTCGCCGACATAGCTGACGCGCATGAGGCGGACGGGCGCCATCCCGACCGTGCCCTCGCGGCCGGTGAGCCAGGGAAAGCCCGCATTCGAGAGGTCGAGGCCATCGACGAGCGGCGCGAGGACGGCGCGCGCCTTGGGTCCGGCGAGGGCGAAGACGCCGTATTGCGTCGTCACCCTATCGAGCTTGACCGAACCGTCCCGCGGCATGGTGCGCGTCAAATAATCCCAATCATAGGATTCGGCGCCGCCGGCGCCGACGAGATAGAGCGCCTCCGGCCCGTCGCGCATGATGGTGAATTCGGAGCGCGTGCCACCCTTCGCCGTCAGCGCGTGGGTCAATTGGATGCGCCCGGTCTTCTGCGGCAGACGGTTGGCGATGAGGCGGTCGAGCCAGGCATCGACGCCGGGCCCGGTCGCCATGTACTTGGCGAAGGTCGAGGCCTCGATGAGGCCGACACTCTGCCGGACCGCCTCGGCTTCCGCCTTGACGTACGGCCACCAATTGCCGCGCCGGAACGACCATTCCTCGCGAAAACTAGGGTTCTCCGCCGGCGGTGGTCCGAAGAAATTCGGTCGCTCCCAGCCGAAGCGCTGGCCGAAGACGGCGCCGCGCGCCTTGAGGCGGTCGTAAGAGGGCGCGGTGCGCAGCGGCCGGGCGGCCGGACGTTCCTCGTCCGGAAAGTGCAGGACGAAGACGTGCTCATACGCCTCCTCGTTCTTGCGTTTGGCATAGGGGCGGCTCGCATAGGGGCCGAAGCGGCGCGGGTCGAGGGCCAGCGTGTCGATCTCGGCTTCGCCTTCGGTGATCATCTGCGTCAGATACTTGCCGGCGCCGCCCGCCGCGGTGATGCCGAAGGAAAAGCCCTCGGCAAAATAGAAATTGGGTCGGCCGGGCGCCGGGCCGAGGAGCGGATTGCCGTCGGGCGTATAGCAGATGGGGCCGTTATAGACGGTCTTGACGCCGCCCTTCTCGAAACACGGCATGCGGAAGAAGGCTTCCTCGATGTGCCATTCGAGGCGATCCAAATCGGGCGGCAGCAGATCGGCGCGGAAATTCTCCGGGACGCCGTGCACGCCCCAGGCCGGCGCGCCCTTCTCGTAGGGGCCGAGGATGAGGCCGCCGCGCTCCTCGCGCATGTACCAGCGCGCATCGGCATCGCGCAGGATCGGGTGCTCGGGATTGCCGGCGCGGCGCCACTCGACGATCTCCGGAATCTCGCCCGTGACGATGTATTGGTGCTCGACGGGAATGGCCGGAATCTGCAGGCCGATCATGGCGGCGGTGCGTTGGGCGTGATTGCCGGTCGCCGTCACCACCACCTCGCAGAGGATGTCGCCGGCATCGGTGCGCACCCGCCACTCGCCCGACGGCATCCGATCGATGGCCGTGACGTCGGTCTTGCGGTGAATGACGGCGCCGTTCTTGCGCGCAGCGTCGGCCAGCAGCATCGTGATGTCGGCGGGGTTGATGTATCCGTCGGTCGGGTGGAAGAGCGCGCCTTCCAGCCCCTCGATGTTGACGAGCGGGAAGCGCTCCTTGATGTCTCCAGGGCTCCACCATTCATAGGGGATGTCGATGGCGTCGGCGGTCGTGGCATAGGTCTGGAACTCTTCCATGCGCTGGCGGGTGCGCGCCATGCGCAAATTGCCGACCCGCCGGAAGCCGACATCGCGGTCCCAGGCGGCGGCGAGATCCGTATAGAGATCGATCGAATACCGGTGCATCTGCCCGGTGGCGTAAGACATGTTGAAGAGCGGCAGGAGCCCCGCCGCGTGCCAGGTCGAGCCGGCGGTCAGCTCGTCGCGCTCGAGCAGGATCGCATCGGTCCAGCCCGCCGCCGTCAGGTGGTAAAGGATCGAACAGCCGACGGCGCCGCCGCCGATCACCACCACTCGCGCCTGTTGTTTCATTCGAACCTCGCCCCCATGGCCGCACCGACCGCAGGGAAAGCATATATCAGCTTCCCCGCCCGCCCATATTGTGCGTTTACGACTTCACTCTGGCATATTGCGACCTCCGATGGCGTAATAGCCGCTCAAGAACAGGATTTCACGGGAGGGAGCGCAATGAAAAGACGGCTTGCTCGGACGGCATCGCTCGCCCTTCTCGCGGCCGACGTGCCAATTGCCGCGAAGAAATCCTGATGAAGCTGCGGCGACTGGATGAAGGCGCTCTCGCCCTCGTCACCGGCGCGAGCAGCGGCATTGGCGCGGCGTTGGCGGAGCAGCTCGTCGCCAAGGGCTGCCGTGTCATCGCCGCGGCGCGGCGGATGGATCGCCTCGCCGCGCTCGCGGACCGGCTCGGCGCCAGATGCCACCCCGTGGCGCTCGACGTTGCGGACGACGCCTCGGTCGCGAGCCTCTTGCAGCGTTTGCCGGCGGAATGGCGAGGGATCGACATCCTCGTCAACAATGCGGCGCATGACGTCGGCGGCAAGGTCGCGTTCGGCGAGGGGGCGGTCGCCGATTGGCTGGCGATCATCGAGACCAATGTCGCGGGCATGCTGCGGGCGACGCGGGCGGTCGTCCCGGGCATGATGGAGAGGGGCGGCGGCCAGATCGTCAATATCGGCTCGACCTCCGGGATCGCCGCCATCCCGAACGATGCCGCCTACATCGCAAGCAAGCACGCGGTGAACGGGTTCTCGAAGGCGCTCCGCCTCGACTACCTCGGCAGGATCCGAATCATCGAGATTCTGCCCGGCATCGTCCGCACCGGCTTCGCCGAGGCGCGCTGGCGCGGCGACGGCAAGAAGGCCACCGCCTTCTACGACGCCGTTCCCGTCTGTCTCATGCCCGAGGATGTCGCGAATTGCGCCGTCTTCGCGCTGGGTCAGCCGGAGAACGTCACGATCGCCGAGCTCCTTGTGCTTCCGTCGGGGTGAGCTTCTATAGTATTGAACGCCGATCGGAGAGCGGGCCGACTCTAGTTCCCTTCTCCCCTTGCGGGAGAAGGCGGGGCCCATCGCCGAGGGCGATCGGAGGATGAGGGGCTCGGCTCCGTCTTCTCTCGTGGAGCAGCGGTTCACCCCTCAGCCACAAGGGGAGAGGGCTCGTTCGTCGCAGGTTTCGAGGGTTCCGGAAGTAGAAACTGAATGAAGCAGGTCGTCCAAAGCGCGCGGTCCGGCAAGATCAAGCTCGCGGAAATCCCCGAACCCCGGGCGAAGGCGGGGCACATTCTCGTCGCGACGCGCGCCTCGCTCATCTCGGCCGGAACCGAGCGGATGATCGCCGGCTTCGCGCGGAAATCGCTCGCCGGGAAGGCGCGCGAGCGGCCCGACCTCGTCAAGAAGGTGGTCGAGAAGGCGCGCCGCGACGGCGTCATCGCGACCTTCAAATCGGTGATGGCGCGGCTCGATGAGCCGTTGCCGCTCGGATATTCGGCGGCAGGCGAGGTGGTCGCGGTCGGCGCGGGGCTCGAAGGCGTCTTCCGCAAAGGCGAGCGCGTCGCCGTCGCCGGCGCGGGGCTCGCCAATCACGCCGAGCTCAACCTCATCCCGCGCAACCTTGCCGTGCCGCTGCCGGAAGGCGTCGCCGACGAGGAAGCGTGCTTTGCGACCTTGGGCGCCATCGCGCTGCACGCGGTGCGCAATCTCGGCGCGGCGCTCGGCGACATCGTCGCGGTGGTCGGCGTCGGCCTCGTCGGGCAGCTTGCGGTGCAGTTCCTCGCGCTGCAGGGTGCGCGCGTCGTCGCGCTCGACTATGACGGCGCGCGCCTGGCGCTGGCTCGGAAGCTTGGCGCCGAGCACGCGGTCGATCTCGGCGCGGCAGGTGCGGCGGCGGCGGTCGCGGCATTGACGGGCGGGCAGGGGTGCGACGCCATTCTCATCGCCGCGGCGACGGAATCGAGCGAGCCGCTCGAGCTCGCCGCCGAGATCGCCCGCGACCGCGCGAAGCTCTCGATCGTCGGCAAGACCGGAACCGAGTTTCCCTACGCCGCCTTCATGCGGAAGGAAATTTCGCTGATCGTCTCGCGCTCCTACGGGCCCGGGCGCTATGACGACGCGTTCGAGGGAAGCGGCGTCAAATATCCGGTCGGCTTCGTGCGCTGGACCGAGACCGAGAATTTGCGCGAATGCGTGCGTCTGATGGCGCCGGGCCTCGCGCGGCGGCTCGACGTCGCATCGCTCATCACCCACCGCTTCCCCTTTGCCGAAGCGGAGGCAGCCTACGATCTCGTCGTCGGCAACACCGCGCCGCATCTCGGCGTCGTGCTCGGCTACGCCGCCCCCACCCTGCCCTCCCCCGCGAGCGGGGGAGGGGAAACTGTACTTCCCTCCCCCGCGAGCGGGGGAGGGTTGGGGAGGGGGGCGCCGCGCACCGCGGAAGCCGGCTGCGTCATGGGGGTCATCGGCGCCGGAAACTTTGCGCGCGCCGTGCTGCTGCCGGAGCTCGCACGCTGCAAGGATGTGAGCTTGCGCACGATCGTGACGCAGCGGGGTCTCTCGGCCGAGCATGCACGAAGCCAGTTCGGCTTCATTGCATGCGCCGCCGACGTCGCTTCCGTGCTCGACGATCCCCAGATCAACGCCGTCCTCATCGCGACGCGGCATGCGAGCCACGCCGCGCTGACGATACGCGCGCTCGAGAGCGGCAAGTCGGTGCTCGTCGAAAAGCCCCTCGCCTTGACGCGCGAAGAGCTGGCGCAGGTGCGGGCGGCGCGCGAGGCGGCAAGCGGTTTCCTCCTCGTCGGCTTCAACCGCCGCTTCGCGCCGATGGCGCGGCAGGCGCAAGCGCATCTCGCCCGTCAACACGGCGCCAAGTTCCTGCTGCTGCGCGTCAATGCCGGCGCGCTGCCGGTAGAGAGCTGGGTCAATGCGGCCGATGAGGGCGGCGGGCGCATCCTCGGCGAGCTCTGCCATTTCATCGACCTCGCGCGCTTTCTCGTCGGTGCCGCGATCGTCTCGGTCCAAGCCGATGCCGGCGCGGCGACACGGGGCGTCTGCGATGATGTCAGCGTGACGTTGCGCTTTGCCGAGGGCAGCCTCGCGACGATCGCCTACACGGCGCAGGGGGATACCGCCTTCAGCAAGGAACGCTTCGAGGCCTTCGCCGGAGGGACCGTCGTCACCATCGACAATTTCCTTGCTCTCACCGTCACCGCCGACGGACGCACGACCACGCGGAAGGCGCGCGCCGGGCAGGACAAGGGGCATGGCGAGGAGCTTGCCGCCTTCATCGCCGGCGTCAGAAGCGGCATCCCGCCGGTGCCGGAAGCAGAGCTCTTCGAATCCAGCCTCGCCACGATCGCGGTCCTCGACAGCCTGCGCGAGGGTACGAAGATCGACCTCGCGTCCTAGGCGGCGCCGGTGCCGGGCTTGGGCTTCGCGCGAAGCTCGAGCCGGGCGAGCAGGGTCCCGTCGCCTTCGCGGTCGGTGTCGGAATCTTGGGTTGGCTCGCGCTTTTCCCGGCCCTTTTCTGCCGCATCACGCCGCCCTATTTGCCGGCGCTCGTCACGGCCGGGCTCGCCGGCCTTCTTCTCGCAATTCCACGCCTCGTCCAGCCCTCCTGCCGGGATCGGGCCAGCCCGCTTGACGCGCCGTGACCGATCTCCTATATGCCGGGTCTCTTTTGGGGCGGGATAGCTCAGCTGGTTAGAGCAGGGGAATCATAATCCCAAGGTCGGGGGTTCAAGTCCCTCTCCCGCTACCATCTCGCAAGCTGCTGAGAAACCTCGGCTATTCTGGCTGACCGATCGCTAAAATGCGCGGAGTCAGCCTGAAACTCTGCCCGTTGCTGCCCGCCGAGACCCGCAGGAATCCTCACCTGTCCGAGCGTCACTTTTTGCGGCTCCCACATTTTCCCCACATTGGACCCATCGGCCCGTCAGCGATGGTCCGCCTTTGTCCCGCTCGGGACCACTGATCTCAAACGTCAAACCAAGGGGTCGCCCGACACCCTGTCGGTCAGTGGCGGCGCTGAAGAGGATGCGCCACCTTGCGGCTCGGGCACAAGCTCGACGACCTGCTCGACGACCTGGATCGGCCGAGCCGATGATCTCGCGCCACGCACTGACCGCGCCGTCTTGGCAGGTCGCCAGGGCGGCGGCGCCGCAATCGGGGCACGGGATCAGCGATCGCCGCACGAGCCCGCCGCCGATGTCGCGATCCCTACAGGCGACATAGCCGGGGTGGGACGTATCACCGCAGGATGGACAGCGCATAGCCCCGGATCATAGCGGTGCATCCCGAATTTTGCTCCAGTCGCCCGCGATGCCGAGAGGGTCTGCCCCATCATCCCCAGCCCAGCCAGGGCCGGCACGTTCGGGTTCGCCGGAGATTGTCATGGGAAGGGCCAGGATTTGACGCGCCAGTACAGCCACCAATCGTGCTTGGCGAACTCCCTCCATGCCCGAGAGGCATATCAGTAATAGTTGCGCCAGCCGATGACGACTAAGTTGAGGTCATCGATGAGATCAGCGAGGGCCGACTCTACCCCGTGTGGATTCCGGCCTCCGGGCCTTGCAGGCTTTCCCGGCCGCTGACCTCGGGTCTCCCCGATGTCCCTGACGCGCGCCCATCAATCGCACGTCGGCGCTCCACAAGTCTTTCGACTGCCCCACCCACTTCCGAGTCGGTGAGGATACCTCTGACGGGGCTTCGGCCATCGGTTCGGTTTCCCTCTCCATGGCGGACTCGCTGGCCGGGCCGTTCTTGGGATCGGAAGTCCCCTCACGCCCGGCTTTAACGGGTTCTGCTGATTTACGGCCTCCCGGAAGCCCCCAGTCGGCCTCACCCGCTCGCTTCGCGCCCCATGCTGCACCGTGTGGCGGGGAGGGGTCTCGCACCCCTCGGAGCTGTCGGTAGTTGAGCGTCTAATTCGGCGTCCTCCTTTCTGGTCAGAGAGTTAGAGGGCTGCGCTTGGCGCACCGACGGGTTCAGGTTCGGGAGAGAGGCTCCCGGCGCCCGTCGCGGAGATCTCCGATGAACGTCAGCAACTCAGCCGCCCCCGCCGCGAGGGACTTGTCTGGTCAGCGTCCAGCCTCGTCCGGCTTCAAGGTCGACATCTCGCGCGGCGAACGGATCGGCCGCGTCTCGTCAGAATGGTTCTCGCGGCCCGACGACGAACGCTATCTGTCGCTGTCTGCGCTCCATGCCGCCGTCCGCGCCCGGGCGGATCGCGCGACGGCCCGAACTGTCGAGAGCCGGGCTGTCCGCGTGGAAGCGAGCCGCGACAGCGCCGAGCGATTGTCGCTGATCGTCCCCGGCAGACAGGCGCCGATCGAGCCGACCCACTGGAGCTTCGGCCAACTCTGTAGCCTGGTCGGCGCACCGTCTGGCTATCTGCGTGACCTCCCGGCACCGTTGGCCGGAATCAACCTTCAGCACGGCCTGCTCTCGCACCGGGCCGAGCTGGTGAAGACCTTGGAAGCAGAGGACGGCCGGCTCGAGCTTCGCGCCGTCACCGGCCCCGACTACGGTCGCATCTGGGACCACGAGCTCGTCTCGGCGGTGATGAACATCGCCGGGGACGGCACCGGCGACACGTGCTGGAAGGTCCCTGGCGTGCTCGATTGGGCGACCATGACCCACAATCCGTTCGTCGACATCACGAGGGATACGACGACGCTCTATGCCAGCGACCGCGATGTCTTCCTCTTTCTCGTCGACGACACGCATCCCATCGAGGCGGGCCGCCTGCCGAACGGCGATCCCGACCTCTACTTCCGGGGCTTCTATTGCTGGAACAGCGAGGTCGGCTCGAAGACCCTCGGCATCGCCTCCTTCTACCTCCGCGCCGTCTGCATGAACCGCAATCTCTGGGGCGTCGAGGGCTTCGAGGAGATCAGCATCCGGCACAGCAAGTTTGCCGCCCAACGCTTCGCCCATGAGGCGGCACCGGCGCTGACCAGCTTCGCCCATTCTTCGCCCGCACCCTTCGTCGCAGGCATTAGAACCGCACGGGAGCGGATCGTCGCTCGCACCGACCAGGACCGCGATGCGTTCCTGCGCAAGCGCGGCTTCAACAAGGGCGAGACCGCGAAGGTGATCGCCGCTGTTCTCGACGAAGAGGGGCGGCCGCCGGAGAGCCTCTTCGACTTCGTGCAGGGCATCACGTCGGTTGCCCGCAGCAAGCCGCACCAGGACGCGCGATTGGAGCTCGAGGGCAAGGCCAAGACCCTGCTCGAGCGCGCCGCCTGACCGATGGGGAGCCGCGGAGCCGCCCGGTTCTGCGGCTTCTCCTCTGGTGCTCCGGCGAAGCCGAGAGGAAGAGGGCCGTGCCGATCTTCGGTAGAGTAGGGATGAAGCGCCTTGCCCCGTTGCCGGGGCAGGTTTCTTCATCCCCCGCTCCGAACCGGACGTGCGAGTTTCCCCGCATCCGGCTCTCCATGCGTGGCTTGCGCCACGGGTGTCCCTCACAGTGATGCGAGGGCGAGGGTCGCTTCCCAGAACTTGTCGGCTCCCTTGCGGAAGCGTTCGTCTGGGTCGTTCCATCCGTTCGGTATGCATAGTCCCCGGTCCGGGTAGCGTAGGCGCTTGGTGTCGGCGAATCGGGCGAGCCTTTTGCCGTCCGACCGCCATCCACCTTGCCGCCGCGCGCCTGACTCGGTGTATCGTCGGCGCAGCTTCCTTGCAGATGCTCCACCGTGCTTCTTGCCGAGCCAGGCTTTCAGGCGCCAATACAGCCACCGATCGTGCTTGGCGAACTCCTTCCCCGAACGCGTCGCGTATCGGTAGTAGTTGCGCCAGCCCGTGATGACTGGATTGAGGTCGTCGATGAGGTCAGCGAGGGACCAGCCTGTTGGCGTCTCCCTCACCTTGGCCTTGACCTTGTCGCGAAGAAGTTGCGACTTGCCCTTCGGGATGAAGAGCATGCCCACATGCCGTCCGGTTGACGGCATTTTCGTCTGCGCGACCCGATAGCCCAGGAAGTCGAAGCCTTCCCGGACATCGGTGATCTTGGTCTTTTCCATCGACAACTCCATGCGCAGCTCCTCTTTAAGGAACTGCGCCAGCGCCAGGCGCTCTTGATCTGCATCCTGCTGTGTCCCTTGCACGAGGACGACGAAGTCGTCCGCGTAACGCACCACGTAGAAGCCCGGCCGACCACGTTTGTAGTCGGATTGCAGGCGCTGCTGCGCCCGCTCTCGGGTCATGTCGCGCGGATTGGGAACCCAGCGCCGATATCTCTCGTCGATGGCCGTGAGGTAGACGTTGGCCAGAAGCGGCGAGATGATTCCCCCTTGCGGGGTTCCGGTCACCGGATGCCGACGATTGCCCTCGATCATGATGTCGGCCTTCAGGAAGGCGAGCACGATCCGCAGGACCTTGCGGTCCCGGACGCGGCGGCGCACCCGCTCCATCAGCACGTGATGATCGATGGCGTCGAAGCAGCCCTTGATATCCCCCTCGATCACATACCGGGTCCGTGAGGGTCCGGCCGATGTCGGGTTCAATTTGTGACGCACCCTTGCGAGCGCGTCGTGGGTGCTTCGCCCGGGCCGGAAGCCGTACGAGGTCGGATAGAAGTCCGCCTCGAAGATCGGCTCCAGCACCAGTTTGAGCGCCATTTGGACCAGTCGGTCTTTGAGCGTGGGAATGCCCAGTGGGCGGAACTGCCCCGGCTTGCCCGGCTTCGGGATGAGCCGCTGCCGAACAGGCTCGGGCTGGTAAGTTCCTCGGCGCAGGTCCTGTCGGATGTCCTCCAGGAAGCCTGCGACGCCATCGGGCCGCTCCTCGACCTTCTTCCGCGTCACGCGATCCGAGCCCGGCGTGTTGCTGCCCCTGTTGCGGGCCAGCCGCCTCACCACGGATCAGTTTTGTTGACAGCGGGAATCGTCGTGTGATTCAAGGATTCCGCCATTGATGAGAGCGGAGTGATTTCGGTGGGTGGGATCGAGGTTCTGGCCGAGGCGATTTCGGCGGATATGCGGGCGCGGCTTCCGGGTCAGCGCAAGACGCAACGCGAGAAGCTGGCGCTGTTGATCGCGACGATGCTGGACGTGCGGAGCGCCAATCTGATGGATTTGGCGGCGTCGCTGCCGCGTCCGGCCGAGCAACTTGCGATGCGCTATCAGTGGATCAAGCGGTTGTTGGCCAATGATCTGGTGGACAGCGACGAGGTGATGGCTCCCTACGGCCGGGAGATGCTGGCGCGTATCGCCGCCAGTGGCGAGCGGCTCGTGCTGATGATCGACCAGACCCAGGCGACCGAGCTTCATCAGGCGGTTATGGTGGCCGTTCGGGTCGGAGGACGAGCTTTGCCGCTGGCGTGGCGTATCAAGGAAACCCAAGGGGCCATTGGCTTTGCCGAGCAGCTCCAAGCGCTTGAAGCCGTCGTGGCCATTGTGCCCGAGGGGATCAGGCCGGTCCTGATGGGCGATCGCTTCTATGGCAGCCCCGATCTGATCGCTTGGTGCCGCAAGCGAGGCTGGCATTGGCGGCTGCGGCTCAAGCAGGATTTGCTCGTGTTCGAGGACGGCGGAGAAAGCACGCTCGGCGAGTGCTTCGCACGCGGCCAGCACATGCTCACCGGCATCGAGCTCACCGCGAAGCGCGTCATCACCAATGTCGCCATGGTCCACGAGGCGGGCCATCCCGAGCCCTGGATCATCGCCTTGTCCGAAGCACCGTCCGTTCATCGCGCCTTCGACTATGGCCTGAGATGGGGCATCGAGGCCATGTTCTCGGACTTTAAGACCAGGGGCTTCGGCATCGAGGACAGCCATATTCGAATCCCCAGGCGCCTCGACCATCTCATCCTGGTCATGGCCCTTGCCCTCTATTGGGCCGTCTCGACCGGCATGTGGGATGCCGCCAACCGCCCCTCCACCCTCGAAAAAAAGCCTCGCATCAACGGCGGCGAAACTACGCAAGAGCCGTCATATCCTTCTTCACCAGAGGCATCCGACGAATCCAGATGTGCCTTCAACGGCTCTGGCCAATCCCACCGCTCTGGAGTGCTTGGCCAAACTGACTCGTGGTGAGGGCCAGCCGCTGCCAAGCGTGGAAGAGCGTTCCGCGGTCGCATACAATATTGAACAGATCCGCGAACCTCTTGTCGGGGTCCACAGCACTCCACCGATACAGCTTGCGCTGCATGTCGAGAATGAACCCGGTATTCACCGTGTCGGACAAACGTCCATCTCCTGCTTGCAAAATGTATCCACTACCTGCCTTCGCCATGTGGACGGCTTTCCCGCCCTCGGACTACTACGCAGGCTCCGCCCCCGCTTCGCGCGTTCGCCGGTCGCTTCGGCCGTCCGCTCCCCGAGGGGGCGGCAACGCGGGCGGGTTCCCAAGTTCCACCGTCACTCCTTGTCCGCTGTAGGAGCCGACTCTACCCCGTGTGGATTCCGGCTTCCGGGCCTTGCAGGCTTTCCCGGACGCTGACCTCGGGTCTCCCCGACGTCCCTGACGCACACCCATCAATCGCGCGTCGGCGCTCCACAAGTCTTGCGACTGCCTCACCCACTTCCGAGTCGGTGAGGAACCTCCTGACGGGGCTTCGGCCATCGGTTCGGTTTCCCTCTCCATGGCGGACTCGCTGGCCGGGCCGTTCTTGGGATCGGAAGTCCCCTCACGCCCGGCTTTAGCGGGTTCTGCTGATTTACGGCCTCCCGGAAGCACCCGGTCGGCCTCACCCGCTTACTTCGCGCCCCACGCTGCACCGTGTGGCGGGGAGGGCCTTACACCCTCCGGAGCTGTTGGTAGTTGAGCGTCTAACTCGGTGCGATTCTCCTTTCTGGTCAGAGAGTTAGAGGGCTGCGCTTGGCGCACTGACGGGTTGGAGGTCGAGAGAAAGGCTCCCGGCCGCCCGTCGCGGAGTATGACATATGGCCAAGTCCGTTCAGAAGATCACCCTCAGCGCCTCGCGCGACATCCCCTTCAACAAGCTCGTCCTGTCCCAAGCGAACGTCCGCCGAGTCAAGGCTGGCGTCTCGATCGAGGAGCTCGCCGACGACATCACCCGGCGCACCCTGCTGCAGAGCATCACGGTTCGGCCGGTGCTCAACGCGGACGGCGCGGAAACCGGCATGTTCGAGATCCCGGCCGGCGGCCGCCGCTATCGGGCGCTCGAGCTGCTGGTAAAGCAGAAGCGTCTCGCCCGCACCGCGCCGGTTCCCTGCGTCGTGCGTACGGAGGGAATCGCCGAGGAGGACAGCCTCGCCGAGAACGTCCAGCGCGCGCCGCTCCATCCGCTCGACCAGTTCCGCGCCTTCCTCGCGTTGCGCGAGAAGGGCCAGAGCGAGGAGGAGATCGCCGCCGCCTTCTTCGTGTCCGTCGCCGTGGTGAAGCAGCGTCTTCGCCTCGCATCGGTGTCGCCGAAGCTGCTCGACATCTATGTCGAGGACGGCATGACCCTCGACCAGCTCATGGCCTTCTCAGTCAGTCCCGATCATGAGCGCCAGGAGCAGGGTTGGGAGGCGATCCAGCGCTCCTACAACAAGGAACCCTATCAGATCCGCCGCCTGCTGACCGAAAGCGCGGTCCGCGCCTCCGACAAGCGGGCGCAATATGCCGGCGCGGACTATGCGGCCGCGGGCGGCGCCGTCATGCGCGATCTCTTCCAGCACGATGATGGCGGCTGGCTGCAGGACATCGGCCTGCTCGAACGCCTGGTCGGCGAGAAGCTCGAGCGCGACGCCGAGACGATCCGGGCAGAGGGCTGGAAATGGGTCGAGATCGCGACCGACTTCCCATACGGGCACACCTACGGCCTTCGCCTGATCGCCGGCGAGCAGCGACCGCTGAGCGACGAGGAGACGGCTACGGTCGCGGCCCTGAGGGCAGAGGCCGAAGGGCTGGAGGAGACCTACGCCGCGGCGGAGGAATTTCCCGAGGAGGTCGACCGGCGCATGGGCGAGATCGAAACCGCGCTCGGAGCCATCGAGGATCGTCCGATGACATGCGACGCCGCCGACATCGCCCGCGCCGGCGCATTCGTCAGCATCGACGGATCGGGCCGGCTGCGGGTTGAGCGCGGCTATGTGCGCCCAGAGGACGAAGCGCCGATCGCCGAACCCGAGGCGCCCGAAGGGGATGGAGAGAGCCATCCGGCCGAGCCGCAGACCATCGCAACGAGCGCCTCAATAGCCGGCAACGGCGTCATCAGTGCCGAGCCGCCGGAGGATGACGAAGGCATCCGGCCTCTGCCCGACAAGCTGCTGACCGAGCTCACCGCGCACCGCACCCTCGCCCTGCGCGAGGCGATCGGCAACGATCCGGCGACCGCGTTCCTCGCCGCCCTCCATGTCCTCTGCCTCAAGCTGTTCTACCGCCATGGCTCCGACTCCTGTCTGGAGATCGAACCGAAGAGCATCATGTTCGGCAACCAGGCACCGGGTCTCGCCGACACCGAGCTGGCGGCCCGGGTCGACCGGCGGCATCGCAGCTGGGCGGAGCAGCTTCCCGATGAGCCGGGGGCGCTGTGGGATGCGCTGAGTGCATTCGATACGGACAGCCGCGAGGCGCTGTTCGCCCATTGCGTCTCGCTGACGGTCAATGCGGTCCATGAGGCGTGGAACCGTCGGACTAAACCACTTGCTCATGCCGATCGTCTGGCCGAAGCCGTGTCGCTCGACATGGCCGCAGCGGGATGGTCTCCCACGGTCGACAACTTCTTTGGCCGGGTGACCAAGGTCAGGATCGTCGACGCTGTGCGGGAGGCGAGGGGCGAGGCACAAGCACAGCTCATCGATCACCTGAAGAAGGGCGATATGGCCGCCCAAGCCGAGCACCTCCTCGGCGGTTCCGGCTGGCTGCCTCAGCCGCTGCGCACGCCGGGCCAATCGCACGCAGCCAGCGTGGCGCAGGCAGACGCTGCCGACGCGTCGGTCGCGCGATCGGTCGCTACCGAAGGCCAATCGGCCATGGATCCCGTCGCGGGCGACGCCGACACTGCCGATCACTCGGCCGGCGTCAACACCATGGCCGCCGAGTAAGCCCGCAGGCTGACCACGGAGGGACCCGTCCATAGCGGCGGGTCCCTTTGGTTGCGAAGGACAAGACCATGTCGATTTCAGCATCCGACCTGGCGCGCCGTCTCGCGCGCGAGGCCGAAGCGGTGTGCCGTCACTATCTCTCGAACGGCCATCGCCATGGCCACTACTGGCTGGTCGGCGACGTCGCCAACACACCCGGCCGCAGCCTCTTCGTCCGCCTGACCGGTCCCGACAGCGGCAAGGGCGCCGCCGGCAAATGGACCGAATATGTTGCGTCGAGAGTTATGTTGCGTAGCCGCGATTGGGTGCTGTCTTGCGGACGATCGGCAACTTTTGCGCAACATAATGCCAGCACGCGGGGGGTTGCGTGATGCCCCGCGACGCCTCCGAGCTGGCGCGC
>JBGPOZ010000098.1:0-15791 GCA_041488295.1 Allostellaceae bacterium
CGACACGCTGCGCGTCGTCTGGCGCGACGCCATCCCGAACGTCGACCCCTATTACAACCAGCTTCGCGTCGGCGTCATCTTCCACATGCATGTGTGGGACACCCTCCTCTACCGCGAGCCCAAGAGCTTCGAGCTGAAGCCGCTGCTCGCGACCTCGTGGAGTTGGGTCGATCCGACGACGCTCGATCTCGAGCTGCGTCACGACGTCAAATTCCATAACGGCGCCGCGTTCGATGCCGACGACGTCGTCTACACCTTCAATCTCGTTTCCAAGCCCGAGGCGAAGGTGCTGACGCCGAGCAACGTCAATTGGATCAAGGACGCGGAAAAGCTCGACCAGTACAAGGTCCGCATCCACCTGCAAAAGCCGTTTCCGGCGGCGCTCGAGTATTTGGCGCTGGCGACGCCGATCTATCCGCACGAATACCGCGCCAAGGTCGGGCCGGAGGGGATGGGCAAGGCGCCGGTCGGAACCGGACCCTACAAGGTCGCCAAGGTCGACGGCGCCAAGGAGTACGACCTCGTCCGCAACGACGAGTATTTCGACGGCAGCCCGAAGGGCAAGGCGAAGATCGGCAAGATCAACATCCGCGCCGTGCCCGACGAGGCGACCGAGATGGCCGAGCTTCTCGCCGGCAACGCCGATTGGATCTGGTACTTCAACCCCGATCAGTTCGACCGCATCAACGAGACGCCCGGGCTCGTCGCGACGCGCGCCGAGACGATGCGGATCGGCTTCCTCGGACTCGATGCCGCCGGCCGCACCGGCGCCGGCAACCCGCTGACGAAACAGAAGGTGCGTCAGGCGGTGTTCTACGCGATCGACCGCGAGGCGATCGCCAAGAACCTTGTCCAAGGCAGCAGCCGCGTCATCAACGCGCCGTGCTTTCCGACGCAGTTCGGTTGCGACGACAGCCTCGCGCCGCGCTATTCCTACGATCCCGCCAAGGCGAAGCAGCTGCTCCCCGAAGCCGGCTACCCCAACGGCTTCAAGACCGACATCGTCGCCTTCCGCAGCCCGCAATGGACGGCGGCGATCCAATCCTATCTGCGCGCCGTCGGCATCGACGCCAACATCACCTTCCTCCAGGTCGCGACCGCGGTCGCCAAGAACCAGGCGGGCGAGACGCAGATGTATCACGGCGATTGGGGTTCGTTCTCGATCAACGACACCTCGGCGATCATGGGGAATTTCTTCAAGGGCAGCGCCGACGATCAGGCGCGCGACGGCGAGCTGAAGGCGCTGCTCGACGTCGCCGACAATTCGATCGAGCCGGAGCTTCGCAAGGAGAATTACCGCAAGGCGATCCAACGCGTGATGGAGCAAGCTTATTGGCTGCCGCTCCACACTTTCGTCACGCCGTACGCCTATTCGAAGGACCTCGACTTCACCCCCTACACCGACGAGATCCCCCGCTTTTTCCTCGACAAGTGGAAATGAGCGAGGCGCCGATAAACGGAGCCGATCACGATGTCCTTGCGCGGGCCGGTGATGCGCCAAGCGAGCGTCCAACGCGCGTCGTCGAGGATGCGGTAGCGACCGCGATAGAGATCGGCGCCGCACGCATGCGCGACCGCGGCGCTTCCGGACGATAGGTCGAGATCGTGGAATGGGCGGCCGTCGCGGAAGCACACCCTCGCCCAGCTGCCGGCGACGACGAAGCGATAGGCCTGATGGGCGTCGCCGTGCCAATCCCCGAAAGAGAGCGTGCCTTCCTCGACGTAGGACAGGGCGTCGGCGTCCGGCCGCAGGCGTGCGACGCCGATGAGCTGGCCGCCGACCGACGAGCGTCGGTCGTCGATCCGCCGCGTCAATTGCCACGTTCCGAGCAGAAAGCGGCGCAGATCGCGCGCCACGCCGGAGCGTCTCCGACGGTCAGCGCGTACCGCCGGCGCGCCCGTCGCCGAGCGCCGGAACCGCCGCGACGAGCACGACGCCGAGCGCTGTCTTGAGAATGCTCGCGGCGATGAAGGGGGTGACGCCGACCGCCACCGCCTTGCTCCAGCCGAAGAGCACGGCGAGCCACAACACGCCGGGGACGAAGAGCACGACGTGTCCCAGCGCGAGCGTCGCTGCGAGACGCCCAAAGCCGCGAGACGCGCCGCGCTCGGCGAGCCAGCCGACGAATGCGGCAGCAAGCAGGAAGCCGAGAAGGTAGCCGCCGGTCGGTCCCGCCATGTAGCCGGGCCCCGCCGTCGCCCCGGCAAACACCGGCAGGCCGACGAAGCCCTCGGCGAGGTAGGCGAGGATGGTCGCGGCACCGAGTCGGCTGCCTAGGGCGAGGCCGATCAGCAGGACGACGAGGCTTTGCATCGTCATCGGTACCGGCCAAAACGGAACCTGGAGCTTCGCGGAGATCGCCAAGGCGAAACTGCCCGCCGCGACCAGCACCGCCGCCTTTCGCAGGCTGGTCCGGGTCCGCAAAGCATCATTCGGCATCGATAGGCGAAGCGAAGCGAAGGGCAATCTCATCATGATCCTCGAAAGCGCAAGAGCGTCGCGGCGGCATAGTTGCTCCGCGCCACGCCTGTCAACACTCGCCTTCGTGATCGCCGCTCTGCCCCTCACGCGATTTGTCGCGGGGTCTTCCTCCGCCCGCTAATGCGCCATGAAGACGGGGATCTGCGCCTCCATGATGATGTGCCGCGTCGCGCCGCCGAAGATCATCTGGCGCAGCCGGCTCTGCGTGTAGGCCCCCTTGATGAGAAGGTCCGCGCCCTGCGCCTCGTCGAGGAAGACCTCGCCGGGCATGCGCGATCGTGCCGGCACGTGACGCCAACTCGTCGCCATGCCGTGCCGTCCGAGGTTCCGCGCGAGATCCTCCGCGCTCGGTCCCGGCGTCATGCCGCCTTCGACGCTCACCACCTGGACGTCGTGCGCGTTCTTCAGAAAGGGCATCGCGAAGGCGACGGTCCGCGCCGTCTCGCTGCTGCCGTTCCAGGCGATGACGACGGTCCGGCCGAGCGTCGCGGGACTGCGTCCCGGCGTCATCAGTACAGGACGGCCGCTCTCGAACAGCGCGTCCTCGAGCGTTGCCTCGGGCAGCGAGGCGAGCTTCGCCGGCTGCTCGACGACGATGAGATCGAAGACCCGCCCCAAGCTGCCGACGACGGCATTCTGCCGCCCCTCCTCCTCGCGCCATTCGGCGCTCGGCCCCGCCTCATGGGCCGGCGCGTCGATCGGGATGTTCTGTGCTCCCATGATTTCGCGGAAGACGCGGCGCGCCTGGTCGCGCCGATCCGCCCCTTCGCGCTCCAAGGTGCGGTCGACCTCGGAGGAGATCGAGAATCCCATCTCGCCGCCGAAGACGACGGCGTATTCGGTGGTGACGGCGTGGAGGCCGACGATATGGCTTCCGAACGTCCGGGCGACGGTCAGCGCCGTCGTCAAGACCGGCGCCGCAGTTCCATCGGCCACGACGGCCAAAATTGATTTCATGAGAAGCTCCCGTTCATTGAACTCGCCGTCTTGCGCGGCACCTTAGTATAGACCCCTTCGGCGCATTCTCCTAAGGGTGGACGACCAGGACCGGCCCGGGCGGACAAGATCATGCGCACTGGCGCGCTGCCGTCTTTCGGGTTAAAGAGCGGCTGCCGCTCGAGCCGGCGAAGAACCCGAGGGAGACCCCGTGATGATCCACCAATTGCCGCGGCTTGCCGCCGGTACGGCGCTGCTCGGCGCGCTGTTCGTCGCAGCCCCCGCCCTCGCCCTTGACACCGTCACCTTCGGCACCGATTGGAAGGCCGAGGCCGAGCATGGCGGCTTCTATCAGGCGCTCGCGACCGGCATCTACGAAAAGCACGGCCTCGCCGTAAAGCTGCAGCCGGGCGGACCGCAGATCAACCACGCCCAATTGCTCGCCGCCGGCCGGCTCGACTTCAACATCGCCTCCAATTCCTTCATCCCGCTCAATTTCGTCAAGGAGGGGATTCCGATGGTGGCGGTGGCGGCGTTCTTTCAGAAGGACCCGCAGGCGCTGCTCGCTCATCCCGGCGAGGGCAACGACAATCTCGCCGCGCTCAAAGGCAAGCCGATCATGATCGGCAACGACACGCGGGTCGGCTCCTGGCTCTTCCTCAAGGCGAAGTTCGGCTACACCGACGACCAGATCCGCCCCTACACCTTCAACATCGCGCCGTTCCTCGCCGACAAGAAGGCGATCCAGCAGGGTTACGTCACGAGCGAGCCCTTCATCATGGAGAGTGAGGGCGTGAAGCCGAGCGTGATGCTGCTCGGCGATTACGGCTATACCGGCTACGCTGCGGTCATCCAAACCTCGAAGAAGCTGACCGAGGAGAAGCCCGATCTCGTGCAGCGTTTCATCGATGCCTCGATCGAGGGTTGGTACAGCTATCTCAACGGCGATCCGGCGCCGGGCAACGCGCTCATCAAGAAAGACAACCCCGAGGAGACCGACGCCCTCCTCTCGTTCGGCCACGAGAGGCTCAAGGAGTATGGCATCGTCGACAGCGGCGATGCGAAGGCAATGGGCATCGGCGCCATGACCGAGGCACGCTGGGCCGAGTTCTTCAAGCTGATGTCGAGCCAGGGCGTCTACCCCGCCGACATGGATTGGAAGAAGGCGATCGCGATGCAATTCGTCAACAAGAAGGTCGGACTCGCGAACTGAGCGCCGCCGCCTCCATCTCCGTTCCGTCCCGCCCCGCCGCGGCGGGGCCGCAACCGCTCTTGCGTCTTTCCGGAATCGGCAAGACCTATCGGCGCGGACTCGTCGCGCTCGACGGCATCGATCTCGACATCGCCGCCGGCGGGTTCGTCACGCTTCTTGGCCCCTCCGGCTGCGGCAAGAGCACGCTTCTGCGCATCATCGCCGGCCTCGCCGAGGCGAGCCGCGGCGAGCGGCGCTGGCCGGGCGGCGCGCCGCGCCTCGGCGAGATCGGCTTCGTCTTCCAGGAGCCGACCCTGATGCCCTGGGCGAGCGTCGCCGACAACATCTACCTGCCGCTTCGCCTCGCCGGAATCGCGCGCGCCGCCGCCGCGCCGCGCGTCGCCGAGGCGATCGCCGCGGTCGGCCTCGACGGGTTTGCCGACGCCTATCCGCGCGAGCTCTCCGGCGGCATGCGGATGCGCGTCTCGATCGCCAGAGCCTTCATCACCCGGCCGCGCCTTCTCCTCCTCGACGAACCCTTCGCCGCGCTCGACGAGATCACCCGGTTGAAGCTCAACGAAGACCTGCTTCGTCTCTGGCAGAGCCAGGGCTGGACCGTCGTGTTCGTCACGCACAGCGTTTTCGAATCGGTGTTCTTGTCGCAGCGGATCGTGGTCATGACGCCGCGACCTGGCCGCATCGCCGGCGAATTCGCCATCGATCTGCCCTACCCGCGCGAGACGGCCTTGCGCATGTCGCCGGAATACGGCGCATGGTGCCGTGCCGTCTCGGAAAGCCTCGCCGCCGCGAGCACGGTGTCAGCGACATGAAGCGCGCGCTCATCATCGTCGCGACGCTGCTCTGGCTGTCGGCTTCCTCCATGCCGCACGCGAGTGGCGCCAATTCGGCCAAGGCGCAGCAAAATGCCGCGGATGTCGCCGCGGCGCTCGAGGCTCTGGAGCGCGGCGAGGACACGACCGCGGCCCGCGAGCTTCGCCGCCTCGCCGATGCGGGCGAGCCGCTCGCCGAGGTGAATCTCGGCTATCTCTACGCCACCGGCCGCGGCGTCGCGCAAGACACTGACGAGGCGCTTCGCCTCTTCCGCGCCGCCGCGACGGCGGGCAACGCCGAGGCGATGACCGCGCTCGGCGATGCCTACGAGCAGATGGCTTCCATCCTCGATCTCGCCGAGGCGGCGCGCTGGTACAAGAGTGCGGCGGCGCTCGGCGAGCCGCGCGCGCAGAACGATCTGGCGATTCTCTACAGTGCAGGCAAGGGCGTGCCGCAGGATGTGGCGGAGGCGCGGCGGCTTTGGCGCGAGGCGGCGGAAAGCGGCTATCTCAACGCCATGTACGACCTCGCCGTCAGCGAGATCTGGGGCCCGGGCGAGCCGCTCGACGCCGATGACGGCATGGAGTGGCTGGGGCGGGCGGTGGCAGCAGGGCATGAGGGCGCAATGCGCTCGCTCGGCGCCGTCTACGAGGAAGGCCATGTGGTGCCGCAGGATTACGGCAAGGCGCTTCTGTGGTTCCAGCGCGCGGCCGAGCGCGGCGACGCGCTCGCGATGCTGTCGATCGGCGAGATGTACCGCTTCGGTCACGGCGTCGAGCTCGATTACGACGCAGCGCGGCGTTGGTTCGGCGACGCAGCCGAGCACGGCAATGGCGAGGCGCAGAGCATCGTTGGATATTTCATCGAGCACGGCCTCGGCGGGCCGGCCGACGCGTTGGAAGCGGCGCGCTGGTACGAGATGGCGGCGCAAAACGGCGATCCCTATGGCGAATATGCCTACGCGCTCCTCTTCGAGCGCGAGCGCGATTACGGCGCGGCGCTTCAATGGTACGGCAAGGCGATGGATCAGGGGTTCGACGAGGCGATGACCGCGATCGCCGTGCTGACCCTGCGGGGCGACGGCGTTCCGCGCGATGACGCCGAAGCGCGTCGTCTCTTCGAGAAGGCGGCGGCGCTCGGCAATTTGCGGGCGATGACCGAGCTCGGGAACATCTTCCGGCTCGGGCGCGGCGTGCCGGTCGACATGGATGCTGCGGTGTCATGGTTCCGTCAGGGCGCCGCGGGCGGCTATGCCGCGGCCGAAGCCGCGCTCGCCGCGATGTATGCCGACGGAACCGGCCTCGCGCAGGACTACGGCGAGGCCCTCGCCTGGAACAAGCGCGCGGCCGAGCAGGGCAATGTCGCCGCGGCGATCAATCTGGCGCTCGCCTACACCTTGGGCCGCGGTACCGCGCGCGATCCGCAAGAGGCGGCGCGCTTGTACAAGGAGGCAGCCGAGAGGGGCAGCCCGCAAGGAATGAACGGCTACGGCTATTCGCTGCTGATCGGCGCCGGCGTCGCCGAGAACGATGCAGAGGCGGCGCAATGGCTGCTGCGCGCCGCCGAGTTCGGCCAACCCAACGCGATGCACTCGATGGCGGCGCTCTTGAACGAGGGACGCGGCGTCGCGCGCGATCCGATCGAAGCCGCGAAATGGCTTGCCCTCGCCGTCGCCAATTACCCGCCGAACGATCCCGCGCGGCAAGAGGCGGCGGCAGCGGAGCCCGAGCTCATCGCGACGCTGACGACACAAGAGCGCGACGAGGCCAACCGTCGCGTTGGCGCGTGGCGCAAGAAGGTCTTCGTGCCGGCAGAGCGCCAAGTGGCGCCTCCCACCGATTCGGACGGCGCGGCGAAGCGGCACCGCTCCAATGCGACGTGACATGGCGAGATGAACGGCACGGGTCGGCATTTGGCGCGCCTCCTGGCGCCGCTCGTCGTCGGCATCCTCGTGCTCGGCGCGTGGGAGGCGCTGGTGCAGATCGAGGAGATCCCGCGCTACATCCTCCCCGGCCCGATCCTCGTCGCCGAGACCTTGTGGAGCGACGGGCCGAGCCTCTTGGGCTCGCTCTTCGTCACCTTGCGCATTACGGCGGCGGCGCTCGCCGCGGCGGCCATTCTCGGCGGCGCCATCGCCATCCTCTTCGCGAGCTCGCGCCTCCTCGAGATCAGCCTCTTTCCCTATGCCGTCATCCTCCAGGTGACGCCGATCGTGGCGATCGCGCCGCTCATTATCATCTGGGTGCAGAACACCTTCTTGGCGCTGCTCCTCTGCGCCTGGCTCGTCGCGTTCTTTCCGATCGTCGCCAACACGACGCTCGGCCTCAACAGCGCCGACCGCAACCTCGTCGACCTCTTCCGCCTCTACGGCGCCTCGAACCGGCAGACGCTTCGCCATCTCCGCCTGCCGGCGGCCCTCCCCTATTTCCTCGGCGGATTGCGCATCTCGGGCGGGCTTGCGCTCATCGGCGCGGTCGTCGCCGAGTTCGTTGCCGGCACCGGGGGGGCGGAGACCGGCCTTGCCTTCCGCATCCTCGAATCGGGTTACCGTCTGCAGATCCCGCGCCTTTTCGCCGCCCTCGTCCTCCTCTCGCTCACCGGCATCGCGATCTATTGGGCGCTCTCGCTCCTCTCCTGGCTTCTGCTGCGGCGCTGGCACGAAAGCGCCCTGCCGCGCGAGGAGTGATCGCACCGCCGCTTACGAATGCGAAGGAAATCTGCGATAATGTGTGAGGCTTCAGGGACCTTTACGGCGGGCACATGAAACGCTTCTTCACGGAACACCCGGCCTCGGTCGGCGAGACCTATGGCCAGCATCTCGTCTTCGCCGTCGCGCTCGGATCGCGCATGGTCCTGGGCGGCCTCGCCTGCATGCTCCACGGCGTCCTGCCGGAGCTGTGCAAGACGACGGGGAGCCGCACCATCCGCGCGCTCGCCTTGCGCCTCGTCCCCGGCAACCGCCAGAAGCCGCGCCCGCCCTCCGCGGAGCAAGGCCCGCTCTTCACCAGCGCCGAGCTCGAAAGCCTGACCAGCGCCTCGCTCTAAGCGCGGCCCGACGGTCGCATCACCGTCGCCGTCCGCGAAGCGGCCCTATTGATTTACCACCAAGATCACCAAGGACACCAAGGGAGCGAGCATGCGCCAACGCCTTGGTGTCCTTGGTGTCTTGGTGGTTTAAATTCATAATTGGCTTCGCCGCGCCTCTCCGGACGCTTTCCCGCCTCCCGCCTCAATCGAGGGTCGGCCAGCGCGGCGTTTGGGTTGCCTCGTAGGCGCGGGCGGCGCGGAGGACGAGGGCGTCCTCGTAAAGGCGCCCGACGATCTGAAGGCCGATCGGCAAGCCCGCCTTGGTGAGGCCGCACGGCACGGTCGCGGCCGGCTGGCGCGTCATGTTGAAGGGATAGCTGAACGGCGTCCAGTCGATCCAATAGCTCTCGCGCGCGGGGTCGGTCAGGTCCTGCCCGACCGGCAAGGCCGGCACGGCGACGGTCGGCGTCACGAGGAGATCGTAACGCAGGTGGAAGGCGCCCATGGTTTGTCCGAGTGCAGTGCGCGCCGCGTCGGCGTCGAGATATTCGATGGCCGAGCGCCTGGCACCCATCTCGACCGAGGCGACGAAGCCCGGGTCCATCAGCTTCTTGGCTTCGCTCGAGGTTCCGGCGATGAGGCGCGCCGCCCCGGAGGTCCACAAGGTCGTGAAGGCATCGCGGGGCGATGAAAAGCCGGGATCGGCGGCCTCGACCTGGGCGCCGAGCGAACGAAGCGTCCCGGCCGCCGTCTCGACCGCGGCGGTGATCTCGGGATCGACGCGGGCATAGCCGAGGGTGAGGCTGAGCGCGATGCGGAGGCCCTTGACGCCGCGCTCGATCCCGTCGCGGTAATCGATCTTGTCCGGCGGCAATGCGTAGGGATCGCGGCTGTCGGGCCCGGCCATGACGGTCAGCATGAGCGCCGTGTCGGTCACCGTGCGCGCCATCGGCCCCGCATGCGAGAGAAGGCCCATCGCGCTCGCCGGATAGGCCGGAACGCGGCCGAAGGTGGGCTTGATGCCGGCGATGCCGCAGAAGGCGCCGGGAATGCGGATCGAGCCGCCGCCATCGGTGCCGGTCGCGAGCGCACCGATACCGGCCGCGACCGCCGCCGCCGAGCCGGCGCTGCTGCCGCCCGAAGTATGATCGAGGCTCCAGGGATTGCGCGTGATGCCGGTGAGGGGCGAATCGCCGAGCGCCTTCCAGCCATATTCCGGCGTCGTCGTCTTGCCGAGCAGCACGGCGCCGTGCTCCCGCAAACGCGCCACGGCCGGCGCGTCCTCGTCCCACGCCTGATCGCGCCGCGTCAGCTTCGAGCCGCGCAAGGTCGGCCAGCCGCGCGTCAGGAAGAGATCCTTGATCGTCGTCGGCACCCCGTCGAGGAGCCCCATCGGCGCGCCCTTGGCCCAGCGCGCCTCGGATTGGCGTGCCGAAGCCACAGCCGCCTCGGGATCGACGAGGCAAAACGCGTTGAGCTTCGCATCGAGCCGCTCGAGCCGCGTCAACGCTGCGAGCGTCGCGTCGACCGGAGACAATGTCTTCTTGCGATAGGCCTCGATCAAGGCGCTTGCCGACATGTAGCCGAGCTCGCGATCGCCGCTCATCGGTAATCTCCGGTTGCTTGCGCATCAACCTATCGAGAAAGGATGGGCGGCCGCAATGGGGCGAATATCGTTGGTGAGGCCACCCCCACCCTACCCTCTCCCGTGATGGGCCCTCCCCCGTGACAGGTAAGGATGGGCGGGGATGGCGCTCGATGCTCCGGAAGCGTGCACGATGCCCCCCTCGCCCCCTGTTCGCCCTCATAAATACAGGTGAAATACAGGATCGATCATTGTTTCGTGATCGATTCGGACTTATCGAACACCGGCGGCGGCAGGCGCGAGGCCCGAAGAATTTCCCGCTTGTCTCGGCCGGAAACGGCCGTTGCCGACGCGGTCTATTTTGGTCTCTTTGGTCATACATGTCTCTTTTCAGAAAACCGATTTGGAGCAGTATATGACCAAAAAAGATATGATGGCAAGAGCGCTCATCGGGGCGATCTTGGCAAAGAGAGGTTGCTTCGCCGCTTCGCGTTGGGCGCGTCGGCTCGGACCAGGGTACGGGTGACTAAGTTTCATGTTCCTGGGCTCGATGGAATCATATGGTTAGTGCAACCCTTACGTGTTAAACTACAACTCGTGTGACGATGATCGTCGAGCCGGCGGTGCCGGACGCAAGTGACCGAGGCACGTGCGGGCGACCGCGATGAGTTGATCTTGGGGACTTTCGCACCACCTCGCTGAAGATCAGCGCAAGATCGGCACGGGAATTGAAGCATCGCCCATGAAGGCAAGAAAGAAGCGGCCCTTCGATCCTGATATCTTTCTCGCTACCGTGAGCGAGGGGAGAACCGTATCGAACTATCGGAAAAACGAGATCGTCTTCTCTCAGGGAGATGCGGCGAATGCCGTCTATTACGTTCAGGAAGGCAAGGTCAAGGTCACGGTCGTCTCGGACCAGGGGAAGGAAGCCGTCGTCGCGATTCACGGGACAGGGGATTTCTTTGGCGAGGGCTGTCTGACAGGTCAGCCACGGCGCTTGGCGACGGTCACGGCGATGGCGCAAAGCCTCATCATGCGGCTCGACAAAGCGGCGATCGTGCGCGTTCTCCATGACGAGCCAAGCTTTTCCGACATGTTCATGTCGTATCTGTTGACGCGAAATGCGCGCGTTGAATCGGATTTGGTCGATCACCTCTTCAATTCGAGCGAGAAACGTTTGGCGAGGCTGCTTCTCTTGATGGCGAATTTCGGCAAGGAGGGGGCACCGGTGCCAGTCATTGCGAAGATCAGCCAAGAGACGCTTGCCGAGATGGTCGGCACGACGCGGTCGCGGATCAATGTCTTCATGAACAAATTTCGGCAATTGGGTTTCGTTGAATACAACGGCGACATGAAGGTGCACAGCTCCTTGTTGAGTATCATTCTGCAAGACTAAGCCGGCACATAGACTATTTTCTTATAGTGTGCACTTTTGAACAGCGAGACTTCCTCAACATTGTTAGAGTTTGCGAAAATCAGATGTGATCTCGCCTCCGTTGAGACTTGACTGCACCTCTAATTCCGAAGCGATGTCGATGCTCAAGATCCTCATTGCCGAAGACGATCTGATGATCGCCGACATGACCGAAGAGATGCTGGTCAGGCACGGCTACGAGGTCTGCGGCATCGCCCGCACCGTTGCCGAGGCGGTCGCGCTCTCTTTGCGATACAAACCTGACCTCGCCATCCTCGATTTGCGCCTCGCCGAGGGCGGGCTCGGCACCGAGATCGCCGCCCAATTGAGCGGCCTCGTCAAGCTCGGTATCCTCTATGCCACCGGCAACGCCTCGTTCATCTTGCTGACCGCCGCCGACGGCCACGCCTGCATCGCCAAGCCCTACCGCTTTGCAGATTTGTTGCGCAGTCTGGAAATCGTCGCGGAAATCGTCGCCACCGGTAAGGCGTCGCCGCCGTTTCCTCGCGGGTTTCAGGTGCTGCCGTCGGCAATCACCTTGCCTCGGGAGACCTCGTATGGGTGAAAACGCCGCGAAAGTCCGCAAGCTTCTTCGCCAGCAGGCGGCGGTTGCCGGGTTTGGCAGCTTTGCCCTTCGCCAGAACGACCTGATGAAGGTCTTGACGGAAGCGGCACGGGTCTGCGCCGAAGGCCTCGACGTGCCGTTCTCCAAAGTGTGCCGATACCGCGCCGCGGAGAACGATCTTCTCATCGAAGCCGGGCATGGCTGGCATGCTGGTGTCGTCGGCCACATCGTCTCGCGCGCCGATGCGAGCTCGCCGCAAGGGCGCGCTTTCGTCACCGGCGAGCCTTCGATCTGCAACGATTTGCGGCGGGACAACAAATTCGTGTTGCCGCCCTTCTACGCCGAGCACGGCATCGTCTCGACCATCGACGTCGTCATCAAAGGCGACACCAAGCCCTATGGCGTGCTGGAGATCGACAATAACCAGCAGCACGATTACGACCAGCACGACATCGATTTCCTCACCGGCTTCGCCAATGTCCTGGCCGAAGCCGTCGCGACGTCCGCGCGCACGAAAATCCTCCGGACGACCATCGAACAGATGAAACTCCTGGTTGAAGAGAAGGATCGGCTGCTGGAGCAGCAGGACCGGCTGCTGGAGCAGAAGAAAGTCTTGGCCGCAGAGCTGCAGCACCGGGTGCGCAACAATCTGCAGCTCGTCTACGGGATGTTGAACAAACAGATCGACGACACCGCCGACAAGGATGGGCAGCGGGGCATCAAGGCGATCGCGCGACGGGTCTCCACCCTGGCGCAGGTCTACGACCACCTGCTCGGCAACGAGATGACGCGGACGACCGATTTCGGCGGCTATGTGAAATCGCTCTGCCGCGATCTCGCGGAGCTTCAGACGGGGCCGGAGGGCGCCGTCACGCTGAGCTGCGACACCGAGCAGCTCATCCTCGATCTCGACGTCGTAACGGCGTTGGGCATCATCGTCGCGGAGCTGGTCACCAACAGCTACGACCATGCCTTCTCCAGCGGCGGTGGAGCGGCCAAGGTCTCGGTGCGCCGCGACGCCGGGGATGCCGACATGGCGGTCATGACCATTGGCGACAACGGCAGGGGCTTCAAGGTCAACAGCGAAGGCAAGCGGCACGGGCTCGGCCTGGTGCGGCGGCTCGTCGAGCAGATCAGCGGAACCGTGACGCTCGCCTCCGATCACGGCACGGTTTGGACCATTCGATTCCCGGCGGTGAACGGGGGGGGGGCACGCCTGAGGGGTAATCTCGGCCCCGCACAGGTCCCGAGGCCTCGGTCAGGCACCGCTGGAAAATAAGTAAACCAACACAATGGCCGTCATTCCCGCTCTCGGCGAAGCTTGCTTCGCCTGCCGCGACAGCGGAAGCTTTGCTTCCGCGAGAGCGGAGGCGCAGGGCTGTCCGGGGAAAGTTCTGACGCAATGCAGGCGAGTCTCCACGATCCCTGACATCGACACCCCTCAATTTGATATTGCGTCATGATTCCGGGCAACCGCCGCGCTCAATCGGCCTTGCCCGCCGGCGCGTAAAGTGGAATGCTAATACTTGGATATCCGGCGGTCTCGGGGAGTTTCGCACAGAAATACCGGCGATCGAATAGAGTCGGCCGCACTCAATACTAGAAACGAACGGTCGCCAAGGCGGCGGGAAGATTGCGCGAGCCGAATTCGTGGCATTCGATCTCGGCTCTTACGCATGGGAGGAAAGCGCCATGCTTCGCATGAAGGCAACGATCATTCTCTCGGCGCTCTGGCTCGCGAGCTGGGCTCCGATCGCGCTTGCGGCCGAGCCGGTGGCCTCGACCGACGGGGAGACGCCGGGCCTGAGCATACAGGTCCAAGAGCTGAAGCTCGTCAGCGGCGGTGTCCTGATGCTGAAATTCACAGTCAAGAACGAATCCGACAAGGCCGTCGACCTCTACGGCACGATGCAGGGGGTCGAAGGGCAGACCGTGGACGGGATCTACCTGGTCGACGTCCCCGGAAAGAAGAAGTATCTGGTCGTGCGGGACTCGGAGAACCGCTGCCTGTGCAGCCGGGAAATCGCGCGCAACCTCGCCCAGAATGCGAGCGCGGCCTTCTGGGCGAAGTTCCCGGCGCCGCCGGACAGCGTACAGAAGATCGGCATCGTGGTGCCGCACTTCATCCCGATGGACGATGTGCCGATCTCTCGCTAGGTCTCTAGGGCTGCTCGGGGTGCTGGCGGCCTCCCTGACGCCGGCTTGGGCGCAGTCCAACGTAAGCGGGGTGACCCTCGGTCTCGCTTTTTCGGCGCTGGACATCAAGTTCTCGACCCGGGACATCAAATTCTCGACCGAGGATATCGGCGGCAAGACGCAGGACACGATCGCCAAGACGCAGGCCGTGGCCGGGAAGACGCAGGACCTCCAGGTGAAGGAGACCGCAACGGAGATCCGGATAGAGCTCGCCGCCGACGTGCTGTTCGACTTCGACAAATGGGCGATCAAGCCCGAGGCGGCCAACGCGCTGCACAATGTCGCCGGCATCATCACGGACAAGGGCAAGGGGCGCGCTCTGCGCATCGAAGGGCATACCGACAGCAAAGGGGGCGACGCCTATAACCAGAAACTGTCCGAACGCCGCGCCGACTCGGTGCGGGAATGGCTCTCGAGGAAGGAGGGCCTCGGCAATGTCAAAATGACGACGCAGGGCTTCGGCGCACAGAAACCCGTCGCTCCCAACGCCAAGCCCGATGGCGCCGATGATCCCGCGGGCCGCCAGAAGAATCGGCGCGTCGAAATCGTGCTCGCCAAATGAGCGGAACGCCATGTGCCCAGTATCGACCACCATAGGATCGCGCGAATGCAACGCCTGATCGCCGCGCTTTTGGGCGCGTTTTCGCTCGTCTCGCTCTCCGGCCCAGGCGTCGCCCAGGACATTGCGGGCAAGGCCAAGACCGCGGAGACGCTTGCCGCCGACGGCAAATTCGTCGCGGCGATGGACGCGCTCGACGAGGCGGCGGCGGCGCTCTGGGACAAATCGCCGCTGGTCTATCGCCGGGCGTTGTGGGTGGCCGAGCCGCCCACCGGCTTCGGCGCCTACATCCCGCGCGAGGCCAATGTCTTCGGCTCGGGATCCGACATGCATGTCTACGCCGAGCCGGTCGGCTTCGGCTGGCGAAAGTCCGGCGACATTTGGCGCACCGACCTTGTCATCGACGTGCTGGTCAAGACCGCGGCCGGCGAGCAGCTTTTCCAGCAGAGCGACTTCCAGAAGCTGCAGCTCGCGAGCCGCGTGCGCAATCGCGAATTCATGGCCCATGTCATCTACACCCTGACCGGCATACCGTCGGGCGAGTATGTTATCGACACGACGTTCCGCGACACGATCACCGGCAAGAGCGGCACCTTCTCGCTGCCCTTCGTCATCCAGTAGCGCCGGCCCTTCGCCGACCGCAGCTCCCTTTGTTGACTCCGAGTTGATGCGCTAATGTCGTGGCGACGATACGGCGGGTGACGCGGAGAGTCGATGTGAGCGCGACGGCGGATATTTCCGGGCACTATACGAGCGGCCACCTGCTGGAGCGGCTGCGCGCCGCGCTTGCCGCCGACGGCGTCGATCCCGATCATCCGACGATCGCGGCGCTCGCGCCCTACGATCAGTTCCACGGCCGCGGAATCGAGGCGACGGAAGAGCTGGCGAGCGCGCTCGTCATCGGCGCCGGGGACCACATTCTCGACATCGGCAGCGGCATCGGCGGACCCGCGCGCTATATCGCCCATCGCTTCCACTGCCGCGTCACCGGCATCGACCTCACC
>JBGPOZ010000099.1:0-15774 GCA_041488295.1 Allostellaceae bacterium
ATTCTCGCCGGCCAACATCCGGCGCACCGCTGATAGCTTGAACTCTCGACTGAAAACACGCGCCTTATACGATCTGGACATCAGTTCTCCCCCTCGAGAACTGTCCCCATTATCTCTGTCTCAGTTTAGGGGTGCACTCCACTAGTCGTCGGTCGTCGTTGAAGTGAGCGGGGAATGCCTTCCCCCGCGGCCGAGCCTTGGTCCCGGCCGGCCCCTTCTGCGGGGACACCCCGTAACGCCACGAGAGTGAGAGTGGGGATGGGATTTCGGTGACGGTTCAAGGTCGGGAGAGAGGCTTCCGGCGCCCGTCGCGGAGATCTCACCATGAATGTCCATGCTTCCAGCGCTGCCGCCGCGGCTGATCCTGCTTCCGACCGCCCAGTCCCTTCCGGTTTTAAGGTCGACGTCTCTCGTGGCGAGCGTATCGGCCGCGTTTCATCCGAATGGTTCTCCCGCCCCGCTGACGAACGCTACCTCTCGTTGTCGGAGCTGCATGATGCAGTCCGCGCCCGGGCGGATCGGGCGACGGCTCGGACCGTGGAGAGCCGAACCGTCCGCGTCGAAGCCAGCCGCCACGACGCTGAGCGGCTGGCGCTCATCGTGCCGGGCCGGGAGACGCCGATTGCGCCTACCCATTGGAGCTTCGGCCAGCTCTGCAGCCTGGTCGGCGCGCCGTCCAGCTATCTGCGCGACCTGCCGGCCCCGTTGGCGGGCATCAATCTTCAACATGGTCTGCTCTCCCATCGCGCCGAGCTGGTGAAGACGCTGGAGACCGACGATGGCAGGGTCGAGCTTCGTGCCGTGACCGGCCCGGACTATGGCCGCATCTGGGATCACGAGCTGGTCGCCGCCGTGATGAAAATCGCGGGCAATGGCACGGGCGATACGTGCTGGAAAGTCCCCGGTGTGCTCGACTGGTCGACGATGACCCACGACCCCTTCGTGGATGTGACGAAGGACACAACCACCCTCTATGCCAGCGACCGGGACGTCTTCCTCTTTCTCGTGGACGACACCCATCCGATCGAGGCAGGGCGCCTGCCGAACGGAGATCCCGACCTGTATTTCCGCGGCTTCTATTGCTGGAACAGCGAGGTTGGATCGAAGACGCTGGGCATCGCCTCTTTCTATCTCCGCGCCGTTTGCATGAACCGCAATCTCTGGGGCGTCGAGGGCTTCGAAGAGATCAGCATCCGGCATAGCAAGTTCGCTGCCCAACGCTTCGCTCATGAGGCGGCGCCGGCGCTGACGAACTTCGCCAGGTCCTCGCCCGTACCGTTCGTCGCTGGCATCAAGGCAGCGCGTGAACGGATCGTCGCCCGCAAGGACAAGGATCGCGAGGCCTTCCTACGCAGGTGGGGCTTCAGCAAAGCCGAAACGGCGAAGGTGATTGCCACGGTGATGAACGAAGAAAGCCGACCGCCCGAGAGCGTGTTCGACTTCGTGCAGGGCATCACGGCACTGGCCCGTTCCAAACCACACCAGGACGGCCGCCTGGAACTCGAGGGCAAGGCCAAGATCCTGCTGGAGCGCGCCGCCTGATCATCGAGAAGCCGTGGAGCCAGCCCATCTCCGGCTCCACGGCTCCGTGCGGCCGTGGGACCGGAGAGGAAGAGGGCTGGGCCGGTTCTCGTGACGGGTTGGAAGCCGAGAGAGAGGCTCTCGGCGCTCGTCACGGAGAACCACCATGGCTAAGGCCATTCAGAAAATCACTCTCAGCGCTTCGCGCGACATTCCCTTCAACAAGCTCATCCTGTCCCAATCGAATGTCCGGCGCATCAAGGCCGGCGTCTCGATCGAGGAGCTGGCCGAGGACATCGCCCGGCGCACGCTCCTGCAGAGCATCACCGTGCGACCGGTGCGCGACGCCGATGGCAACGAGACCGGCATGTACGAGATCCCGGCGGGAGGCCGCCGCTACCGAGCGCTCGAGTTGCTCGTGAAGCAGAAACGCCTCGCGAAGACCGCGCCGGTGCCGTGCGTCGTGCGCGAAGGCGGCATCGCCGAAGAGGATTCGCTCGCCGAGAACATCCAGCGCGCGCCGCTCCATCCCCTCGACCAATTCCGCGCGTTCTTGGCGTTGCGCGAGAAGGGCCAGTCCGAGGAGGAGATCGCCGCCGCGTTTTTCGTGTCGGTCGCCGTAGTACGCCAGCGACTGCGGCTTGCTTCCGTGTCGCCCAAACTGCTCGAAATCTATGCCGCGGACGGCATGACGCTCGACCAGCTCATGGCGTTCACTGTCAGCGGCGATCACGAGCGCCAAGAACAGGTGTTCGAGCGGCTGAGCCAATCCTACAGCAAGGAACCGCACGCCATCCGCCGCATGCTGACGGAAGGCGCAGTGCGAGCCGCCGACAAGCGCGCTCAGTTCATCGGCCTTGTCGCCTACGAAGAAGCCGGCGGCACGGTTCTGCACGATCTGTTCCAGGGGGATGACGGCGGATGGCTTCAGGATGTCTCACTCGTCGATCGTCTCGTTGCCGAAAAGTTGGAGCGGGAGGCGGAAACGATCCGCGGCGAAGGCTGGAAATGGATCGAGATCGCACCCGAGTTTGCCTACGGCCACACCTATGGTCTGCGGCAGATTCGGGGCGATGAAGCGCCGCTTGCGGCCGACGAAGAAGCGGCGCGCGCCGCCCTCCAGGCCGAATACGACCGGCTCGAGGAGACCTACGCGGAGGCCGAGGAACTGCCCGAAGAGGCCGACCAGCGTCTCGCTGAAATCGAGACGGCGCTCGCTGCCTTCGAGGATCGGCCCGTCAGGTTCGATCCGGCCGAGATCGCACGCGCCGGTGCTTTCGTCAGTATCGACGGTTCGGGCGATCTCCGCGTCGAGCGCGGCTACGTCCGTCCCGAGGACGAAGCTCCGGTCGAACCCGAGCCGAAGGCCGATGCGGAGCACGATGGCGAGCAAACCATCGCCGCCCGCATTGAGACCGACGTCGATAGCGTGCAGGCAGATCCGGTGACTGCGTCGGACCCTGAAGAGGATGATGGGCTCAAGCCCATCCCCGATCGGCTCATGACCGAACTGACGGCGCATCGGACACTCGCCCTCCGTCACGCGCTCGGCGAACAGCCGGACGTGGCCTTTCTGGCGGCGCTGCATGCGCTCTGCGTCAAGGTCTTCTACCGCTACGCCGTCGATTCCTGCCTGGAGCTCGATCTGAAGAGCGTCGGCTTCAGTGCGCAGGCGCCAGGATTGAACGACACCGCGCTCGCCGCCAGCCTTGACCGTCGCCACCAGGCCTGGATCGCCGCACTGCCGAAGGAACCGGGCGACCTATGGGATGCGCTGGCGGCGTTTGACGGCGACAGCCACCAGGCGCTGTTCGCGCACTGCGTCTCGCTCTCGGTCAACGCCATGTTCGAGCCGTACAATCGCCGACCACGCGCGCTCGCCCACGCGGATCGGCTGGCCGAAGCGCTCGACCTCGACATGGTCGCTGCCGGCTGGGTTCCGACGGTCGACGCCTATCTCGGCCGAGTCACGAAGGCTCGCATTCTCGGCGCCGTGCGAGAGGCGAAGGGCGAGCGTGCGGCGCAGCTCATCGATCACTTGAAGAAGGGCGACATGGCCGAGAAAGCCGAGGCGCTGCTCGCCGGCTCCGGTTGGCTGCCGGAGCCGCTACGCACCCCCGGTCGGGCGATCACGTCGCTATCCTCGGCATCGGGAACGGATGCAATCCCGACGACCGATTCCATCGGCGTAGAAACGGTGGCCGACGGCGACGAAACGGTCGTATCGAAACCCGGACCTCGACCCGAGGATGAAACGGTCGCGGTCGAACCGCATGCCACCGCGGCCGAGTAGAAACAACAAACCGGCCTCCTGGGCCCGCCGGCGACGGAGGGCCTTTTTTTGTCTCGGAGGATACGACGATGGAGAAAGCCTCAGAGCTGGCGTGCCGTCTCGCCAGCCAGGCCGAGGCGGTGTGTCGGCACTATCTCTCCAACGGTCGCCGCGAGGGCCGCTATTGGCTGGTCGGCGACGTGCGTAACACGCCGGGCCGCTCGATGTTCGTCCGGCTCAAGGGCCCGGAATCGGGTCGAGGCGCGACGGGCAAGTGGACCGATGCCGCCACCGGCGAACACGGCGACCTGCTCGATGTGATCCGCGAAAGCTGCGGTCTGCTCGATTTCCACGATGTCGCCGATGAAGCCCGGCGCTTCTTGAGCTTGCCCCGCTCCGATCCGGAGCCCGCAACAAAGCCTGCTCGTTCGGCAGTCCAGGTTGGATCGCTGGAGGCGGCCCGGCGGCTCTTCGCCAATTCACTGCCGATCGCACGGACTCTCGTGGAAACGTATTTGCGCAATCGCGGCATTGCGGCTTTGCACGAAGCCGGCGCACTACACTTCCATCCGCGCTGCTACTACCGTCCCGACGAGGACTCGCCGACCTCGACCTGGCCGGCGATGATCGCCCGCGTCACCGATCTCGACGACCGGATCATGGGCGCACACCGGACCTGGCTCGATCCGTCGGGTCTGGGCAAGGCGTCGATCGGCACGCCGCGGCGTGCGATGGGTGAACTTCTGGGCAACGCGGTCCGCTTCGGTGTGGCGAACGATGTGCTCGCGGCCGGCGAAGGCATCGAGACCATGCTGTCGCTGCGGTGCGTGCTGCCAACACTGCCGATGGCCGCGGCGCTTTCGGCCCATCATCTTGCCGCCATGCTGCTCCCGTTGACGCTGCGTCGGCTCTATATCGCCCGTGATGCCGATGCGGCCGGCGACGCGGCGGTGACGATGCTGACCGCGCGCGCGGAGGCGGTCGGCATCGAGGCGATCCCGCTGTCGCCACGGTTGGGCGACTTCAATGAGGATCTGCGCACGCTCGGCATCGACGGCCTTCGGGCGGCCCTGCGCATCCAGCTCGCGCCGCAGGACGTCATCCGCTTCACGCTGTGGGCGACGGCCGAGACGGGGTGACTGAAGGCGCTTCGACCGGCCATCGCGCTCAGTGGTGGCGAGGTCCGCAGAACCGGACAGAGTCGCGCCCTTGGCCTTCTAGAGGGCGATCGGACCGCAGGCGGCCCGGCTCCGCAACGGCGGCTCGCGGCTATTTTCCGCCGGCGCTGGCGCGCCTTTGCAGCGCGAAACAAAATAGCCGCGCCCCGCCGTCCTCCGCTGGCGCTCCGGCCGCCGCCGCTGCGCTCGGCGGTGCAGGCCCGCTCCGCCCGCCGTCTGGTGATCGCCACGAAGGCCGCGATGGGCGCGGCCGACCCGGCAAAGGACCTCACCATGACGACCGACCACGACGACACCGAATTCGAACCTCAGCAGGGCTCATCCCCGACCGATCACGTCCTCAACGAACTTCAGCTCTACGGGTACCGCCCCTTTCAAGACGAGCCCGATCCGAGGCCGCTTCCCGAAAGCGATACCGTCGCGGGCGCCGTCGCCGACATCTTCGACGCATTGGTCGCGACCCTGAGCGACACGCGCCTCGAACCGGACCTCGAGGACCTGCTCTGGTCGACCGTCAACCTGTTCCACCGCGCCGTCGGCCGCATCGAACGGGAGCTCGACGACAACGAGCGGGCGCAGCAGACGAGTCAGCGGGAGCAAAACGGCTCGGAGCCGCGATCGGTCGAACTCGAACGGCTCACCGCCGAAGGCATCACGCTGATCGAGCGCCGCAACAGCATGGAGCTCTTTCGCGATCAGGCCGCCGAGCGCTTTGAAGTCCACACCGGATCGCCCTGGCGTCCGCGCTCGGGTTCGATGGTCAATCACCGCACGCTCACAGCCGCGATGATCGACAGCCGCGACTTCCTCGCCGCCAAGCGTCGCGCCGAGACCGAGGTGCTGCTACCCGCTGGGCCGAAGATCGCCTTCACGGGTGGACTCGATTTCAACGACCATCGCCTGATCTGGGACCGGCTCGACAAAGTCCACGCGAAGCATCCCGACATGGTGCTGCTGCATGGCGGTTCGCCGAAGGGCGCCGAACTGATCGCCGCCAAATGGGCAACCAATCGCAAGGTGTTGCAGATCGCCTTCAAGCCCGACTGGACGAGACACGCGAAGGCTGCGCCGTTCAAGCGCAACGACGCAATGCTGGCGGTTCTCCCGATCGGCATCATGGTGTTCCCTGGCACCGGCATCCAGGGCAACCTCGCCGACAAGGCGAAGCAGCTCGGCATCCCGGTCTGGAGATTCGGCGACGACCTTGTCCCGACGAAGGCGGGGGGCGGCGCGTGAACTCCGTCCCGACTTTACGTCGGCACGAAACTACACCGCACCGATCCCCGCGTTAGAGGTGATCGCCCGACACGCCGGTCGTCCACGCGAGGAATGCCGCGCGGCTTGTTCGGAAGCATCGGTCTTGTGACGCTCTATTTGAAATCGCTCTGTTCATAGCACATCGCCCGAAGCTCTGATTTCGGGGCTTGAATCACGGTCTTTCCGATGACATCAACAGCAGAGCAGCATTTCTGAAGTTACCCGCTCACCGGACATGTCGTCGACACGCCTGAATCGACGCGATTGACCCGAAGCAGAATTCGAGCTGTCGGGAGTGTCAGCAATGCATCGGCGGCATTGCCGAGTTTCCGTCGATCGACGCGCGGTTCGATCGGGCCGTGCCGCCGGCGAACAAATCGGTGCGTCACACCGGGATCTTCGCGACCGGAAAAATGCGTCGCCACTCGTCGCGCTGATACTTGCCGTACAGGAACGGCGGGAAGTCGGTGTCGGCGCCCGCGATCAGCGGGGCGATCCGCGCGCTCGAGCCGGGGTTGACGAAGAGTGGGATCGAGTAGCGGTCGCGGCCGCCTCGATTGATGACGCGGTGGGGCGTCGAGGAGAAGCGGCCGTTCGTCCAGATCTGCATGACGTTGCCGAGATTGATGACGAAGGTGTCGGCGATCGGCGGTGCGCCCACCCACTCGCCGCTCTTGCTTTGCACCTCGAGCCCGCCATTGTCGTCCTGCCACAGAATGGTGAAGCCGCCGGAATCGGCGTGCGGCACGACGCCGATGTCGTTCTCGGCCTCGGGCGAGTCCTGCGGCGGATAGTGGTTGAGCTTGAGGCGCGAGTTCGGCACTTGGAACAGCGGCGTAAAGAAATCGGGGGCAAGGCCGAGGGCAAGCGCGAAGCCGCGCTGCAGGATGCGGCTGAGTTCCTCGACCGCGGTGAAATAAGCAAGCATCGCCGGCTCGAGGCCGGGGATGCTCCTCGGCCACTGATTTGGTCCCTCGAGCGGCAGAGCCGGGCTCAGCGGGCGCTCATGGCCGACCCAGAAGCCTTCCTGATGGCTCGTCCCGGCGCGCTGCTCGCCTTCGTAGGAGCGGTAGTTGAGCGGCAGGTAGCCGCGCATGCGCTGGTCGAGGACGATCCGCATCTTCTCGTCCATCGGCTGCGCGAAGAAGAGCCGCGCCTGCTCCGCAAGGCGCCCGACAAGGTCGCGCGGTACGCCGTGGTTCCGGATGTAGATGAAGCCGATGTCGGAGCAGGCTCGGTCGAGCGCCGCCGTGGTGCGGGCGACCTGCGCAACATTGCCGTCGAAGAGCGGACCGATGTCGATGGCCGGGATCTCGGAGAAGTCGAGACGGCGCGAGACGGGGATCGCCATTCATCCGCTCCTGTGCGAGGTCGGCAGCAGAACGCCCAGAACGTCCGGAACTTTACACGACGGGTCGCGCTCGCCAAGGCATCACATGGCCGCACAACATGACGGCGATTGCGGGCGCGTAGAGTCGCCCACTTTTAGGCCCCGGTTGCCAGGTCGGGCCGCCCACGCGATCATCCTGCCAGGGATGGATTGGAGGTGGTCTTGAGCGCGCAACCCGCTGACGTCTCCGAGATCGACGACCCGGCCAGTCTAATCGACCTCGAGCGCTACCCGATCGACGCCCTCGACAGCCCGCGCTGCAAGGCTCTCGTCGCCGAGATCCGCCGCGCGATGGCGACGAGCTGCATCTGCGCGCTTCCCGACTTCCTGCGTCCTGCGGCCATCGCCCGCATGGTCGCCGAGGCGGAGGCGCTGGAGCCGCTCGGCTATCGTGGGCCCACCGAGGCCAGCCCCTATTTCTTCAACTACCGAACGGGCGACCTCGACGCCTTGCCGCCGGATCATCCGCGACGGCGCAAGACGCCGCGCCGTATGCGCCAGATCGCCTACGATCTCATCCCGCCCACCTCGGCGATCGCGCAGCTCTACCACTGGGACGTACTGACCCGGTTCCTCGCGGCGGCAGCCGACGTCGATCGGCTCTACCGCTCGGCCGACCGCTTTCAGGCCCTCAATATCTCAGTCATGGACGAGGGCGGCTGCCAGCAATGGCACTTCGACACCAACGAGGTGAATATCACCTTGCTGCTGCAAGCGCCGGACGCCGGCGGCGAGTTCGAGTACGTGCCGCTCATCCGCTCGGCGGAGAATGAGAACTTCGACCGGGTGCGCCGCGTGCTCGACGGCGAGCGCGCGGGCGTCGTGCAGCTGAGCCAGCAACCCGGCATGCTCGTGCTCTTCAAGGGCCACCATTCGATCCACCGCGTGGCGCCGGTGCGCGGGAAACGCCGCCGCTTCCAGTCGATCCTGGCGCACAACACACGACCGGGCGTCGTGGGCTCGCTCGAGTCGAGCATCCTGCATTACGGGCCGCGCGTCCGCGAGCAGACGGCGCTTGCTCACGCCGAGCCGGGTGCGAGGTGAGCATGGCCTTCGAGACAATCCGCACTCGGGTGGAGCGCCATGTCGGCGTCTTGACGCTCAATCGCCCGCAGGTGCTGAATGCGATCAACGCCGCCATGGTACGCGAGGTCAGCGAGGCGATGCGCAGTTTCAGCGCCGATCCCGATGTGCTGGCGATCGTCGTGCACGGCGAGGGCCGCGCCTTTTCCGCCGGTTTCGACCTCAAGGAATCGGCGCAGCGCAAGATCACGACGACAGAGCAATGGCGCGCCCTCCTCGATGAGGATTTCGCTTTCATCATCCAGTTCTGGGATTGCCCGAAGCCCACCGTCGCCGCGGTGCATGGCCACTGCCTCGCCGGCGCCTTCGAAATCATGCTGTCCTGCGACATCAGCGTCGCCGCCGAAGGAACGCGCCTCGGCGAGCCTGAGGTGCGCTTCGGCTCGGGCATCGTGGCGCTGCTGCTTCCGTGGATGACGACGCCGAAGATCGCCAAGGAACTGCTCCTCACCGGCAGTGACCGGGTCGACGCGCGCCGCGCCTATGAGATGGGCATCGTCAACCACGTCGTGCCGGCCGGTGAGGAATTCGCCAAGGCGATGGCGATCGCGGACGATCTCTGTGCCGCGGCGCCGCTCTCGGTGCAGCTGACCAAGCGGGCGGTCAACCGCGGCTTCGAGATCATGGGGATGCGCCAGGCGCTGCTGGCGGCGCTCGATACCGACGCTCTCATCGAAGCCGGAGCGGGCCCGGAGCGCGTCGAGTTCAACCGCATCCGGCAGGAGCAGGGTCTCAAGGCGGCGCTCGCCTGGCGCGACGCGCGCTTCAAGTGACCAGCGGCGCCGAAGCCGAGGACGGCCCATCCGGCGGCGCCGTCGCCGCCATGCTCCGCGCCCGCTCGATCGCCGTCGTTGGCGCCAGCGACAAGGAAGGCAGCTTCGGCCACAATGTCGTGAGACATCTCGTTGATACCGGCTATGGCGGCCGCCTCTATCCGATCAACCCGCGTTACGAGGAAATCGCTGGCCTCAAATGTTTTGCCGAGATCGCGGCGCTGCCCGAGCGCGTCGACTGCGCGATCCTTGCCGTCGCCGACGAACGTCTCGAGAGCGCACTTGAAGCTGCCGCCGCGGCAAGCGCGCGCAGCGCCGTCATCTTCGGCACCGCCATCGAGGAGCCGGGGCGTCACCAAATCCCCTTGACCGAGCGGCTCGCGGCAATCGCGCACGGCGCCTCGATGGCGATGTGCGGCGCCAACTGCATGGGCTTCCTCAATCTCGTCGATGGGATCATGGTCGGCGGCTGGCCCTACAAGCCGGCGCCGCCCTTGGGACCCGTCGGGTTCATCACCCACAGCGGCTCCTCCTATTCCGGCTTCGCGCTGAACCAGCGACAGCTCGGGATGACCCACATGATCTCCTCAGGGCAGGAGCTGGCTACGACGACGGCGGACTATCTCGAATTCCTCTTGAGCCAGGACGAGACCCGCGTCATCGGCTGCATACTCGAGACGGTGCGCGATCCCGAACGCTTCATCGCGGTCCTCGAGGGCGCCGACCGCAAGGGCGTGCCGGTGGTTATTCTGAAGCTCGGCCGCTCCGAGCCGGGCAAGGCGATGGCCCACGCCCATAGCGGCGCGTTCACCGGCAGCGATGCCGCGTATCGTGCCGTGTTCGAGCGCCACAACGTTGTTCCGGTCTACAGTCTCGATGAGCTCGCCGACACGCTCGAGCTGCTCGGCTGCGGGCGCCACCCGCACACCGACGCGGTCGCGCTAATGACCGACTCCGGCGGCGAGCGCACGATGATCGTCGACCTCGCGGCGGAGCGCGGCGTCGGCTGGGCGCCGCTGACCGAGCAGACAACTAGGATCCTCGCCGACAATCTCGACGCCGGACTCGCGCCGATCAACCCGCTCGACGTCTGGGGCACCGGCCACGAGCACGAGCGGGTTGCTCGGACCTGCTTCCAGGCGCTCGCCGCCGACCCCGGCGTGGGCCAGATCGTCTTCGCCAGCAATGTGCCGAGCGGAAGGGCGCTGGCGGGTACCTGGGCGCGGGTGACGGAGGCCGTCCACGCCGCCACGGCAAAGCCGGTGATGATGCTCGGCAATCTCGCCAGCGCATTCGATCGCGACCAGGCAGCGCGGTTGCGCCGGCTCGGGATTCCGGTGCTGCTTGGAACCCAGCCGGGGCTGCACGCCATCGCCGGGAGCATCGCCTGGCATCGCCATCGGCGCGCGCGGCGGGCGATGACGCCGACGTCGCTCGCCGCCGAGATCGCAGCGCGCTGGCGCCGACGCCTTGCCGAAGCCAACGGCGCCAGCCTCGATACCGAGCAAGGTCTCGCCCTTGCCGCCGATTTCGGCGTGCCCGTCGCACGCTCGCGGACGGTGGCGAGCGCAGCCGAACTCGACGGCGCGCTGGCCGCGTTGCGCTTTCCGGTAGTACTGAAGACGCTGGCGCCCGGGATCGACCACAAATTCGACCGCGGCGGGGTCGCAATCGGGATCGCATCGGCGACGGCCGCCCACGCGGCGTGGCGGGATCTTGCGGGCCGCCTGGGCCCGCGGGTGCTGGTGCAGGAACAGGCGCCGCCCGGAACCGAGGTCTTCCTCGGCCTCACGGTCGATGCGCAGTTCGGGCCGCTGGTCACGATCGGCCTCGGCGGCATCTTCGTCGAGGTGATCAAGGACGTCGCGACCTTCCTTCCACCGGTCGACGCCATTGCGGCCGAGGCCTATCTCCGCCGGCTGAAGGGTTTCGCCCTGCTCGACGGCGCGCGCGGGCGACCGCGCGTCGATCTCGCCGCGCTGGGCGAGGCGATTGCGCGCTTCAGCGCCCTTGCCCTCACGCTCGGCCCCAGCCTCGCCGAGATGGACATCAATCCGATCATCGCCGGTCCCGGCGGTGCCTGGGCGGTCGACGCGCTGGTCGTGCCGGCGCCGCCCAAGAACGGCCCCGGGAAGGAGCGGCTCCGATGACATATGACGCGATCGTCGTCGGCGGCGGCCACAACGGCCTGACGGCGGCGGCCTATCTCGCCGAAGCCGGCTACAAGACGCTGGTCCTCGAGCGCCGCCACGTGGTCGGCGGTGCCGCGGTCACGGAGGAGTTTCACCCCGGATACCGCAACTCGATTGCCTCCTACTCGCTTGGGCTGCTGCGCGGCGAGGTGGCGCGCGACCTTGACCTCAAGCGCCATGGCCTCGAGGCCATCCCCTACCGCGGCGCCCTCGAGCTGCTGAGCGACGGGAGAGCCATCCTCTTCACCGGTGACGAGGCGCATGACCAGGCGGTCGTCGGGCGCTACTCCAATCGCGACTACGCGGCGATCAAGGAGTTTCGGGCGCGGCTGATGCGCGTCGGCGAGGTGGTCAGGACCCAGATGCTGAGCGAGCCGCCCGACCTCTCCGGCGGCTTCGAGGCGCTCTTGAGCTCGCTCAAGCTCGGCGGCCAGCTGCGGCGCCTCAGCGCCGAGGACCGCCATTTCCTCGTCCAGATGTTCACCTCGAACGCCTACAGCATCGTCCATCGCTGGTTTGAGAGCGACACCATCCGCCAGATCTACGGGGTCCACTACGTCGGCAGCAATTTTTCCTCGCTCCACGCCGCCGGCTCGGCCATTCCCTATTTCATGAACGTGCTCGGCGAGCTCGACGGCGTGCGCTCGAAATGGGGCATTGCGCGCGGCGGCATGGGCGCGGTCAGCGCGGCGATGGCGAAGGCCGCGACGGAGCGCGGCGTCGAGATCCGCACCTCCGCGCCGATCACCCGCATCCTCGTCAAGGACGGCGCCGCCGAGGGCGTGCGGCTCGAAAGCGGCGAGGAGATTCGCGCCCGCGTCGTCCTCGCCAACACCGACCCGAAGCTGACCTTCCTGAAGCTCGTCGGCCGCGAGCATCTCGACGCCGAATTCGCCGCCGACATCGAAGGCTTCCGCATGGGAACGGCCTCGCTGCGCATGAACCTAGCCTTGAGCGAAGCGCCGCAGATCGCGGCGCTCTCACCCGAGGAAGCCGAGGTCGCGCGCGGCTCCATCATCCACATGCTGCCCGATCTCGAGACTGCCGAGCAGAATTTCGAGCTGGCGCGGCGGGGCGAGATGGCGATCGAGCCCTACGTCACCATCCAGATCGCCTCGGTGCTCGACGACAGCCTGGCGCCCCCTGGCCACCACGTCATGGCCCTGCTCTGCAAATACTACCCGTACCGTCTCGCCGGCGGGCAGAGCTGGGACGACGTCAAGGATCAGGTCGCCGACCGCATCATCGCCGCCGCCGAGCGCCATTTCCCCAATCTGCGGCGCAGCATCGTCGGCCGGCAGGTGCTCTCGCCGCTCGACATCGAGCGCGTCTTCGGTCTCACCGAGGGCGACGTCTTCCAGGGACGCCACGAGCTCGACCAGATCTTCAGCATGCGGCCGCACCCGAAAGCGGCGCGCTACCGGACGCCGGTCAGCCGCCTCTATCTCTGCGGCGCCGGGGCGCACCCGGGCGGCGGCGTCACCGGCGCGCCCGGACACAATGCTGCTAAGCGCGTCATCAAGGATTTGAAGCGACTGCGATAACGACGGCGAAGCCGAAGGGAGGAAGCATCATGTCGAAGAGCCAAGACAACGATCGAGCGGGCGGGCTGACACGGCGAGACTTCACCACGGGAACCGTGGCCACCGGCCTTGCGCTGGCGGCGGGCGGCGCTGCCGTGATCGGTGCTGCGAAACCGGCACGCGCCGCGCCGACGCGCGGCGGGCTCGTGCGCGTCGCAACGCACACACAGAGCACGAACGACACGTTCGACACCGGGAAGTACATCTACACGAACGATTACATCCGCGGCACCGCCGTTTACAACACGCTGACCATCCTCAACGAGCAGGGCGGCGCCGATCCCGAGCTCGCCGAGTCGGTCGAGTCGAACGACACGGCGACGCGCTGGGTCTTCAAGATCCGCAAGGGCGTCACTTTCTCGGATGGCGCGCCGCTGAAGATGGACGACATCGTCTACTCGATCATGCGGCACAAGGACGAGAAGCTGGCCTCGAGCGCCAAGCCGCTCGTCGCCAACATCAAGGATGTGAAGGCCGACGGGTCCGACACAATTGTCGTCGAGCTCAACGCGCCCGACGTCGATCTGCCGATCATGATCGGCACGTTCCAGTTCGGGGTCATCAAGAACGGCACCACCGACTTCTCGAAGCCGATCGGCACCGGGCCATTCACGGTGAAGGAGTTCAAGCCCGGCGTCGCCACCTCGTTCACCCGCAATCCGAATTACTGGAAGGAGGGCAAGCCCTTCGTCGACGCGATCGAGCTCTTCCACATCCTCGATCCGGTGGCGCGGGCCAATGCCCTTCTCTCGGGCGACGCGCAGATGGTGACGGATCTCCGCGGCACCGCGATCGACCAGGTCAAGGCCTCGGACACCTTCGCCGTTTTCACGACGCCCTGCCCGCGCTACACCTCGATCCAGGCCGCGGTCGACCGGGCGCCGTCGAACAATCCCGATCTCGGCCTCGCCCTCACCTATCTGATCGACCGCAAGCGCCTGCTCGATACGGTGCTCAAGGGCCAGGGCGTCATCGGCAACGACCACCCGATCATGTCGACGAGCCCGCTTTACGATAAGAGCCTGCCGCAGCGCGAGCTCGATCTCGACAAGGCGAAGTTCCACTTTGCCAAGTCGGGCTTCGGCACGTCGACGCTCGAGATCGACGTCAGCGACGCGGCGCCGTTCAGCGCCGATATCGGCCAGCTGATCCAGCGCGAGGCAAGCCGCATCGGCCTCACCATCGAGCTGAAGCGCGACCCTGCCGACAGCTATTGGAACGTGGTGGCAGGCAAGCGCCCGTTCACCGCGATCAACTTCAATCCGCGGCCGACCTACAACATGCTGCTCAACCTCGCCTATCGCTCGGGCGCGGTGTGGAACTTCTCGCACATCAACGATCCCGCGCTCGACAAGATGATCGACGATGCGCGCTCGATCCCCGACAAGGCGAAGCGCCTCGATATCTACAGCGCGATCCAGCGGAAGATCCACGAATCCGGCAGCATCGTGCTGCCCTGCTTCCTCAACTACGTCGACGGCATCTCGAAGAAGGTGAACGGGCTGGTGCCGATCCCGGTCGGCAACCTCTCGGGCTTCAACTTCGCGGACCGGGTGTGGCTGGAGACCTGAGCCCGCCTTCCGGCACGCGGTGCCGGAGCGCGACGGACGGACGCTGAGCCATGCATCCGCTTCTGCGCTTCGGCATCCGTCGGCTCGCGCTTGCGGCGATGATCCTCGTCACCGTCTCGCTGCTCGTCTTCATCGGCTGCGAGATCCTGCCGGGCGACGTCGCCCAGGTCTCGCTCGGGCAGTTCGCGACGCCTGAGAGCGTCGCGGCGCTGCGCGAGCAATTCGGCCTCGATCGTCCGGCGCCGCTGCGCTATCTCGAATGGTCCTTCGGCATCCTGCACGGCGATTGGGGCACGTCGGTCTCGACCAAGGTGCCGGTGTCGCAGCTACTCGGCCAGCGTCTTGCCAACACGGCGATCCTGGCCGGTGCCACGACGGTCATTGCCATCCCGCTGGCGCTCGCGCTCGGCCTCACGATGGCGCTGCGCAACGGCAGCCGCTTCGACCGCATCACCTCGGTCGTCGTGCTCTCGCTGTCGACCACGCCCGAATTCCTCATCGGTACGCTCGCCGTGATGCTGTTCGCGGTGCGCCTGAGATGGCTTCCCGCGGTCGCCCAGATCTCGTTCGGCGGCGGCTTCGCCACGCTGGCGCGAGCGTTCGTCCTGCCCGTGGGCACGCTGTCGATCGTTGTGGCGGCGCAGATCGCGCGCATGACGCGGGCGACGATCATCAACCTGCTCGATTTGCCCTTTATCGAGATGGCGGCGTTGAAAGGGGTCTCGCGGCGCCGGATCGTGCTGGTCCACGCTCTCATCAACGCCGTCGGGCCGATCGCCAACGTCGTGGCCCTCAACATCGCCTATCTCGTCAGCGGCATCGTCGTCGTCGAGACGATCTTCGCCTTCCCCGGCGTCGCACGGCTGATGGTCGATGCCGTGCAGGCGCGCGACCTGCCGGTGGTGCAGGCCTGCGCCATGGTGTTCTGCTTCGCTTATGTCGTCCTCATCCTCG
>JBGPOZ010000100.1:0-15749 GCA_041488295.1 Allostellaceae bacterium
CGGCGGCTCTCGCAACGAGGGCGATCGCGGCGGGCTCGGCCGTCACGCCCTCGGCGGCGGCGATCTTCGCGTAATGCCGGCTCAGATCCTCGAGCGGGACGCGGCGCAGCGAGAAGCGCTGACAGCGCGACAGCACCGTCACCGGCACCTTGTTGATCTCGGTCGTGGCGAAGATGAATTTGACGTCGGGCGGCGGCTCCTCGAGCGTCTTCAGCAAGGCGTTGAACGCCGGCTTCGAGAGCATGTGCACTTCGTCGATGATGTAGACCTTGAAGCGCGCCGAGACCGGCTTGTAGCGGATGCCGTCGGTGAGATCGCGGATGTTGTCGACGCCGGTCCTGGAGGCCGCGTCCATCTCGATGACGTCGACATGGCGGTCCTCGGTGATCGAGCGGCAATGCTCGCATTCCCCGCAGGGCGCGATGGTCGGCCCGCCCTTGCCGTCGGGACCGATGCAATTCAGGGCGCGCGCCATGATCCGCGCCGTCGTCGTCTTGCCGACGCCGCGCACGCCCGTCAGGATGAAGGAATGCGCGATCCGACCCGTCGCGATGGCGTTCGTGAGCGTGCGCACCATCGCCTCCTGCCCGATCAGCTCGGCGAAGGTCGAGGGCCGGTATTTGCGGGCGAGGACGCGGTAGGCGGTCGCTGGCTCGGACATGCTCGCCATGAGGGCCGGAGGTGGGAGGCTGGACGAACGACCCAGGCCGAAACTCGTTACGGCTGCTTCCTTCCGGACCTGACCGGGTTGGCGAGAGACCTGCCCGCCGCCAACCTCCCGACGCCACTATATCAGGATTGACGGGCGGCGAGGCAAGGAGGAAGGGACACTGCCAAGGCAATCGGGTTACGCGGCATCGAGCAAGAGTTACCACGGAGACACGGAGGACACGGAGAAGAGGAAATTGGCCGCAATGCTGCCCAAGAAGAACCTTCTTCACTCCGTGCCCTCCGTGTCTCCGTGGTGGATCTTTCTTGTTTCGCCCGATTGCCGCGAAGGCGCACCGATCACGATGGTGCCGGCCAGCGCCGGGCGCGGTGGAACAGCGCCAGAATCTCGATGGCGTCGGGCGCTGCGCGGTAGGCCATGACGAAGGGCGTGCCGCTGACCGCGAGCTCGCGCGTGCCGGCGACGCGGCCCTCTTTCCCGGCGGCGGGATGGCGCACCAGGACCGCGACGGTCCGCTCGATCTGCGCCATCAGCGGCGCGGCGGCGGCGCGGTCCTCGGCGGCGACGAGGTCGACGGCGCATTCGAGATCGCGAAGGGCAAGGCGCGTCGAGCGGATCTTCATCGCCGCCACCGCGCGAGGAAGGCCGCCACCTCCGACCCGCTCGCGAAGCGCCCCGCCGCCGCTTCGGCGGCGCCGTTCTCGATGTGCGCCAATTGCCAGCGTTGCGCCTCGAGATATGCTGCGACCGCCTCGTTCAGGAGATAGCTGCGGTCGCGGTCCATGCGCCGGGCGAGCGCATCGAGCGCGTCCTTCGTCGCGTCATCGATGCGAAACGTGACGATCGACATAGCCATGGAGTGCCTCCTTTGTAATACAGCGTATTACATCGTATTACAAAGCTACGACAACCACCAGACCCCGATGAGAAGCGTCAGCACCGTCACCGGAGCGCCCAGGCAGAAATACATCCAGAAGCCGATCTCGACATTCGCCCGGCGCGCGCGCTCGACGACGATGAGGTTCGCGACCGAGCCGAGGATGGTGAAATTGCCGGCCAGGGTGGAGGCCATGGCGAGGGCAAGCCACGCCTTGCGCGGATCGGTGAGGTGCGGGATGAAGGGCTTGAGGAAGAGAACCGCGGGCACGTTGCTGACGAGGTTCGAGAGAACCGCGGCAAACGCCGTCACGACCTGCACGTTTTCGAGCTTTAGCTTGCGGATGCCGGCGATGGTCGCGACCGCCCCGGTGAGCACCTCCTTCTCGAGGCCAGCGACGACGATGAAAAGCCCCGCGAAGAGGAGGAGGAGCGACCAGTCGATCTCACGGTAGACGCGCTCGGGTTTGAGGCGGCGCGTCAGGAGCAGGAGCGCGCCGGCGACGATCGCTACTTTGGCGGGAGGCGCGATGAAGAAGAAGGCGACGACCATCGCCGCCGTCGCCGCGACCGCCTTGCGGACGAGCGGCAGATTGTAGCGAGCGGGCGGCGCCGCCTCCATCGCGAGCGGCGCGCCGAACACCTCCTTGCGGTAAGCGGCGGCGATGATGACGAAAACGACGACGAGGCAGGCGATCGACACGGGGGCGAGCGCTGCGAGGAAGTCGCCATACGGAATGCCCGAGAAGCTGCCGATCATGATGTTCTGCGGATTGCCGGTGATCGTCGCGGCACTGCCGACGTTGGACGCCATCGCGATGGCAAGGAGGTAGGGCACCGGATCGCGCCGCATGGCGCGGACGAGCTCGAGGACGAGCGGCGTCAGGACGAGGCAGATCATGTCGTTGACGAGAAAGGCCGAGAAGAAGCCGGAGACGAGGACCGTCGCCCCAAGCAGCACGATCGGGCGGCGCGCGCGACGGGCGATCGCGGCGGCGACGAGCGCGAAGAAGCCGGAGAGGCGCAGATTGGCGACGACGATCATCATGCCGAGGAGGAGCACGATCGTATCGAGATCGATGGCGCGGTACGCCTCCTCGATGCTGATCACGCCGCACGCCACCATGAGGCTCGCGCCGAGAAGAGCCGCGCCGGCGCGGTCGAGCCGGAAGCCGGGCAAGCGGCCGAGCGCGATCACGACATAGGTCGCGGCGAAGATGACGATGGCCGCGGAATGTGCAAAGAGCATGCGGAGGGACCCTGAGACGCCGCCGCCACTCATCGCATGTTGCGAGGTTCGATGGAACCGCCGACTGCGCCGGGGCGCGGCGCCGGTCGTTCGGATTTCTGCCTGCCTTGCCCGCGCGGCGGTGCTATGCCAGTGTCGCGCACCATGTGGCTGCGCAATTTCTATGCTTTCGCCGAGATCGATCGCGCCGGGCACCTTCGCCGTGACGCGGCATGGCTCAACGATCGGTTCGCACATCCGAGCTCGCGGTTCCTGCCGGTCTGGCGCAACCACAATCTGGTGGTGGCGGCGGCCGAGCCGCCGCGCGCCGCCTTTCTCGCGGCAGGCGAGATCGATCCCGAAGCGGGCGACGCGGTTCTCCTCGGCATCGCCGGCGACGACGCGATCTTCGCGCTCGATCTCTCCCGGCATGAGGAGCCGCTGGCGCGGATCCGCCATTCGGGACCCTTCGAGTTCACCGATCTGCGCCGCGTCGGTCCCCTGCTCGACCGCCACGAGGGTTCGCTCTTGGCTTATGCCCGCGGCATGGTGTGGTGGCATTCGCGCCACCGCTTCTGCGGCGTCTGCGGCAGCGCGACGGAGAGCACCGATGCGGGGCACGTCCGCCGTTGCGTCAACGCCGCCTGCGCCGCCGCACATTTTCCGCGCACCGATCCCGCCGTCATCATGCTGGTGACCGATGGCGACCGCGCCCTCCTCGGCCACCAAGCTGCTTGGCCGAAGGGGCAGCATTCGACCTTGGCGGGCTTCGTCGAGCCGGGCGAGTGCCTCGAGGATGCGGTTGCGCGCGAGGTCTTCGAAGAGACCCGCATCCGTGTCAGCGAGGTGCGCTACCACTCCTCGCAGCCTTGGCCCTTCCCGTCCTCGATCATGCTCGGCTTCACCGCCAAGGCGCTGACGAGCGAGATCACCGTCGACCCGAGCGAACTCGAGGACGCGCGCTGGTTCGACCGGCGCTTCATCCTCGGGCATCAGGACGACGAGGAATTCCGCCTGCCGCGGCGCGACTCGATCGCGCGGCGGCTCATCGAGGATTGGCTTGGGCGCTGAGGCGGCGCGGCCCTCAGGGCTTCATCGCACCGGAGCGGTCGGCGATCGCACCAGCCAAGTCGGGATCGACCATCCAAGGAGCATCGGGCGATGATGGCACGGCGCGACTTCGTCAGGACCGGCGCTGGCGGACTGACCCTGGCCGGGGCGCTCCCGCTTCTTGCCGGTTGCACCAGCGCCGCCATCGGCGCGCACGACAAGGTTCGGCCGGGCGATGATCTCGCCATGCTCGACACGGTGCTCGCCCTCGAATACGAGGCGGCCGCGGCTTACGACGCGATTCTGGCGGGGTCGCTCCTTGCGGGCGACGAGCGCGCTCTCGCTGCGGCGTTCCGCGCCGATCACGGCAAGCATGCCGAGGCGCTCGCGGCGATCATCAGGCGGCGCGGCGGCGCCGCAGCTCCGGCCAAGGCGCCCAATTCCGACCGGTTCGCGATCGGCGCGCTCACGGGGCGCGAGGATGCGCTGCGCTTTCTCCTCAACTTCGAGGAAGGCCTGGCGCTTGCGCATCTCGGCGCCGTTCCGGCCTTCGCCGACAAGGATCTCGCCAAAAACTCGGCCGGCATTCTCGGCGTCGAGTCGATGCATTGGGCGGTGCTGCGCCGGGCGCTCGGCGAGGCGCCGGTGCCGATGCCGATCATCGGCTGAGGGCGGCGGCTCAGGGAATGGCCAAGACGATGCCGATGAGCGCGCCGACGAGGAGCACGATTGCGGCCACGGCGCTGATGACGTAGCCCGGCCCACGCTTTGCGGGATCGCGGTAATAGCTCCAGGCGTAGAAGACGCGCCCGATGATCCACACCGCGCCGATGACGCTGGCGGCCCGCTCGGAGACATAGGCGCTGTAGAGCCAGAGCGCCGGGAGGAAGAGGATGAGCTGCTCCAGCGTATTCTGCTGGACGCGGAAGGCGCGCTCATAGGCGGGGTGGCCGGAGGTCGCGGGCGCCACGATCCCATGGCGCGCCCGCATCCGCGCGGTGTTGACGGTGATAACGAGATAGAGCAGGAGCGCCAAAGCCGTGACGAGGGACGTCAACACCATCGAAGCCATGCGGGTTCTCCCTCTCGAGATATTGCTGCGGCGCTATGTCCCGCCGTTTTGCGTCGCCTCGCGGCGGAAGGGGTGGCCAGGATAGACGCCGAGGATAAGAACCTCGCGCGTGAAAAAGCGCAGCTCCTCGAAGGCGAAGCGCAGGGCCCGGTCCTCGGGGTGGCCTTCGACATCGGCGTAGAATTGCGTCGCCGTGAAAGTCCCGCCCAGCATGTAGCTCTCGAGCTTCGTCATGTTGATGCCGTTCGTGGCAAAGCCGCCCAAGGCCTTGTAGAGCGCGGCCGGGACGTTGCGCACCTTGAAGAGGAAGCTGGTGACGACGAGGCTGCCGTCATTGGCCGGCTGAACCGCCTCGCGCGACATGACGAGGAAGCGCGTCGTGTTGTGCTCGGCATCCTCGATGTTCTGGCGCAGCGATTGGAGGCCGTAGAGCTGTCCCGCGAGCTCCGAGCTGATGGCGGCGACGCTCTTGTCGCCGCCGCGCGCGACCTCGGCCGCCGCGCCCGCGGTGTCGCCGGCGGCCACCGGCTTCAGCTTCAGCTCGCGGATGAGATTGCGGCATTGCGAGAGGGCATGGACGTGGCTGCGCACCGTCTTGAGATCGCCGATGGTGGCGCCCGGCAGCGCCAAGAGGTGATGCTCGACCCGCGCGAAATGCTCGCCGATGATGTGGAGGCCGGAGTCGGGAAGGAGGTGGTGGATGTCGGCGACCCGTCCCGCGACGGAGTTTTCCACCGGCAGCATGGCGAGCGCGGCGCGCTTCTCGCGGACGGCGATCATCGCCTCCTCGAAATTGGCGCAAGGCAGGGTCGTCATCTCGGGAAAGACGCGCCGGCAGGCGAGATCCGAATAGGCGCCTTGGGCGCCCTGAAACGCGATCAGGTGGGCGGGATCAGCCATCGCTCATCGTCGAGATTTTCCGCGCGGGCGCCAGCATCTCGCGCGCCAAGGCAAGGTGGGCCGGAGTATCGACACCGAGCGGAACCGTGTCAACGAGCACCACGTCGATGCGCATTCCCGCCTCGAGCGCGCGGAGCTGCTCCAAGCGCTCGCGCTGCTCGAGAACGCTAGGCGGCAGCGCGACGTAACGGTCGAGCGCGGCGCGGCGATAGGCATAGAGGCCGATGTGAAAATAGTGCTCGCCCGGCCCGGCCGGCACCGTGTTGCGGCTGAAATAGAGCGCACGGACGATGGTGCCCGGCGGCGCGTCCGGGCGAAAGGCCGCGACCACCTTCGGGACGTTCGGGTCGTGCCGGTCCTCCTCGGCGCGGATGACGCAGGCGAGCGTCGCGATGTCGACGCCGGGATCGGCGAAGGGCGTCAACGCGGCGCGCAGGAGCGCCGGCTCGATGGTCGGCAGATCGCCTTGGACGTTGACGATGACATCGTGCCGCCGCTCGGGATCGAGCCGGGTCAGCGCCTCGTGGATGCGGTCGGAGCCCGAGGGATGGGCGGGGTCGGTCAACACGGCCCGCCCGCCCGCCGCTTCGACCGCCTCGGCGATCCGGGACTCGGCGCACGCGACGATGACGGGCCCCACTCCCGCCTCGACGGCGCGGCGCCAGACATGGACGATCATCGGCGTGCCGTGGATGTCGGCGAGCGGCTTTTCGGGGAGGCGCGTCGAAGCAAGGCGAGAGGGGATGAGGATGATGGGGTTGCGCGCGCCGGCCGACGCGCCGCCCCGACCTTCTTTCGCTCCCGCCATCGGCGCCCCCGAATGCCCGCTCCGGGCGACCTTGCCGCAACTTGCGGCGTTATGCCGCACGGTTATCTTCGCACATGCCCCCGCGCGCGACGACGTCGCGCACTGGCTTCAACCACATTTCGTTTGAGTTGTCAGCGAAAATTGGCTTTATCTCCCGCTGTCGTCCGGCGTTTGGCGAAGGGTTCACGCATGCACAGTCTCGAAGGCAACAAGATCATCGCATCGGTGCTTCTGGCGGGCATCATCGCGATGGTGACCGGAATCATGGCCGGCGCTCTCGTGCATCCGCGGCAGCTTGCGAAGAACGTCTACGAGGTGGCGGTCGCCGAGGCCCCGGCTGCGGCCGCGGGGGCCGGCGAGCAGAAGGGGCCGGAGCCGATCGCGCCGCTGATGGCTCAGGCCGATGCCAAGGCCGGCGCGGACGTCGCCAAGAAATGCCTGCAATGCCACACCTTCGACAAGGGCGGCCCGAACAAGATCGGTCCCAACCTCTTCGGCGTCATCGGCGAGGATATGGGTCAAGGCAAAGGTTTCGCCTTCTCCGACGCGCTCAAGGGCAAGAAGGCCAAATGGGACGTCGAGACGCTGAACGAATGGCTGTGGAAGCCGCAAGCCTTCGCCAAGGGCACCAAGATGACTTTCGTCGGCCTGCCCAAGGCAAAGGACCGCGCCGATATCGTGGCCTATCTCGAATCGCTGAAGTGAACGCCGCGGCGAGCGGCAGATGAGCGCGTCCGTCACCGCCGAGCATCTTGCCTTCGCCGACCTGCTCGCCGACGCCGCGGGCGCGGTGAGCCGCCGCTATTTCCGGCAAAAGATCGCGGTCGACGACAAGGCGGATACGAGCCCGGTGACGATCGCCGACCGCGAGGCGGAAGCGGCGATGCGCGCCCTCATCGAGGCGGAGTATCCCAAGCACGGCATCCTCGGCGAGGAGCACGGGACGGTGCGCGGCGGCGCCGATTTCGTCTGGGTGCTCGACCCGATCGACGGCACCAAATCCTTCATCTCGGGCGTGCCGCTCTTTGGAACGCTCATCGCGCTTGCTCATGAAGGGCGGCCGGTGCTCGGTGTCATCGACCAGCCGATCTCGCGCGAGCGCTGGCGCGGCCTCGAAGGCAGCCCCTCGACCTTCAATGGCGCGGCGATCCGCACGCGATCCTGCGCGGCGCTCTCCCAAGCGACGCTCTTCGCTGGCGCGATGGAGCAATACCAGGGCGGCGACGCCGACGCGCTGGCGCGGCTCAAATCCAGCGTCAAGCTGACGCGCCACAACGGCGATTGCTACGCCTATGGCTTGGTGGCGCTCGGCTTCGTCGATTGCGTCGCCGAAGCCGGCATGAAGCCTTACGACTACTGCGCAGTCGTACCCGTGATCGCCGGCGCCGGCGGCACCGTCACCGATTGGCAGGGCCGGCCGCTCGATCTCGGATCCGACGGGCGCGTCCTCGCCGCCGGCGACAAGCGTCTCCATGAAGCGGCGCTCGCCCGGATCGCAGGCTGACGATCGCGGCTGAATTTGCCGGGCAAACGCTCTATTCTCGGTATCGAGTGTGTCGATCTCGTCATCCGAGAGAGGGTCATGCGCGCGTTTTTCGGTTTCGTTCTCGCCCTCGCCCTGCTTCTTCCCGCCGCCGCCCGAGCCGACGACGGCGATACGAAGAGCCACGGACTCTCGCTCTTCGGCGATCTCAAATACGCTCGCGACTTCACGCATTTCGACTACGCCAATCCCGACGCGCCGAAAGGCGGCACGGTCAAGCTCGCGACGCTCGGCACCTACGACACTTTCAATCCATTCATTCTGCGCGGGCAGGCCGCCGCGGGCATCGGTGAGCTGTTCGACACGCTGCTGGCGCGCAGCGCGGACGAGATCTCGGTCACCTATGGTCTCATCGCCGAGACTGTGGAACTCGCGCCCGATCATCGTTCCGCCACCTTTACGCTGCGCCCCGAAGCGCGTTTCCACGATGGCTCGCCGATGACCGTGGATGATGTGCTCTGGACATTCGAGACGCTGAAGACCAAAGGGCATCCGCGCTATCGTATCAACCTTGCCGATGTCGAGAAGGCCGAGAAGGTCGGCGAGCGGGCGGTCCGCTTCACGTTCAAGACCGCCGACAACCGCGAAGCGCCACTTTATGTCGGCGACCTACCGGTCCTTTCGAAGAAATACTGGGAGGGGCGGGATTTCGAGAAGACAACGCTGGACATCCCGCTCGGCAGCGGCCCGTACAAGATCGAATCCTTCGAGCCGGGGCGGAGCATCACCTATGGGCGGGTCAAGGATTATTGGGCCAGGGATCTCCCCGTGCGCCGCGGAACCGGCAATTTCGACACCATGCGCTTCGACTATTATCGCGACCGCGGCGTCGCGTTCGAGGCCTTCAAGGCCGGCCAGTACGACTATCGGGAGGAGTTCACCTCGCGGGATTGGGCGACCGGCTACGACACGCCGGCGGTGCGCGAAGGCCTCATCAAGAAAGAAGAGATCAAGCACGAGATCCCGCAAGGAATGCAGGGCATGGTCTATAATTTGCGCAAGCCGCTCTTCCAAGACGCTCGGGTGCGCAAGGCGCTCGCCTACGCGTTTGATTTCGAGTGGGAGAACAAGAATCTCTTCTACGGCGCCTATACGCGGACGAAAAGCTACTTCAGCAACTCGGTGTTTGCATCGAGCGGCCTGCCTCAGGGCAAGGAACTCGACGGTCTCGAGAAGTATCGCGGGCGCATCCCCGACGAGGTTTTCACCACTGAATACGCGCCGCCGGTGACCGACGGGTCGGGCAATATCCGCGACAATCTGCGCGAAGCGCTGAAGCTCTTGAAGGAGGCGGGGTGGAGCTTCAAGGGCAAGCAACTTGTCGACGACAAGACCGGCCAGCCCTTCACCTTCGAGATGCTGAGTTTCGAGCCCATCACCGAGCGCATCATCCTGCCCTTCAAGAGCAATCTCGAGCGGCTCGGCATCACCCTCACTCTGCGCAACGTCGATCCGACGCAATTCCAGAACCGCATCCGCGACTTCGATTTCGACATGATCTCGATGCGCTGGCCGGGCTCCTTTCCACCCGGCAACGAGCTGCGCGAGTTCTTCGGCAGCGAGGCGGCAAAGTCGCCGGGCAGCTACAATTATTTTGGTCTCGCCGATCCGACGATCGACAGCCTCGTCGAGGACGTGACGAGCGCGCGCTCGATGGACGCTCTCGTCGTCGCCTCGCATGCCCTCGACCGCGCGCTCCTGCACGGCTATTACGTCATCCCGGAATGGTATATCGGTGCCTTCCGCATCGCCTATTGGAACAAGTTCCAGCGCCCCGCCGTCACGCCGAAATACGCGGTCGGCTTCGAGACCTGGTGGCTCGATCCGGCGCGCGAGACGGCGGTGGCGCACCGCAAGGACGAACTCAAGACCGAGTAGGGGCGCCGCTCGACATGACGGCTTACATTATCCGGCGCCTCTTGCTCATGATCCCGACCTTGTTCGGCATCATGGTCATCAATTTCATCGTCATTCAGGCGGCGCCGGGCGGGCCGATCGATCAAACGATCGCGCAGCTCCGCGGCACCGGCAGCGCCGCCGAGCGCTTCGCGGGCTCGGCGCGCAGCGAGGCAGGAACCACCGCGACCGATCAATCGCGCAGCGCGCGCGGCCTCGATCCCGCCTTCATCAAGGAGCTCGAGAAGCTCTATGGCTTCGACAAGCCGCCGCTCGAGCGCTTCATCTCGATGTTGCGCAATTATATCGTCTTCGATTTCGGCAAAAGCTTCTATCAGGATCGCAGCGTCGTCGATCTGATCCGCGACCGTCTCCCCGTTTCGATCTCGCTCGGCCTTTGGTCGACCCTCATCATCTATCTCGCCTCGATCCCGCTCGGCATCCGCAAGGCGGTGCGCGACGGCTCGCGCTTCGATACCTGGACGAGCGCCGTCGTCATCATCGGAAATGCGATCCCCAGCTTCCTCTTCGCCGTGCTTCTCATCGTCGTCTTCGCCGGCGGCCGGTATCTGAGTTGGTTTCCGCTGCGCGGCCTCACCTCCGACAATTGGGCGGATCTTTCGTGGGCGGCGCGAATTCTCGACTATTTCTGGCACGTCGCCTTGCCGGTCTCGGCGATGGTCATCAGCGGCTTTGCCGGCTTGACCATGCTCACCAAGAATTCCTTCATCGAGGAGATCAACAAGCAGTATGTGACGACGGCCAGAGCCAAGGGCTTGACGGAGCGGCGCGTTCTCTACGGGCACGTTTTTCGCAACGCCATGCTGATCGTCGTCGCCGGCTTTCCCGCGCACTTCATCGGCATTCTCTTCACCGGCGCCCTTCTGATCGAGGTGATCTTTTCCTTGAACGGGCTCGGCCTCCTCGGCTTCGAGGCGGCTTTGAGCCGCGACTATCCGATCATGTTCTCGACGCTTTACGTCTATGCCTTGATCGGCATGGTGCTGAAGCTCGTGAGCGACATCACCTACACCTTGATCGATCCGCGGATCGACTTCGAGCGGCGCGCCGCGTGAGCCGCATCGCCGAAGCCCGCGCGGCATCGCCGGCGAGACGCCGCATCCTCAGTGTGCGCGTGACGCCGCTCACCCTTCGCCGGCTCGCCAATTTCCGTGCCAACACGCGCGGCTTCTGGTCGCTCTGGCTCTTCCTCGGCCTCTTCGCCCTCACCCTCTTCGCCGAGTGCATCGCCAACGACAAGCCCCTCGTCATTCGTTACGACGGGCAATGGTTCTTTCCCGTCCTCGTCCAGTATCCCGAGACGGTCTTCGGCGGCGAGTTTCCGAGCGAGGCGGATTACCGCGATTCCTTCGTGCGCAAATCGATCGAGGAGAGGGGCTGGATGGTCTGGCCGCCCATCCCCTTTTCCTATGGCACCATCAACTTCGATCTTCCGGTTCCGGCGCCGGCGCCGCCCTCCGCGGTCAACTGGCTCGGCACCGACGATCAAGGGCGCGACGTTCTCGCGCGCGTCATCTACGGTTTCCGTATCTCCGTCCTGTTCGGCCTCACCTTGACCGTTTTCTCGTCGCTCGTCGGCATCGCCGCGGGTGCGATCCAGGGCTATTTCGGGGGCTGGATCGATCTCGGCTTCCAGCGCTTCATCGAGCTCTGGTCGAACATGCCGGTGCTCTATCTCCTCATCATCCTGTCGAGCATCGTGCAACCCAATTTCTGGTGGCTCCTCGGCATCATGCTCATCTTCTCGTGGATGACCCTCGTCGATCTCGTGCGCGCCGAATTCCTGCGTGCGCGCAATTTCGATTATGTGCGCGCGGCGAGGGCGCTCGGCGTCTCGAACCTGGTCATCATCGTCCGCCATGTGCTCCCGAACGCCATGGTCTCGACGTTGACGTTTCTGCCCTTCATCTTGAACGGCTCGATCACGACCCTGACCTCGCTCGATTTCCTCGGCTTCGGCCTGCCGCCGGGTTCGCCGTCGCTGGGCGAGCTTCTGGCGCAAGGCAAGAACAACCTCCAGGCGCCGTGGCTCGGCATCACGGCGTTCCTGACGCTCGCCATCATGCTGAGCCTTCTCATCTTCATCGGCGAGGCAGTGCGCGACGCGTTCGATCCGCGCAAGAACATCGGCCGATAGTTTGACCCGAAATGAATGCGGTTAGGTCGTTGGGCTCGAGAGCACCATCGAGAGCATGCGACTTCCATTGCGCCCGTCATTGCGAGCCGGAGGCGAAGCAATCCAAGGGCAGAAGCTGGTCGCCTGGATTGCTTCTCTACGCTCGCGATGACGGTTCCGTAGTCGTGGTGACGCGCGCCTTGATGGACGGCCGGCCACTTCGAGTCAGACTCGAATCGTTTGCGGTGCGGTGAATCCTCTTCTCGGCTTCATCGGGAGACGGAGACGCCACCGGGCCCTTGGGGGATCTTTCTGCCTAGGCGGCGGCGAACGCCTTCACAGCCTCCCGTATTTCCGCCGGCTCGAGCACGGGGCCGAGCTTGTGGCAGGGCTCGAAGGGCTCGGCCTTTTCCGCGAAGAAGGTGTCGCGCAGGTCGGGGAGCTGGTGCAGCGCCTCCTCACGCCCCAGCTCCTCGAGCAGCGGGATGTGCTTGATGCCGTCGAGGGTGAAGCGGTAGCTGCTGGTGTCGGGGCTGATGCGGTAGACGTTGCGCGAGCCGATGAGGGCGTGCGCCGTCGCGATCGCCGAGGAGGATTGCGCCTTCATGAAAACATCGGCGATGCGCGCGCCCCAGTACGAGGCGCCGAGCGAGATGCGCTTTTGCCACGAGACGTTGAGGTGAGTCGAGGTGCAACCAAGGCTCAAGACCTTGATTTCGTCGCGCGGCCAGTCGAGCACGCCGATCGCCTCGATGATTGCGAGGGCGAGCGGATTGCGCGCCCACATGCTGCCGTCGATGTAGGGCACGCCCTCGGGCGAGATGTGGATCGGGAAATATGTCGGCGCCGCGACCGTGGCGAGCGCCACCTCGACCGCCGGCACCTTGTAGTCGTGGATCAGCTTCGGATGATGCGAGGTCTTGTAGAGGTGGACGCGCTCGGCGGCGAGATTGAGCGACGGGATGAGCAACCGCATCCGGCTCTCGCCGAGAAGGCGCTCGCCATAGGCATCCTGGAGCACCTCGCGCAGCGGCGTGTTGGTGTATTTCGCGCGGAGGAGGCCGCCGAAGAGGCCGGCGGCGCCGCGGCGCGGAAAGATGCGAGGTCCCGCAGCGCGGTAAAAGCTCAGCAATTCATTGGCGGTGAGGCCGAGCCCCAACCCGATCGCGATGATCCCGCCGGTCGAGGTGCCGGCGACAAGGTCGAAATAGTCGTTGATCGGCTCGCCGATCTCGGTTTCGAGCGTGGCGAGGAACGAGGCGGGAAAGACCCCCTTGATCCCGCCGCCGTCGATGGTGAGGATGCGTCGCATCGTCTTGCGTCTGTCCCGAACGGGATGCCATGACCGGGCCATTCCGGTTAAGACTGAGGCATTCTTGCGCGAGGGTAGCGCGGCAACTCTTTAAATTGCGTCAACCGCGATCATCCATGGATTGCATCTCTGGAGGTCGCCGTCGGGTTCGACAGACCGCGAGTCAGGGATGCGCGTCGTGGCTGGAGCCGCTGAGACCGGTTCTACGTCGACGCCAATGCTAGCGCGTCCAATCTGCACCAAGTGGAAGAATCGGCCGCTTGGCAACGAGCATTCTGACTCTGTCCGATCCCGCTTTACATCAGTCTGTAGTATGCTACTTTTACGCTAGTAGTTTCGGGAGGTACCCTCAAGATGCTCGGGAAAGCTCTAGCTGCGGTTGCCGCGCTCCTTATTCTTGCGGGGTGTCAGCATCCAAGCCAGAACGTCTACGGAGCGAGCGAGGTCGGGAAAGCTAGCCTCGTCAACTTCGGGACTGTCGTGGCGGTCCGCGAGGTTGCGATCACCGGCGACAATACGGGAATTGGCGCGGCAGCCGGAGCGGCTGCCGGAGGGGTCGCCGGCTCGCAGTTTGGCCGCGGTGGCGGTAGTGCCGCGGCGACGCTCGTTGGGGTTCTTGTCGGAGCTGCGATCGGTGCCGTCGCCGAGCAGGCGGCGGCAGATCGGACCGGTCTCGAGTACACGGTGACACTGGAAAACGGCGTCACAATGACGGTCGTCCAAGAGAAGACGAGTGCCGAGCGCGCCCTGCAACCGGGCGAACGGATCATGCTGCAGGTATCGGGCGGCTTTCAACGGGTGCTTCCGGCCGACCATCTCCCGACTGAAATTAAGCGCCCTCAAGGGATCAAGGTCGTCGATTAATGCGCCTCTCGCTTTCCTGCCTCGTGCTGATGCTTGGCGCCTGCACCTACCAGGCGCAAGTTCCCATTGTCGATGGTACATCGCTCGCAAACGTCGGCGGTCGCCAATCCGGGCAATATGCAGCGCTGGTACAAACCGGCGGCTGGGATATGAAAACCGAAGTCGTCGGGAACGCGTGTTCCGCGCATACCTACCAAGCCGATCTCAACGGATCTTGGGACCAGGCGATGCGCTCCGCCCTGTCTTCCGCGCTGGAGAAAGTCGACTTTGTGCCGAGCTTGCCGCCGGCCGACCAGATGAGGGAGCGCGGATACGATGCTGAACTCGGTCTCACACAGTCGAATGCATCGAGCCGGCTCACGATTTCGCCAAAGTTCTGGACAGCCGCGGCGACCGCCGAGACGAAGCTCGAAGGCATCTTGACGATCCAATACCCGGACGGGACTCGCCAGCAGGAGCCGTTGCAAGGGCAAGGCTCGACAACGAACGACGTTTCATCTTGCGGCGATGTGAAGCCGATCGAGCAATCGAGCGCGCTCGCTATCAAGGATCTCGTCCAGCGGGCGGTGATCACGACGAAGTTGCTGCTCGCTCAAAAGAAAGCAAATTAGCGGTCCGATCTCGTCGCAACCGGGCCGCGATCCTCCCGTCGCAAATTTCCTTGCCATCATCGGCCCGTCGCGGTTTCTTTCGGCGCATCTGCGACGAGAGGGAAGAATCGCCGATGACAGAGCCGACGAACTGGCCCGACGATATCTTTCGCGTGTTCGGCGAAAACGGCATCCGCCAGGTGGCGTATGTCCCCGATGCCGGGCACACAAGGCTGATCGATCTCTGCCGCGCCGACAACGCGATCCGCGCCGTGCCGCTCACCACCGAGGAGGAGGGCGTCGCCATGCTGGCCGGCGCCTGGCTCGGCGGCCAGCGCGGCGCCCTTCTCATGCAGAGCAGCGGCATCGGCAATTGCATCAACATGCTCTCGCTGGTGACGCAATGCCGCTTCCCGCTGCTCTCGGTCGTGACGATGCGCGGGCAATGGGGCGAGTTCAACCCGTGGCAGGTGCCGATGGGGCAGAATGGCGGCGAGACGCTGCGCCTCGCCGGGACCATCATCTATCCGGTCGACGAGCCGAGCCGCATCGGCGAGACGGTCGAGGCGGCGGCGCGCCTTGCCTTCGAGGGCGGCCTCTCGGTCGCCGTCCTGATCGCGCAGCGCATCATCGGCACCAAGACTTTCCGGAAGTCCGGTCATGAGTGAAACGAGCGAGCATTTTCCGCTGCGCCGCAGGGCCGTCGTCGCGGCACTGCTGAAGGAGCGTGGCGACATGCTGGTCGTCGCCGGCCTCGGCTCGGCGGCATGGGACGTGACGGCGGCGGGCGATCATCCGCTCAA
>JBGPOZ010000101.1:0-15683 GCA_041488295.1 Allostellaceae bacterium
AAATCATGAAACGGATCACTTTCGCGGCCGTCGCCGTGCTCTCGCTCGTCGCGCTCGGCGCGTGCGGCCGCACCACGGGCGAACGGGCCCTAAGCGGCGGCGGAATCGGTGCCGGAGTCGGCGCGCTCGGCGGACTTATGGTCGGCGCGCCTCTCGAGGGCGCGCTGATCGGCGGCGCCGTCGGCGCCGGTACCGGCGCGCTCACCAGCCCAAGCCAGATCAATCTCGGCCACCCGATTTGGAGGTAGGCCGCTCGAATCCAAGACAAATTCGGCAGACGATGGAGGTCACGATGTTGCACTCGGCGAAAATCTTGCGCGCACTCGTCCCCGCCCTGGCGCTTTCGTTAGCGGCCGGATGCGCGGAACAAGCATCATCGCCGCCGCCGGCCGTTGCGGCGACCGGTCCTGAGCTGGCCGGTGCCTGGTACCAGATTTTCTTCGACACCAACAAGTCCGAGATCAACACGAGAGGGCAACAGATCGTCAAGAACGTGGCCTATGTCGTCGCAAACAACGGCGCGACGCGCGTCACGGTGATCGGCAAGACGGATCGCGTCGGCGCCCCGCCCGCTAACTTGGCTCTGTCGCAGCGGCGGGCGGATGCAGTCCGCGATGCCCTCATCGCCGCCGGCGTGCCGGCCGCCCGCATCGACACGAGCTGGACCGGCGAAGGCAAGCCACAAGTGGCGACGACCGACGAGGCCGCCGAACCACGCAACCGGGTCGTCGACATCACCGTCGTCAAGCAAGCTCCGTGACCGTGGTCGGCGGCCGATCGGTGTTGTGGGCTGGCATTGCGGCTGAATACGGCCGTGTCCGAAATCCTGCAACCGATGTTTGGCTATGTCGTCGCCACGCTCGGTCAATAGGGTGGCCGTTGGCGAACCTTCGGGGTGAGTCTCGGCCGGCATGCAGAATTGAAGGAGGGCCTCCAAATGACTGCCAATTCTTGCCGTTTCCCGAAAGCGAACATTCGAGCGGCCACCGTGCTGGCAGGCCTGTTGGCGGCCTCCTGCGTACCACCATACTCGTCGCCACAGCAGGTGCAGGCGAGCAATCCGACCGTTACCTACAAGTATCGTAGCGACCAGGAATTGCTTCAGGCCAACCAGAACGCATCGACATTCTGCAATCGGTATCAATCCGTCGCGCGAACGGCGAATTTTGCGAACGATCCGGACGGCAGCAAGGTCGTCATCTTCGAATGCGTGCAGACGGCGGCGGCGGCTCCGCAGCCACAATACAATCCCAATCTCACCTACAACTATCGAACGGACCAAGAGCTGCTCGACGCGTCGCGGAACGCTCAAATCTACTGCATGAACAACGGGTCGCAGCAGGTGGTTTCAAACATCGTTGCCAACGCGAACGGGACCAAGACCGTCACGTTCCAGTGCAGCCAACGGTAACGCAAGCTGCATCCCGCGAGTTTGCCAAGAGCGGCCCGGAAACGAAACAACTGAGGGAGATGGGTGATGTTACAGGTCCTGCTTGTCGTCGTCCTCGTGCTCGTGCTGCTTTCATTCTTTGGCGGTTACTCGGGCTACATGCCGTCCCATTACGGGTATGGCGGCGGCGGGATCGGCCTCATCCTCCTGATCATCTTGCTCGTCTTGCTGCTTCGCTGACCTCATGTGGCCTGCACGGTCCGGCCACTGGATCCGAATCGTCGTCCTCTTCAATCAAGCCAGGAGTAAGCCATCATGAAGAAAGTGTTGTGGATGCCCCTCGCCGTCGCGCTCGCCGCCGCGATGCCGATTGCTGCCTGCACGTCGAGCCGCACATCCGAGAGCACCGGCCAATATGTCGACAGCGCGGCGATCACCTCGAAGGTCAAGGCCGCCTTGCTCGGCGATTCCGGCCTGAAGTCCTTCGCCATCGACGTCGAGACCTTCAAGGACGTCGTCCAGCTCAGCGGTTTCGTCGACAACGATCAGCTCAAATCGCGGGCGGGCGATCTCGCCGCGGGCGTTTCCGGCGTCAAATCCGTCCGGAACAATCTCATCGTGAAGTAGGCTCACATCTTCTGCGGACCGTCGCGGGCGCGCGAAGGAGCGAGCGGTCCGACATCGGCGAGGGAGACTGATGATGAAACCGATCCAGATCCTGGGAATCGTCGCGTTTGCCGTCGGGGCGGTTCTCTTGGGTTTCGCCTACCACGCATCGAACGCCCCGCTCGATCAGCTTTCCAACACGTTGACCGGACGGTTCACGGACCGGACGATGTGGTACTTTGTCCTCGGTGCCGCTGCCGCGCTGGGCGGCGCGCTTCTGGTCCTATTCGGCAAGCGGGTCTAGTCCGGCTCCGGCGCTTGGGTGCCAAGGGTCGGAACCGGAATACGAACGGCCATTCTTTCTGGTCTTGTCCAAACGCTGCGTCGGCGGAGGAAGGCAATGAAACATCCAAGGACCTGGTATGTCGTCACGGACGGCGGGCGTGCCCGCATATTGCAGAAGCGGGACGCGGACGACGCATTCGACACTCACCGCGAGCTTGTTTCGGCGAACATCCACCGTCACACGCACGAGCTCGGCTCGGAGCGGCCTGGCCGGACGCACGAGAGCGCAGGTTCGACTCAGCACGCGGTGCAGCCGCGCGAAGATATGCACCGGGCCGACAAGCGGAACTTCGTCTACGAGGTCGCAAGGACCCTGAATGAGGCAAATACCCGCGACGAATTCGACCGCCTGATTCTGGTAGCTCCGGCGCACGCGCTCCGGGAGCTCAATCACGCGCTCGATGCGCCCACGCAGCGGAAGATCGCGGCTCAGCTGCAGAAGGACCTCACCAATGTCCCCAACGCCGACCTCGCGAAGCACTTTGCCAGTCTGAGCGATGCCTGATGCATCCTTGCTTTCGTGACGGGCCTTCGCCGATCGGCAAGGTGAGCCGCACGCTGCTGCAGCCCGTGGGGCGAGGCGGCATCTGGCGTGAGCGGCGTCAATCGACCGATTGCGCGAGGATCATGCTGAGCTCGCAGAGCGGCCGGCCCGTCTGCGCCGCCCATCCGTTGAAGATCGCCTGCACGCGGGCCCGGTCGCCCTTGCCCTTCGGCTCCTTGTCGAAAAACCGCCAATGGGTGAGCGCCGCCACGACCGACGGGCTGAGGATGAAGGTGTCCTTTCCCGCCATGCGCAGGAACATCGGGCCGGAACTTCCGCCCATCTGCTTGAAGCGTTTCGCAAGATCGTCCCAGAGGCCCACGATCGCATCGCCGGGCCAATCGGCGAGGTAGTTGCCGAAGCCGCCCTTCTCCGCAGCCAGCGTGCAGAAGGCGGCGGCATTGGCGTGGGTCGCGCGCAGCTTGCCGAGATGGCGGATGAGGCGCGCATCCTTCAGCATCGCCTCGATCGCTTCATCGCTCATGGCGCGGACGCGCTGCGGCGCGAAGCCGTGGAACGCCTCCTCGAAGGCGGGCCATCTCGCATCGACCAGGCTGTGCTTCAACCCGGCGCGGAAGATGCGCAGCGACATCATCGAAAAATAACGGTCGTCGGCGACGGCGCGCAGCGCGGCCGGAGTCTTTGCCGCGGGCAGGCGCTCGGCCAGCGCGGCGGTGCTGCCGTTGCGCAGGGTTGCGCGTTGCAGGATGTCGTCGAAGGAGACCATCGGCACGGCTCACCTCTCCGAGTCTAACTCAAGCGGCGAAGCGCCCATCGAGGCAGGCATCGCCACGCCTACTGAACCGTCGTTGCGAGCGTAGCGAAGCAATCCAGGCAACCAGCCTCGGTCGATGGATTGCTTCGCTTCGCTCGCAATGACGACGACAAGAGACATCGCATACTCACCTCTTGTAGACGATGAAGCCCTTGACCGCATCGAGGAAGGCCTGCGGCTCGTCGCTGCGAATGGAATGGCTGCTCTCCTCGAAGATGCGCAGCTCCGCGCGCGGGATGAGGCGGGCGATCTCCTCGGAGAATTCGGGCGGGCAGATCCAATCGTGGCGGCCGGCCAGCACCAGGGTCGGCGCGGTGATGCGCGGCAATTCGGGGCGCAGATCGAAGGTCTTGAGGAAGCCGCCGAAGGCGCGGTTCAACGCCTCGGGATTATAGATCGTGCGCTGGGCCGAGAGGGCGGCGGCACTCGCATCGTGCCTGCGGCTGTAGAGCGGCCCCATGATTGCGTAGTAGCGGCGGAGCTCGTCCTCGTCCTCGAATGCACCGGACCAGACCGCTTCGCAGGCGCGGCGCTGCTCCCCGGTGCCGCGCTCGGCGACGATCTCTTTTGCCTTGGCGATGAAGCCGTGATGCGCCGCCGTCACGACGAGGATGAGATGCGAGACGGCATCGGGATAGCGCGCCGCATGCGCCTGCGCCACCATCCCGCCATAGGAGGTACCGATGCTGACGATCGGGCCGAGGCCGAGATGCCGCCGCAGCGCCTCCATGTCCTCGACGTTTTCATCGAGCGTGTATTTGGCGGGATCGCCGCGGCCCGAGCGGCCCTGGCCGCGATGGTCGAAATAGACCAGCTGCATGCGCTCGGCGAGCGGCGTCAGGGCGGGCTTGAAGCTGCTGTGGTCGCCGCCCGGGCCGCCATGGATGATGAAGGCGACGGGGCGTTCGCGCATCTGCGGGCCGTCCGGCGCGAGACCGACGCCTTCGATGTCGAAATAGATTTCCGTCTCGCGGATCCTGGCGCGCATTCAGACCGTCTCCCTGCTGCGGTTCCCGTGAACCTAGCGGCAAAAGGCGGGGCGCGGCAATGCGCTGGCGACCCTCGACAAAAGGCCCGCCATAGCGGCGGGCCAGTCGTGGTGCTGGCAGGGAGGGACGCCAGCGCGGCAAAGTGCTTGCCGGATTTGTAGCGCCGCGCGATGCACCCCGTCTGTGAGCTGGCTCACAGGGCAGCGACAATGCGTGGCTCAGCCGCTCTTGCCGGCGATCGCTTGCGCCTCATGCAAGAGATCGAAGCACTTGTCCTCGTTGCCGAGCGCCTCGGTGGCGCGCGCCTCATGCAGCTTCGCCGCGAGCTTCTCCTTCTGGTCGTCGGTCAGCGCATTGCGCTGCGGCAATGCGGGAAGACCGCCCAGCGATCCGCCGGGGCGCGCCAGCGAGTGCAAGGCGGGGCGGCCGGGGGGCGCGGCGGCGAAGCCGCCGGCGGGATGTGTGGGTCCGGATTTCCCATAGGGCGAGGTCTGCGAGCCGGCGAGGGCCGCGCTCGCCGGCAGATCGTACTCGACGTAGAGGTTGTCGATCTGCGCGAGGCATTCGGCGGCAGAGGCCGGAGGCGCCGCAAGGGCGAGCAGCAGGGCGAGCGATGATGCGGTCTTCAACATGGGTCCTCCAAGCTCGGTCAGGCGGTCCAGGCACCGCGCAGTCTGCGACGACTGAGGATACAAGGCCGCTCGTCGCAGTCCAGCGCCTTGCATGGCAGCCTCGCGCCGTTGCGCCGACGAGCTTGCGCTTCTGTCCTCGATCAGAACGGGTAGTCCAGACTCGAGAAGATCGCGGTGCCGTCGCTGCCATGACCGATATCGACATATCCGACTATGAAGGGGCTCGCAACCGCGCGCACGCCGATCCCCTCGACGAGATGGAGGCTGCGCAAGGGATTGTCGTCGAGCCGATGGAACACGCGCCCCGCATCGATGAAGGGCGCAAGCTCGAGGCTGAGCCGCGTGGCGAAGAGGTCGAGATCATAGACGCGGCTGCGCAGCTCGATGCTGGCCGAAAAAGAGTTGCGGTCGACGAACCGATCGTTGCCGAAGCCGCGCAGCGGCTGGCGTTCGCCCAGCACGCTCCTGTCGCCGCCGAGACTGCTTTGTGCCCAGAACGGCGCGCTGTTACCCGGCATGTAGCGAAGTGCCGAATGGCCGGCGAGCGTGAACCGCTCATCAAGCGGAACGAAGCCCCGGGCGTCGAAACCGAAGGAGGTGTAGCTGACGGAGCTGAGGACGGCATTGTCGACATGGCTGGCAAAGGCGACGAGCTGGACACCTTTCGTCGGGATCGAGATCGAATCGCGCGTGTCGTAGGACAGGAATACGCGATTCAGGAATTCGTGCTCGCCACCGAGCCCGGAAAGCTGCGGGAACCGCGACTCGATCGACGGCAGTCTCGAGAGTACGCCCCGCTCGACTTGGATGACCCGCGGCCTTGCGTGATAGGCGATCTGCAGATTGGGATCGATGTTCCAGCCGGCGCTGGCGTCGACATATTCCTGCTCGATCGTGTAGTTGGTCTGGTTGCCGAACGGTGCCGAATTGCCGAAGCCGAAGAATCGCTCTGTCGCGCTGCGGTCATAGATCAGCTTTTCGTCCAACGACCATTGCTGCTGCCGTTTCAGACCCGTCGTATAGGTTAGATCGAGCTCCCGCTCGAACCGCTGCTTCGCGCCGACGATGACGTGCCACTGCGTATCCGGCGAGGGGTAGGAGAAGAGGCGGACATGGCCGCCATAGCCGAGATCGGGGTTGTAGATGACGTCGGGCGCGAAGATGCGGCTGATCTGACCATTGGGGTTGTTCGTGAGGAAGACCGGCAACAAACCGACCGTCGTTCCGCTGTTCGGATCGGTGCCGACCTCGGGAATCGGGATGAAGGGCGAGGTTCTCGGGTCGAAGATCTGCGAAAAAGAGAAGCCGCCTGCCGATCCGGCGGTGCCGGACTGTGCCGCCGCGACGCCGCACATCGTCATGATCGCGAAGATGCAAACAGCGTAGATGCGCAGGAATCGTATCGCCGGGCCGGCGCGAAAGGATGGACTCATGGCGATGCGAGATATATGGCGCTCGCCGCCGCTTGCGAGGGCGCGCCGGGCTTCGCCGAGAAACGCCCATGGCACGGCTACTTCGTCTCGGCGATGTAGACTCCTGTCCAATCCTCGGGCGGCGGTTCCCGCTCATAGGCGGCGATGCGCGCCTCGTAGAGCTGGTAGAGCTGGTCGAGGCGCTTTTCCATGGCTCGGCACTCGCCGATGAGACGGCGCGCGCCGCTCCAGTCGCGCCCGCGATAGGCTGCGATCAGCGCATCGTGGCTGCGCCGCAGCGCCTGATAGGCGGGGGTCGCGGCGTGCTCGGCGCCGCCGAGCAAGGTGAAGATGCGCACCGCCCCGGCGCGCCCCTTGACCGCGATCAGGTCGAGCTCGATCGTCGCGAAATTCGGGACGTGCCGTTCGGTGTCTTCGCCGATGACCGCGGTGACGCCGTAATTCTTCGATTGCGTTTCAAGGCGCGAGGCAAGGTTCACCGCATCGCCCAGCACGGAATAATCGAAGCGGATCTCGGAGCCCATATTGCCGACGATGCAGTCGCCGGTATTGATGCCGATGCCGATGGCAAGGCTCTTGGTGTAGACGCGGCGCTTCGCCAGCGTGTCGCCATTCCCCGCGCTTGCCGCGCTTTGCCGCGCCTCGCCCTCTGCCGCCTCGGCCGTGAGGATCCGGTTCAAAGCCTCGAGCTCGCGCATCATGCTGAGCGCGCCGAGGCAGGCGTTGCGGGCGTGCTCGGCGTCGCTCAGCGGCGCATTCCAGAACGCCATGATGCAGTCGCCGATGTATTTGTCGATCGTCCCGCGATGCGCGAGGATGGTGTTGGTCATCGGCGTCATGTAGCGGTTGATGAGCCGCGTCAGGCTCGCCGGATCGTCCTTGTAGCGCTCCGAGATCGCCGTGAAGCTTCTGATGTCGCAGAAGAGGAAGGTCATGTTGCGGAATTCGCCGCCGAGCTTCAGCTTGGATGGATCGGTCGCGAGCTGCTCGACGAGCGCCGGCGAGAGATATTGGCCGAAGGCGCTGCGGATCTGCCGGCGCTGGCTCTCTTCGCGGCTGTAATTGGCGTAGACGAGATAGGTGTAGAGCACCGCGGCGGTGACGAGCGAGAGCGAGCCGTCGACCATCGTCGCATTGCCCACATAGAGATAGCCCGTGCCGAGCGCAACAGCGGCGGCGGTGAGAGCGAGGACGAGCAAGGTCCAGCGCGCACCGGTAATCGGCACGAGAACGATCATCAGAAGGCCGGTCGCGGCGATGAGAAAGATCTCGGCACCCTTGGCCCAATCTGGGTCGGTCAGATAGCTCTCGCCGAGGATCGTCTCGAGGAGCTGGGCGTGGACCTCGACGCCGGGCAGGGCGGCGTCGAGCGGCGTCGTCTTGTTGTCGATGAGACCCGGCGCCGAGGTGCCGATGAGAACGAGCTTGTCGCGGATGCGGGCGGGATCGACCGTGCCGGCAAGAATGTCCTTGGCCGAGACGTAGAGATTGCTCTCGTGCGGCGCGAAATGCACCCAGACGCGCCCGTGCTGGTCGGTCGGGATGGCATGCTCCCCCACCATCATCTCCTCGATGCCGTAGTCGCCGGTGCGCACGGCGACGCTCTCGCCGGTGAGGACGCGCAGCATGTCGAAGGAGAGCGCGGGGAAGAGCTGGCCGCGGATGGCGAAGACGAGCGGCACTTGCCGGACGACGGTGTCGAACTCGGGCTCGACCGTCTCCATGCCGACGCCCGCCGCCGCGGCATCGAGCTCGGGAATGGCGCGAGTGATGCCGCGATAGGCCTTGAGGTAGTGCTCCGGGTCGTGGCCGCCGCCGATGCCGAGCTTGACGAGCGGCGCTTTGGGCGCGGCATCCGCATCGGTGTTGCCGACGGTTCCTTGATTGGCGGTGGCGCCGAGCACGACACGACTTCGCTGCAACGCCTCGGCGAAGATCCGGTCGTTGCTCGGCAGACGTGCCAGCGCGGCGCGTGTCGCTTCGTCGAGGCCGCGCGCAGTCTCGGCGATGCGCCCAGGCGAGGTGCGATCGGGCTCGGGAAAGAACACGTCGAAGCCGATGACCGCAGCGCCGAGCCCGGTCAGACGGTCGACGAGATCGGCAAGGATCGTGCGCGGCCAGGGCCATTGCCCGAGGGCATCGAGGCTCGCCTCGTCGATGTCGACGATCGCGATGGGCTCGTCCTGGGCCGACCGCGGGAACAATTCCTGGAGGAGATCGAAGCCGCGCAAGCGCAACAAATGCGCCGGCGCGGGGTCGATGCCTCGCACGACCAGGACGACGATCAGAATGCCGAGGGCAACGAGCCGCCCCTGCTGGAGGGCACGCGCCAACCGCGCGAAGCTCGATTGCAAGCGTCGCTTCTCCGCCACTGCGCTTGCGTTTAGCCGGCCTTGCGGCGCCGGCGCATCCACCACATCCCCCCGAGGCCGATGCCGAGCAGGGCGATGCTCGAGGGCTCAGCGACGTTGATGGGGGTGCCGGCAAGCTCGAACTCGAAGCCGTTGCCGTTCTTGTCGGTAAAGAGAAGCTCGCCGTCGAACGGTCCCTTTTGACCCTTCGGCGGCTCGAACTCCAGCAATGCGAGGAGGGTATCGAGCAGAGATTCCGAGCTCAGATCGATCGCGTTGCCGAAGACGGAGCCGTCGATCGAGAAGGCGTGCTTCGGATCATTGACGATCTGCACGGTCTTGAATACGAGCGATCCGTTCGCGCCGGACGTCAGGATGAGCTCCGCCTTGTGCTCGCCGAGGAACTTGATGGTTCCAAGAATGATCGGCGGCTGCGGCGGGGTGACGATAATCGTCGGCGATGTCGTGGTCGGCTGCGGCACAACCGGCGGAGCGAAGCTCGTGAACCGGAACGGCGTCGTGAACGGCGCGGGGAAGCCCGGCGCCTTTGGCGTGTCGTCCGACGTGCTCTGGCTGTTGTCCCCCTTCTTCGGCGCCGTCTGCGCCGTCGTTCCCCCACCGCCGCCCGTCGGCGCGATATCACCCGGCTCGCTCATCCGGATCATGACCGTCATGTTCCAGAGCAAGGCTGCCAATTCGGGGGAGAGCGGGCCGGGTTCGCTTGGATCGGCTTGATTGCCGTTGCGGTCGGGCGGTTGAACGGTGGTCGCCTCGTTGGGCTTGAGCGTGACGCTCTTGCCCTTGTGATTGGTGACGACGATCGAGCCGCGCGACAGCGCGACGGTGGTGAGGCCGCTATCGCCGACCACCCATTCGAGCGTCGTGCCGCGGATGCCGATCGTCGCCGCCGGCGAGGCGATCTCGTAGGAGGAATGCGGCAGCGTTCCGCTGGTCCAACGGAAGACGCCGACGAGCGCCTTCACCGCGACCTTGCTCTTCGCGGGATCGGGATCGAAAACGAGCTTCGTCAGCCTGAGCCGACTGTTCTCGCCCATCTCGAGATTGGTGCCGTCCTTGAAGATGATCCGCGTCGCGCTGTGAGCGCGGGTGACGATTTCCTCGTTCTGGAAGACTTCCGAATCGACGTAAAGGGTTTGCTCTTCCGTCTCGGTGATCCCGGCGACTTGGCGAACGACGGTCTGCGTGTTGCCGACCAGCGCGATCGCCCATGCGGGATCTGCGACGGCCAGTCCCATCACCAGCGCCAAGGCGCCGAGCCCCGAACGGGGAATGTGAAAATGTGCGCGTCCCACCAAATACATCCAGATCCCGAAAACAAATCGACGCAACGCGGCCAGCGACTAACCTTTAAGGGATAGAGAACAAGCTGGCAATCGCCCAATAGTTTATCTGTGAGAATTATCACACAAAATGGCCACAGAGGAACCACACCTCTTTCGAATGTCGATCATGTCGAATACACGCGCCGCCAACTCCAATCGTCGCGCAAATGCCTGGCTCAGCGCTGCGTTTCCATGATCTCGTCTGCTGCCGCGAGCCCGCTTTCGAAAGCGCCATGGGCGGTCGAGAAGAAATGCGGCGAGCATGCCTCGCCCGCGAAGAAGAGACGCCGGTCAATCGCCGCGGCGAGAACCGCCCGGTCTCCGGCATGGCCGGGTAAGGCGAAAGAATAGGAGCCGCGTGCCCACGGGTCGCTCGACCACGCCGAATTCGCAAGTGGAATCAAGTGCTTGGAAAGCGAAGTGCCGAATACTGCGGCGAGCTCCTCGCGGGCGAACCCGGCCATGGAAGCGGCGCCTCCCCTCTCAAGCGCGCGGGCGAGCTCACCGCCGAAATAAGCGGCGATGATCGGCCGTCCATGCGGGCGGATCTGATAGCTGCCGGTTGCCATCCGCCGGGTCGAGCCGAGCACGTGACTGTCCGCCGGAAGGTCCGGCGCCGCGCCGTCGAAGGCGAGAAACAGCTTGTTGGCGAGGCCGAGCGGGAGGCCGTGCGCCGCCGCGATCTTGGCATCGGGAAGCGGCGGCGTGAAAGCGATGCTCCCCTCGGCGAGCAGCGACGACGGCAGCGTGACGAGGACTGTCGCGGCATGCACCGTCCCGTGCGCCGTCTCGAGCACGACCGCCTTGCCGCGACGGTCGACGTGCCGCACCGGGCAGGCGAGGTGGATCGGCAGCCCGTCGGCGAGGCGGCGAAAGAGGGTGCCATACCCCTCGCGAAGCCGCCAATTGATGCCGCTATCGTCGTAGCGGTCGTGATCCTGGACCGAAAGCCGGTCGAGTTCGACGCCGTTCGCCCAGGTGCTGATCGCCTGCAGGAGCGGGTTCCAGCGGTTCTCGGGCTCGAGAAGCGCCGCCGCCGGCTTGTCGGCCTCCTCTTGCGCCGCTTCCTCCATGCGCTCGTAGAAGGCGTTGCGCGCCGCCTCCCAGGACCGGAGATCGGCTTCGCTCGCGCCCATGCGGATGAGGCGCGTGCCCCAATCGGGCAAGCGTTCGTCGACATCGAAGCCGAGGGTCCGGGCGAGGGGAGTGAGGATATTGCGGTCGGCCGAATGGAGCCACTCGCAGCCGAGATCGACGGGATGGCCGCCCGCCGTCCCGACCGTGACAGCGCGCCCGCCGACGCGGTCGCGGGCCTCGAGGACGATGACCGCGAGCCCGTGCTCGGCGAGGCGCCGCGCGGCGGCGATCCCTGCTGCGCCGGCGCCGATGATGGCGGTGTCGTAGAGGCTCACACCTGGGGCGGGCGCCTTGCGTGCCACTCCGTCGCCTGCTCGTAGGCCCAGCCGATACGCAGCGCCGTCGCCTCGTCATAGCCCTTGGCGATGATGTGGAGCGAACTCGGCAGGCCGCGTCGGGTGAAGCCGTTCGGCACGGAGAGGGCGCACAGATCGAGGAAATTCACCATGCGGGTGAAGATCGCGGGGGTGCCCGCCTGGTCGATCTCGGCGACCGGCACGGCCGGCGTCCCGGTGGTCGGCGTCAACAGCGCGTCGACGGTCGCAAGCGGCCCCGCGAAGTCGCGCTTCAGCGTCTCGCGCTCGCGCAGTGCCAGGAGATAGTCGCGGGCCGAAAGCCCCTTGCCGAGCCAGATGCGCGGCCGGACTGCCTCGTCGACCGGAAGCTCCGGGCGATCGACGATCTCGCCCACCTGCGCATAGCCTTCGGCGCCGATGATGCGTCCGGTGGGCGCCGCGAAATCGGCAAAGCGGCGCGGCAGCGCCAGCTCGACGATGCGCGCGCCCAAGCGCGCCAAGGCCTCGACCGAGGCGTCATAGGCGGCGAGGATCTCGCTGTCGAGCGCGCCGCGCTCGCCCTTGGGCAGGACGGCAAGGCGCAAGCCCTCGATGCCGCGCTTCAAGGTCGGCAGCGGATCGTCCGGTGCGTGGCGCATGGTCAGCGGGTCGAGCGGGTCGGGGCCTTGCAGGACGTTGAAAAGGATCGCCGCATCCTCGACCGAGCGGGTCATCGGGCCCGGCGTGTCCAGCGTCGGCGCCAGCGGCAGCACGCCATGGGTGCTGACCCGCCCGATCGTCGTCTTCAGCCCGACGATGCCGCACCACGAGGCGGGGAGGCGGACCGAGCCGCCGGTATCGGTGCCGATGGCGCATGGGGCAAGGCGCGCCGCCACCGCGACGCCCGAGCCGCTGCTCGAGCCGCCGGGCGAGCGCGGCACCTCGGGGTCCCACGGGTTCCACGGCGTTCCCATATGCTGGTTGGTGCCCCACCCGCCCATCGCGAACTCGACGGTGTGGGTCTTGCCGAGGACGATCATGCCGGCGGCGATGAGCTTCTTCGCCAAGGTCGCGGTAGTCGGCGAGATGCGCTCCCGCCATACCTTGGAGCCGCCCGTCGTCACCCGCCCTTCGAGATCGATGAGGTCCTTGAGCGCGATCGGGATGCCGTGCAAGGGGCCGACCGAGTGCCCCGATCTGATCGCCTTCTCCGCCGCCTCGGCGGCAAGGCGCGCTTCGTCGGCATAGACCGCGATAAAGGCGTGCAGCTTCGGGTCGAGCCGTTGGGTCCGCTCCAAGAGGCTCTCCGTCAGGTCGACCGGCGACAGGCGCCGCGCCTGGATCGCCTCGGAGAGGGCGTGGAGCGGGAGTTCGGCGAGATCCTTGGATGGCGCGCTCATCGGGGAATTTCCTCCGCGTTTCTTTAGGGGCGCCATACTGCCGCATGGAAGGAACGTGCGGAAGGCCTCGGAATGTTTCAGATTGTCGCTTATGAGGTCTTTATCGAGTTCCCTCCCCCGCGTGCGGGGGAGGAGGGATGACGAGCAATGTGGTGTCCATCACCCGATCGGCCGCCGCGCTTTGAGGGCGGCGCTGAGCGTGCCTTCGTCGAGATAGTCGAGCTCGCCGCCGACGGGGACGCCATGGGCGAGGCGCGTGACGGCGACCCCGGAGGCGGCGAGGCGGTCCATCAGGTAATGCGCTGTCGTCTGGCCTTCGACGGTGGCGTTGAGGGCGATGATGACCTCCTTGGCGCTGCCGGCGCGGCGCAGCAGCCCCTCGATGTTGAGCTCGTCGGGGCCGATCCCATCCAATGCCGAGAGCGTCCCGCCGAGAACGTGGTAGCGGCCGGAAAAGGATCGGGTGCGCTCGATCGCCCAGAGATCGGCGACGTCCTCGACGACGCAAAGGAGCGTGTCGTCGCGCCGCGGATTGGCGCAGATGGCGCAGGGATCGGCGGTGTCGAGATTGCCGCAGATGCCGCAGGGCCGGATTCGTTCCGCCGCCGTCCCGAGCGCCGCCGCCAAAGGCTGCAACAGGGTCTCGCGGCGCTTCAGGAGAAAGAGCGCGGCGCGTCGCCCCGAGCGGGGGCCGAGGCCGGGCAGCTTCGCCAGAAGCTGGATGAGACGTTCGATTTCGCTCATGAGCGGACGACGGAGGACGGAGGACGGAAGACGGAAGACGACGCGAGAGCCGGCATCATCCACGGGTCCTCGTCTTTTATCATCCGTCTTCCGTCCTCTGTCCTCTGTCCTCCGCCTCAGAACGGCAGCTTGAATCCGCCCGGCAGGTTGAGCCCGCCGGTCACCTTCGCCATCTCTTCCTGAAGGTGCGTTTCGAGGCGTGCCTTGGCGTCGTTGAAGGCGGCGACGATCAGATCCTCGAGCACTTCGATTTCGGCCGGATCGAGCAGCGATTTGTCGATCTTGATCTGCTTCAGATCGCCCTTGCCGCCGATCGTCACCCGCACCATGCCGCCGCCCGCGGCGCCGGCCATCTCGACGCGTTCGAGCTGCGCCTGCATCTCGGCCATCTTGGCCTGCATCTGCTGCGCCTGCTTCATCATCTGGCCGAGATTCTTCATGCCTCATCCTCTCTGTCCGTCACATCGTCGGCGCTTGCCGCTTCCGCGGCCGCGGGGTCGAGCGGCTCCAGCTCGCGCACCGCTTCGATCGTGGCGCCGGGAAATATTTCCATGACGGCGCGCACCAGCGGGTGCCCTTCCGCCTCGTGGCGCAGCGCCCTTCGGTGCGCGTCCGCCTGCTCCTTGAGGCTGGGCTCGCCCGCCGCGCTCGAGACGCTGACGACCCAGCGGACGCCGGTCCATTCGCCGAGGAGCTGGCCGAGCCGGTTCGGCAGATCGCGCGGCGCCGCCTCGGCGAGACGAAGCTCGATCCGGCCGGGCTCGAAATGGACGAGATGGCAATGCGCCCAGAGATGCGAGCGCAGCAAGGCTTCGCGATGCTGCGTGAACAGCTCGACGACTTCCGGAAAGCTTTGCGGCAGTGCCGGCGCGGTCGGTTGCGTTGCGTCAGCCGGCGCCGGCTCTGAGATGGGCTGCGCCGCGAGGGCGAGGCGTGGCGCGGCGGGCGCAACCGCGTCGCCGGCGACATTGCGGGTCGGCGCCTGGGCCGGGGGTGCGGCGGGGGTGGCGGCGGCGGATGCGGCCCCACCATTGGCGCTCGGACGCGCGGCGCCTTGTGTCGGCGGAGCCTCGCGCCCGGCGGCGATCGTCTTGATGAGCTCGGCCGGCGGCGGCAGATCGGCGACATAGGCGAGGCGGACGAGCACCATCTCCGCGGCCTGCAAGGGCGACGGCGCGATCTGCACCTCACCGAGGCCCTTCAAGAGCATCTGCCAGATGCGGGCGAGGATCGGCATGCCGAGCTTCTTCGCCAACGGGGCGGCGCGGGCGCGGTCGCCCTCGACCGTCGGGTCGCCTTCGCCGGCGCTCGGCACCAGCTTCAATCGGGTGAGGAAATGGGCGAGCTCGAGGAGGTCCTGGAGCACCATCACCGGATCGGCGCCGCCCTCGTAGAGCGCCGTCATCTTGTCGAGCGCTGCGCCGGCATCGCCGCTCAGCACCGCTTCGAGGAGGTCGAAGAGAAGGCCGCGATCGGCGATGCCGAGCATGTCGCGGACGGCGGCTTCGCTGACCGTCCCGCCGCCCAAGGCAATCGCCTGGTCGAGCAGCGAGAGACCGTCGCGCACCGAGCCGTCGGCGGCTCTCGCAACGAGGGCGATCGCGGCGGGCTCGGCCGTGACACTCTCGGCGGCGGCGATCTTCGCGTAATGCCCGGTCAGATCCTCGAGCGGCACGCGGCGCAGCGAGAAGCGCTGGCAGCGCGACAGCACCGTCACCG
>JBGPOZ010000102.1:0-15674 GCA_041488295.1 Allostellaceae bacterium
CCGGCATGGCAAAGTCTCCCTGCATGCGGGTTTGCCACCTGCAGACTGGCCGGGCGCGCGTGCCCGGCCAATTTTCTTTCGATTGAGCCAGCACTGGGCGCGGTTCTCGCAAGCGAATAGACTTGGCGATGCTTGAACCCTCATCCCCACCGCGCGAGGCGCGGTCGACGGAGAACCGCACCGATGATGTTCCGCCTCGCCCTTCTTGCCCTCATCGCCTCGCGTGCTGCTCTTGCCGCCGAAAGCGACGAGGTCGGCCGCTTCCGCAACGACTGGACCGGCAATGCGATCGTCCTCGAGGCGGTTGCCGACCCGAAGGTGCAAGGCGTCACCTGTCATCTCACCTCGTTCGATCGCAGCATCATCGACCGACTTTCCAAGGGGAACTGGTTTCAGGACCCTTCGAACAGCTCGATCGCCTGTCGGCAGACGGCGCCGATCACGATCGGCGACATCGATTTGCGCCCCGCCGGCGAGGAGGTCTTCTCCGAGCGCAAGAGCCTCATCTTCAAATCGATCGCCGTTCGCCGCATCTACGACCGCAAAAATGACACGCTGGTCTATGTTGCCTACAGCCGGCAGGTGACGGATGCCAGCGCCAAGATGAGCGTCTCGACCGTCGCCCTCTTCAGCACCAACCCGGTCTGGAGCAAGAAGAAACCCTAGCGTCGGAGCGGCGATACCGACGGAGCGCATGGCGCCCGCTCGGCGAGAAAGGCCGCGAGGAGCTGTCGCGCCGCCGCCGCCGGCGCCGCTTGTCCCGCTTCAATCTTCGCCTCGATGCCCGGCAGTTGCTCGGCAATGAGCGGGCTGCGCCGCACCATTTCGAGGAGCGCCTCGCCGATTTCGGACCACAGCGCGGCGCGTCCTTGCTCGGAGCGGCGCCGCGCGAAGGCGCCCGCCGCCTCCATGGCCGCGCGATAGCGCCGGGCGGTTTTCCAGACTTTCTCGATGCCGGCGCCGGTCAGCGCCGAGACCGCGGCAACCTCCGTCCGCCAATGCGCCGACGCGGGGCGAAGGAGGCGCAGCGCGCTGCGATAATCGGCGACGGCGCGGCGCGCCGCCGCCGTGAAGTCGCCATCCGCCTTGTTGACGAGAATGAGATCGGCAAGCTCGACGACGCCCTTTTTGATTCCCTGCAACTCGTCGCCGCCGCCCGGCGCGAGCAGGAGAACGAACATGTCGACCATGTCGGCGACCGCGGTCTCCGATTGGCCGATGCCGACCGTCTCGACGATGACGACATCGAACCCCGCCGCTTCGCAAAGCAGCATTGCCTCGCGCGTCCGCCGCGCGACGCCGCCCAGGGTGCCGCCGCTCGGCGATGGACGGATGAAGGCCGCTGGATTGCGCGCCAACTCCGCCATTCGCGTCTTGTCGCCGAGGATCGAGCCCCCGCCGCGCCGCGATGACGGATCGATCGCGAGCACCGCGACGCGGTGCCCGGCGCCGACGAGATGAAGGCCGAAGGATTCGATGAAGGTCGACTTGCCGACCCCTGGCGCACCGGAAATTCCCAGCCGCATTGCAGCCTCCGATGCCGGCAACAGCGCGTCGAGCAGCGCCTCTGCAGCGGCGCGGTGGTCATCACGCACCGATTCGACGAGGGTGATGGCACGCGCCAACGCCCGCCGGTCGCCGGCACGGACGGATCGAGCAAGAGCGGCGGCATCGGGCGGTCGCGGATCGGTCATGAGCTTTGGGATAGCACGCGGCCGGAAGAGCGGGAAGCAACAGTCGGCCGATGGCAATTCAGCGCGCGGAGACCGAGATGCTTGCGATGAGCGATTTCAGGTCGCCGTCGCCAAACACAGGTTTACCCTCGGCGGGACAGAAATACCCCATCACATAATTCTCATACCCGCCTTTGACGAACCCGCCGCCGTGTATGAACCCGGAGCAATGACGGCCATCGCTGTCGAAGGTGAGCGAATAGGTCGAGCCATCGATCCGATGCATGTCCGACCAATTGGCGCCGCTTTTCGTCGTCTTGTTGAATCGTTGAATTCGATCCTTCGCCCGATCGCTTACGACATAGTCATGAACAAAACAATTGTAGCACATGGCTTGGTAGAGCTGGACGCCGAGCTTGATCCGCTCGTTGCTCATACCGAATACATTTGTGCGCCTGAACTGGAAATTGGTCTTCTCTCCGCTGTGCACGCCCAGATCTTGGCAGGTATATTTGCCAGGAACCGTCACCTTGACGGGTGATTGCGCGCAGTCGATCCTGGTTTCTGCTCGCACCGGCGTTATGACGCAGAGAACCATCGTCGCGATCAAGACGATGCGCAGCATCTGGCGCTCCTCCCTGATCAACGAGGATAGGCTCTGCCGTCGGCTGCTGGCAAATCGCCAAGGATTCGGAACCTCTGCCGTGCTAGATTTCGCGGGACGAGATCGGAGCGGGGACGATGCGCCTTCGCCTGACGTGGCTTCTTCCATTTGCGATATCGATCGCCGTTGCCGCGAGCGCCGCAGCGCAGCAGGGCGAGCGGCGCGTCGCGCTCGTCATCGGCAACGGCGCCTATCAAACCGCCGGCACGCTAGACAACCCCGTCAACGATGCCCGAGACATGGCGACGAAGTTGTCCGGATTGGGCTTCGACGTGTTGCGCCTCGAGAACGGCACGAAACAGCAGATGGAGCGGCGGATCGAGGAGTTCAGCCACAAGCTTGGCCGCGACGCCGTCAGCCTCTTCTACTATGCCGGCCACGGCGTTCAGGTGAACGGGCACAACTTCCTTGTCCCTGTCGATGCCCGCATCGAGACGGAGCAGACGGTGCGGCTGGAGACCGTCGATCTCGATGTCGTTCTCGACCAGATGAGCGCGGCGCAGAGCCGGGTGAACCTCGTCATTCTCGATGCCTGCCGCAACAATCCGTTCGAGAAGCGTTTTCGCTCGGTCTCGGGCGGCCTCGCCTCGATCGACGCGCCGGCGGGAACGCTGATCGCCTATGCGACGGCGCCGGGCAAGGTTGCCGCCGACGGCCAAGGGCGGAACGCCCTTTATACCGCCAATTTGCTGCGCGCCCTCGATGATCCCGGCCTCAAGGTCGAGGACGTCTTCAAACACGTGCGGGTCGCGGTCAGCGCCGCATCGGACGGCGCGCAAACGCCGTGGGAATCGTCATCGCTTACCGGCGATTTCTATTTCAAGCCGGCGCGACAAGGGATCGCCGGCGCGGCGCCCGCCCCGGCACCGGTACCGACGACCGACACCGTCTTCTGGGAGTCGATCAAGGACAGCACCAACCCGGCCGATTTCGCCGACTATCTCCAACAATTCCCGTCGGGCACCTTCCGCTCGATCGCCGAGCGGCGGTTGGCGGCGCTTGGGACAATGACGGCGGCAAAGCCGCCGACCGATCGTTCTGCGCCAAAGACTGCGGCGGCAAATCCGCCGGCGCCGCAAGTCGCGACCTTGCCGCCCACCGGGCCGCCCGCGGCGCCGTCGCGGCTCTCGGGCAAATGGACGGCACGTGATGCCGGGGCGTGCGCAACGCGGAGCGAGCTCTCGATCAGCGATGGGCGCGTCACCGGCTACGTCCAGGACCATCCGCGCGACGTCCATATCGATGCGAAGCTCGGCGAGAACAACGAACTCGATGTCGCGGTCGGCGCCGGCGATCGCGCTCACCCGTATTTGTTTCGCCTCAAAGGCAAGTTCCCCGACATCGTGATGAACGGCTCGAGCCTTTGCCACGATGTGCAATTGACCTACCGCAAGGTCGAGTGAAGGACGGAAACGCCGCCGAGCGGATTTGACGCGACGATGCGTCGCATGGATTAATGCCGCCAGGGAGCGTCGGCGGAGAGCGCGGACCTCGTCAAGGGAATGCCGCATGCCGACAGAGTTGCGCCGGATCGTCTTCACCAACAGTGAGTTGCACGAGGCGCTGGACGCCAACCTCGCACACGGAACCGCGAAATTCCCATCCGCGTCGCTCGACAGCGTCAGATTCGTCGATGACAGGGAGAATGAGATCGTCGTCACGACCAGCGTCGGCGGGGATACCGTCGAAACCGTGCTCGGCACCGCGCGCGTCGCCGCGGCGCTCATCAAATTCTGCATGGCGACCGGCGTGCGTCTGCCGCGAGCGGCGAAAAAGTCGATCTCGCTCTCGGGCGACAATCTCGCGCTCGATCTTCGGATCGCGTTTTTCGCCAAGGCGCCGCCGCCAGGAAAGGTGGAATGACCGCCTGCCGCGGGCGCCGACGCTATTTCCGGTCGCGCTTGCGCCACGCTTCGAGCAGCATGGCAGCGAGTTGCGCGATCCGTTCGGCGATTTCTCGCGGCTCGCGCGTGCCGTCGTGGTTCAGCGTCGTATTCGCCCAAATCCGCGCCGCCGCTTGGAGGCAGGCGGCCTCGATGATGGCGTCGGCTTCATCTGACATTGCGATTCCCCTGCCGATTGGCCGCGAATTCGTGATCGGCGATCACCGACCACCGAACCACGCAAGACCCCCGCTCAAGCGCCACCTCGGTGACTCGCGGGGGTCGGATGCGGAGAAATCTCCGCGCTCGGCTTGCCGAGCGTAATCTTGGTCTTCGCGGTCGGTTGCCAACGCCAAGGGATCGGCAACTCATAAACAACCCGGTGGAGTCATGTTGCTGAGACATCCTCCCCGTGTGATTGACGACAAATAAGACCTGGGTCGGATCGCGACGGAATCAAGAGCGGCGGGGAAATGTTTCGGTGCGGCGCGCTCTGGCGCCTATCCGTAGTATCCGAGCGCTCGTCGCGCATCGACCTCCGCCCCCTTGTGCCCGCATTTCCGGCAGCGGAAGCGCGGGCCGATCTGCTTGACGAAAACGTCGCGCGGCAGCCACTCGCGCAAATGAACCGCGGCGAGATCGGCGGCGTGCCGGCAGCGCCGGCATGTGATCGAGACGGTTTGCCCGACGCGAAGGTCGGCGATTCGGGCAATGTAGAGCGGAACCATGCGCGGCGGCTCGGGCATGTGCGGCGCTTTCGTTCATGGTTTGTTCGGGATAATCAAAAGCCACAATTCCTCATCCGATCAAGCGGGTGCATCGTTGGCGCGAAGCCGCGACAACCGTCTCTATTATCGCGACGGGATATGGCACGATGCGCGAGGCCTCTTCGGCCGCATCGGGCGGCCACCGATGCGTGGCCACAAATTGGCCATTTCTTGTCGCCATGAGTGGCCCGCCTTCGACGAACGCCCGTTCGCCGTGTCAGGCGCAGGACGAGAGGCTCACATGCAGTTGATCTCCGAGGCGACGGCCATTCTGCTCGGCGCGGCGCTGCTCGCCCCCGCCGCGGCGCGCGCCGACGACCCGGCGGCGCCATCGGGAGTCTGGAACTTCATCATCGAGAACGATTCGATCCAAAGCAGTTCGGACCGGCACTACACGCACGGCACGCGCCTGTCCTATCTCTGTCCCATGAGCGACGACGAGGCCGCGCCCTGCGGCTGGGCGGGCGCGCTGGCCAACGGCTTCATGGCGCATCCGCTCCTCGATTTCGAGCTCGGGCAAAGCCTCTTCACGCCGACGAACATTCACGCCGCCGATCCGGACCGGCGCGACCGGCCCTATGGCGCTTGGCTCTATGTCGGCGCGACCCTCATCGACGAGAAGGCGGGAAGCGGCCTCGACCGTCTCGGCCTCCAGCTCGGCATCGTCGGTCCCGACGCGCAAGGCGAGCCCATCCAAAACAATTGGCACCAATTCATCGGCGCGCGAACGGCGGTCGGCTGGGGCCACCAGATCGCGGACGAGCCGGGCCTCGTCCTCTCGGGCGAGCGAAAATGGCGGCTCCAGGTGGCGCTCGGCGACGGCTTTGCCGCCGATTTCATCCCCGAGGCGGGACTGACGCTCGGCAACGTCTTCACCTATGGCGCCGTCGGCGGCATGGCCCGCTTCGGCCGCAACATCGGCTTCGATTACGGGCCGGCGCGCATCGAGCCGGCCCTCTCCGGCACGGATTATTTCAATCCGGACTATGTCGAGGCGGGCGCACCCGTCGGCTGGTATCTCTTCATCGGCAATGAGGACCGGCTCGTCGGCCGCAATATCTTTCTCGACGGCAACACCTTCCGCAGCAGCCGTCACGTGCCGAGAAATTTGTTCGTCGCCGACCTCGAGACGGGCGCCGCCCTCGTCTATTCCAATTGGCTGCGCCTCGCCTATACCTTCACCGCGCGCACCGACGAATTCCGTCGTCAGAGCCTTGGCCCGGATCAGTTCAGCGCCGTCACCTTCTCGGCACGGTTTTAGTGGTAAAAATCTGATGGATGGAAACTCGCGGCCAACATCATTCCGAAAAGGACTTGAATATCCTATCGATGAGAGCAAGGAAGCGCTGGCGGCTAGCGGGGGTCGAGCGCGTGATGAGCCAAGGGCGCATTCACAATCCCGAAGGGTTCAAACGCACCAGCGACATCAAGATTCCGCAGGGCTATTCCGGTTCGCGAGCCACGAGCAAGACAGGGCGACCAGTGCCGGGTCGATAGCGGCGGCGCGGAAGTCTTAATGTAGATCAAAATCTCACGGGTGCCGGCGAGCTAAAGTGCCGACGGTAAACGGATCGCCATCACGATCCTCATGCACGAAAAACTCTCACGGCGGAGTTCGGGCCATGACAGGACCAAATCTGCAATCAGTCAGCTTCGCTCGTACCGGGTCGTTCAACGGTGTCACTCGACCGATTGCGGGACTCGTGGGGCGTCTTGTGGCCGCGCTGAGCGATTGGTGCGAACGCGAGCAGCTGCGTCACGAGCTAGGCTCGCTCGAGGCCAATGAGAAGCTCGACAGACTGCTCAGCGATATTGGTCTACCACGAGATCGAATCTCCGCGCTTCTCGCGGGGCGGACCGGCTCAGATCTGCGTTTGACGCGGATGATGCGTCACCAGGGTATCGATCCGGCGGTGCTTTGGGCCGCAGGAGAGCTGTACGACGCCGAGTGGCGCTGCAACCGGTGCCGGGCATCGGAGCAATGCGAGGAGTGGTTCGTCGCCGACGCAGTTTCGCTGGAGGGACCGTCATTTTGCCCCAACACCCCCACTTTCGATCGCTTACGCGCGCAGCAATCAGCGAGCAAACAGAACGCGCGACCGGCAGCGGTGGACGAGACGGCACCATCTTGCGAGTGCGCGGGAATTTTGGCCGAGCTCGACGCCGACGGCGGCCAGCTCCTCTGAAACGCCAAGCATCGCCGGATCCGAGTGTCAGCACGCGCGGCGTCATTTCCAGTCGCCAGCATGCCGGATCGTCTCGCACCTGATGCTCCAGCGAGCGGACTGCCGATCCGTCGAGTTCCGGTTATGGCACCTCCGAGAAGTGGCAACCCCATCGAAAAGATCCTCCGATGGAGGTCACCGGACAAGCGTTGCAATGGCGGGCAGGGTCAACTCGGGCGATCCGGCCCTCGGCGGCGAATGACCATGAGGGGTCGAAACCGGGCGGCATCGTTTTCGGTGAGTGAGGATACCGATCGCCCGATCTTAGGAAAGAGCTGAAAGAAACCGCTTCATCGCCGCCAGGGTCGCCTCCGGCTGATCGCGGTGCGGCGCGTGCTTGCAGCGCGGCAGCAGCAACGTTTCGACCGGCCCCGCAATGCCACGCACAATCGCCTCGAGCTGCGCCGGCGTGCCGTACTCGTCGTCCTCGCCCTGAACGACCAGCACCGGGGCCGTGATCGCAGAGAGGTATTCCTCGATGTTCCAGGCGCGGAACGCGGGGTCGAGCCAGATGTCGTTCCAACCCCAAAACGCCGCGTCGGGATCGGCGTGATAGCGCGCGAGGCGCCGGCCGAGATCGCTCGCACGATAGGTGTCGCGCGCCGCGGCGATGCCGGCGACGGTCAAATCCTCGACGAAGACATGCGGCGCCTCGATGATGAGGCCGCGCACCGGCCAACGCTGGGCGCCGGCATGGATCAGCGCGATCGAGGCGCCGTCGCTGTGGCCGATCAGGATCGGCTCGGCAATCGCGAGCTGATCGAGCAAGGCGGGCAGCACGTCCAATGCCTCGCGATGCATGTAGTCGACACGGCGCGGACGCCCGAGCGGATCGGAGCCTCCGTAGCCGCGCCGCGAATAGACGAGCGCCGCGGCGCCCGTCGCGGCGGCGAGCCGCGCCGGGAAATCGCGCCAGAGCCCGACCGAGCCGAGGCCTTCATGAAGGAAGACGAGATTGGGCGCGCCGGGATAGGCGGGGGCGCTCCATTCATATTCGAGGCGAGAACCGGCGACCGTGGCGAAGGGCATGACGCGGCACCTTAGCGCCGGCGGATCGTCGAAGCCAAGCCGATCGCCTGGAGTGAAATATCAACGCTTCTCGTCGCATAGATCGATTCTGTGGCACACTTCGGCAACTTTGCGGCGAGGAGAAAGCGATGCGTTACGTGGCACTGGCGGTCGCTCTGGCCGGGACCCCGGTCTTTCTTGTGCTGGCGCCCTTCGGCACCCTCTTCCTCGTTCTCGGCATCCTCTGCGCCGCGCTCAGCGCGATCGGAGTATTCGACCTCGTGCAGACGCGCCACAGCCTGCGGCGGAACTATCCCATTCTTGCCAATATCCGCTTCCTCCTCGAAGAGATCCGGCCGGAGATCCGGCAATATTTCCTCGAAAGCGACACCGACGGCACGCCGTTCAACCGCACCAAGCGCGCGATCGCCTATCAACGCGCCAAGGGCGCGCTCGACAAGCGGCCGTTCGGCACGCAACAGGACGTCTATGGCGACAAGTTCGAGTGGATCAACCACTCGATCGCGCCGGCCAAGAGCGAGGGCAGCAATTTCCGCGTGACGGTCGGCGGACCCGATTGCAAGCATCCTTATGCGATCTCGCTCTTCAACGTCTCGGCGATGAGCTTCGGCGCGCTCAGCGCCAACGCGATCCGAGCGCTCAACAAGGGCGCGAAGCTCGGCGGCTTCGCCCACGACACCGGCGAGGGCGGTTACAGCCGCCACCACCGCGAATTCGGCGGCGACATCATCTGGGAACTGGGCAGCGGCTATTTCGGTTGCCGCAATCCCGACGGCTCCTTCTCGCCCGAGCGCTTCGCCGAATCGGCGGCGGACCCGCAGGTGAAGATGATCGAGATCAAGCTGAGCCAGGGCGCCAAACCCGGCCATGGCGGGGTCCTGCCCGGCGCCAAGGTCTCGCCCGAGATCGCCGCAGCGCGCGGCGTGCCGGTCGGCGTCGACTGCATTTCGCCGGCGCGCCACTCGGCCTTCTCCAGCCCGCGCGAGATGGTGCATTTCATCGCCAAACTTCGCGAGCTCTCGCACGGCAAGCCGGTCGGCTTCAAGCTCTGCATCGGCCATCCCTGGGAATTCATGGCGATCTGCAAGGCGATGGTCCTGACCGGCATCCGTGCCGATTTCGTCGTGATCGACGGCAAGGAGGGCGGCACCGGCGCGGCGCCGCTCGAATTCGTCGACCATGTCGGAACGCCGCTGCGTGAAGGCCTCATCTTCGCGCATAATTGCCTCGTCGGCGCAGGCTTGCGCGACGCCATCCGCATCGGCGCCGCGGGGCGCATCGTCACCGCCTTCGACATGGCGCGCATCCTGGCGCTCGGCGCCGATTGGTGCAACGCGGCGCGCGGCTTCATGTTCGCCTTGGGTTGCATCCAGTCGCAATCTTGCCACACCGATCGCTGTCCCTCGGGCGTCGCGACGCAGAATCAGAGCCGCCAGCGCGCCCTCGTCGTTCCCGACAAGGCGGAGCGCGTGCGCCATTTCCACGATCACACCTTGGAGGCGCTCGGCGAGCTGGTCGGCGCCGCCGGCCTCAAGCATCCTTCGGAGCTGCGCCCGCTGCACATCCAGCGCCGCATCTCGCAGAGCGAGGTCAAGAGTTTCGCCGAGCTCTACCCGCGCTTGACGCCGGGCGAGCTGCTCGGCACCGCGAGCAACGCCGAATACGCGCGGCTATGGGCGATGGCGGACCCCGACAGCTTCGCGCCGGTGAGCCTGCCGGCGCGAACACGACACTACGAGCCGGCGGCAAGCGCGGCGGCGCAAGGCGTGGCGTGACGCGCAATGGACCAGGAGCGGGATTTCGGCAGTGATGAAGATGCGCGCCGGGCGGCGCTCGCCTTCGATCTGAAGAAGCTCGATCGCGCCTTTCTCGAAAACCCCTACCCGCTCTACGACGGCCTGCGCCGTTTCGATCCGGTCCATCCGATGCCCGACGGGTCCTATTTCCTCACCCGCTACGATGATTGCGTGGCGATCTATCGCGACGCCGCGATGTGGCGTTCCGACAAGACGAAGGATTTCCGACCGGCTTTCGGCGACAGCCTCCTTTACGAGCACCACACGACGAGCCTCGTCTTCAACGACCCGCCTTACCACACGCGGGTGCGCAAGCTGCTCGCGCCGGCCTTCACGCCGCGCGCCCTTCGGGCGCTCCAGCCGCGCATCGAGGCGCTCGTCGATCGCTTGCTCGACCGCGCGACGGAGCGCGGCGGGATGGATCTCATCGACGATTTCGCAGCGGCGATTCCGGTGCAGCTCATCGGCGACATGCTCGGCATTCCCGGCGACGAGCGTGCGCCGCTGCGCCGATGGTCGCTCGCCATCCTCGGCGCGCTCGAGCCGGTGCTGAGCAACGAGCAGTTCGCGGCCGGGATCGAAGCGGTGAGCGATTTCAAGCAATATCTCGACGACCTCGTGCGGCGGCGCGTGCGCCAGCACAACAATGATCCCGCGGAGATTCTCTCGACGCTCATCGCCGGAAGCGCCTTCAGCGATGCCGCCGCCGAGGGCGAGCGGCTCAGCGAGATCGAGCTTCTCCACAATTGCATCTTCCTTCTCAATGCCGGGCACGAGACGACGACGAACCTCATCGGCAACGGCGTTGACCTGCTCCTGCGAAACCCCGACGCCATGCGGGAGCTTCGCCGATCGCCGGAGCTGATCGGGACGGCGGTCGAAGAATTTCTGCGGATGGAGAGCTCGAACCAACTCGGCAATCGCCGAGCCGCCGCCGATACGACGCTCGGCGACGTCGCGGTGCCGGCGGGGACCTACGTCCATCTCTGCATCGGCGCCGCGAACCGCGATCCCGCGCAATTTCCCGACCCCGACCGGCTCGACATCCGCCGCCATCCCAACCGTCATCTTGCCTTCGGCACCGGCATTCATGCCTGCGCCGGCATGTCACTGGCGCGGATGGAAGCGGAGGTTGCGATCGGACGCCTGGTCCAAAGCTTTGCCGCGATCGCACCCGCCGGAGCACCGGTGCGCGGCGGCAGAGCGCGCTTTCGCGGATTTCTGCACTATCCGGTTCGGATGACTGGGCCGTAGCCGCGTCAGGGCCTTCCGTCGGCCGGCGCGGCGACGCCAAGCGCCGCCCGCCGCAGCGCCGCTTGCGCAAGCAAGCGCGTCGAATCGAGGGTCGGCAGCGCAGAATTCGAGTCGCTCATGATCAGCGGAATCTCGGTGCAACCGAGGATAACGGCATCGCAGCCCGCATCTTTCATCCGACCGACGACGCGCTGAAGGTAAGCGATCGCCTCGGGCTTGAAGACGCCGCAGACCAGCTCGTCCATGATGACGCGATTGATTTCGTCGCGCTCCGCGGTGGTCGGGCGCATATAGCTCAGCCCGCGCGCCGCGAGCTTGTCCGGGTAGACCTCGCTGTCGACGAGCCAGCGCGTTCCGGTGAGCCCCAGGCACCGGAACCCGCGCCGGGCGGCCTCGGCAGCGACGATTTCCGCGATGTGCAGCCAGGGCAGCGGCGATCTCGGTTCGACGTAGGGAAGCGCCTGATGGATGGTGTTGTCGGGGCAGATCAGGAAATCGGCGCCGATTTTCGCAAGCTTCTTTGCGGAGGCGAGCATCAGCTCACCCACGCCCTGCCAATCGTCGCTGTCGAGGCATTTCACATACTCGGCGAGCGAGTGCGTGTGCATCGAGACCTCGGGATGAGCGTGGGGACCGAAAAGCTGCGCGCCTTCCGCGCAGATGGTCCGATAGCAAAGCGCCGCACCCTCGGCCGAGCAGGCGACGATACCGATGTGTTGAGGCATGGTTGTCGTGCTCCAGGACAAAGTGGAGTGGATCATTACCGAGGTCGGCGAAAATTTCCAGGCGCAGATCGATCTCGAACACCGGCGAAAACGGCGGCTCAGACGCCGAGATGCTTCTTCATCATCTCCGGATCGGCGCGCAGCGCGGCGCTCGTTCCCGCGAACACCGCCCGCCCCTTGACGATGACGACGCAGCGATCGGCGAGCGCGCTCACCACAGCGTGGTTCTTGTCGACGATCACCGTCGCGATGCCGCTGGCGCGGATCGTCGTGATGACGCGCCAGATCTCGCGTGCGACCAGCGGTGCCAAACCCTCGGTCGCCTCGTCGAGGATGAGGAGGTCGGGGTTGGTAAGAAGCGCCCGCCCGATCGTCAGCATCTGCTGCTCGCCGCCCGAGAGCTGGCCGCCGCCGTGATGGAGACGCTTTGCAAGTCGCGGGAAGGTGTCGAGCACGCGCTCGAGGCGCCACTCGGCACGCCCGTCAGGGCCTGAACGCGCCGCCATGACGAGGTTCTCGCGCACCGACAATGTCGGAAAAATGCCGCGTCCTTCCGGCACGAAGGCGATGCCGCACCGCGCGATGGCGTCGGGCGGCGCGGCGCTCATTTCCTTGCCCTTGATGCGCACGCTGCCGCGGCGCGGGCGTGTCAATCCCAGGATCGAGCGCAACAAGGTCGTCTTGCCCATGCCGTTGCGGCCCATGAGCCCCAAGGTCTCGCCACGCCTGATCACGAGATCGACGCCGTGCAGGATTTGGCTCACGCCATAATAGGTGTGGAGGTCCCGCGCCTCGACGAGAGGCGGCTCAGTCATCGCGCCCTCCATCGCGGAAAATCGTCTCGGCGGTGCCGAGATAGGCTTCTTGCACGGCGGCGCTGGCGCGGATCGTCTCGGGCGTGCCGCTTTCGAGGACGCGCCCGTCGACCATCACGGTCAGACGATCAGCGAGGCTGAAGACCGCATCCATGTCGTGCTCGATGAGCAGGATGGCGTGATCGCAGCGGAGCGCGCGCAAGAGATCGACGATGCGTTGCCCCTCCTCGGCGCCCATGCCGGCGAGCGGCTCGTCGAGGAGGAGGAGACGCGGGTTCGTCGCGAGCGCCATCGCGATCTCGAGCTGGCGCTGCTCGCCATGGCTCAAGCTCGCCGCAATGCGCGGCCCGTTTCCGGCGAGACCGGCAAGCGCGAGCGCGCGCTCGGCCGCCGCGGAGAGATCGGCGCGGCGGCGGGCATTCGCGAAAAAGCGCATCGAGCTCGGCAAGCGCGACTGCGCCGCCAAGCGACAATTCTCAAGGCAGGTGAACTCGCCGAAGATGTTCGTCCGCTGATAGGAGCGGCCGATGCCGAGCCGCGCGATGCGGTCGGCGGAGAGGCCCGTGATCTCGCTGCCGCCATAGACGATGCGGCCGGCGCTCGGCACGAGATCGCCCGACAGCAGATTGACGAGCGTGGATTTGCCGGCGCCGTTGGGACCGATCAACGCGTGGATCTCGCCGAGGGCGACGCCGAGAGAGACCTCGTCCACCGCCGCGAGGCCGCCGAACCGCTTGGTCAACGTTTCGACGGTCAGCATCGGGTTACTCATCGGTCACGGCTTCCGCGCGCGGCTTTCCGAAGCGCTCCAGCGCGCCGCCGAGCCCGCGGGGCAGGATCAACACCGCAAGGATGACGAAGCCGCCCATCGGCAGCAACCAGTGCTTGGTGAGATCGGCGAAGAGCTCCTGCACCAGGACGAGGGCGAAGGCGCCGAGCACGGGACCGAACAATGTCCCCATCCCGCCCAAGATCACCATCATCAAGGCGTCGCCCGAATTGCGCCAGCCGAGAAGCTCGGGATTGACGAAGCCGAATTGCGCCGCGGCAAGGTAGCCCGCGAGGCCGGCGATGGTGCCGGCGAGAACGAAGCTCGCGAGCTTGTAGCGGAAGACGGGAAATCCCAATGAGCGCATCCGCCGCTCATTCGCCTTGATGCCGCGGATGACATGGCCGAAGAGCGAGCCGAGGACCATGCGCAAACCGGCGAAGACGAGCACCATGAAGCCGAGGGAGACATAGTAGAAATGCGCCGTGCGCTCGAGATCGAAGGGGCGCCAGCCGAAGATCGCAGCGTCCGGCTTCGCATAGATGTAGACGCCGTCATGTCCGCCGGCGATGCCGGAATCGGCGAAGAGGGCGTAGAGCATCTGCGCGAATGCCAAGGTCGCCATGATGAAATAGACGCCCGAGGTGCGCAGCACGAGGACGCCGATGAGGAAGGCCGCCGCCGCCGCCGCCGCGAGCGCCGCCGGCAAGCTCGTCCAGAAATTCGCCGCCTCGTATTGCCGCGACAGGAGCACGAGGGTGTAGGCGGCGATGCCGAAGAAGGCGGCATGCCCAAGACTGACGAGGCCCGTGAAGCCGATCAGGAGATCGAGGCTCATGGCGAAGATCGCCAGGATCATGATCTTGGTGCAAAGCTGGATGTAGAAGGTTCCGCCGATCAACGGGAAGAACGCGAGGCCGAGCAGCGCCAGAGCCGCGAGAACGCGCAGCGGGACCCGTTGCTCCGTCATCTCATGCCCGGCCGAAGAGGCCCGTCGGCCGCACCAGAAGTACGATCGCCATCACGAGGTAAATCGTCATGCCGGCGATCTCGGGCACCAGCACCTTGCCGAAGGTGTCGGCAAGGCCAATGAGGAGCGCGCCCACCATGGCGCCCTTGATCGAGCCGAGGCCGCCGATGACGACGACGACGAAGGAGATGATGAGCACCTGGTTGCCCATCCCCGGAAAGACCGAGGAGACGGGCGCCGCGATCATGCCGGCAAAAGCCGCGAGCGCGACGCCGAGCGCGAAGACGATCCCGTAGAGACGTTTGATGTCGATGCCGAGCGACTGCACCATCTCGCGGTTGCTGGCGCCGGCGCGGATCGTCATGCCGAGCCGGGTCTTCTGCAGGACGAACGCCATGAGGAGCGCGACGACGATACAGGTCGCCGAGATGACAAGGCGGTAGACGGGATAGCTCAATGTGTCGGTGAGCGGGATCGAGAAATCGAAGATCCGCGGCACCGCGACGCCATGCACGTCGTCGCCGAAGACGATGCTGCGGATCTCCTCGAGCGCGAGGATGAGGCCGTAGGTCAACAGCACTTGATAGAGGTGATCGCGATCGTAGAGGCGTTTGATGAGAAGCCATTCGAGGAAGAGGCCGATCGCGACGCTGAGCGGCAAGCCGATCAGGATCGCGAGCCACAATCGTCCGGTCAATTGGGTCAGCGAGAAGGCCAGATACGCCCCGATCATGTAGAAGCTGCCATGAGCGAGGTTGATGATCCCCATGATGCCGAAGACGAGGGTGAGACCGCTCGCCACCAGGAAGAGCAGCAGCCCGTACTGCACGCCGTTCAGGATCTGGATGAGGAAGATGTAGGGGTCCATCGAAGTTTTGCTGCTGCTGCCTCACCCGATTCGACAAGAACCCTCTCCCCACCGGGGAGAGGGCAGGGTGAGGGGGAGGCGCCGCTCGCACGATGTCGCTATGCTTGCGCCATTCCCCCCACCCAACCCCCGTTTCGGGTCCCCACCCGCTACCCCACGGGGGGGGGGGTCGCAGAGCGGCTTAAAGCCATCGGCAGCCGATAAGCCATCCTGCAGCCCCGCGCCCGATGGGGGCG
>JBGPOZ010000103.1:0-15649 GCA_041488295.1 Allostellaceae bacterium
GAAAATGAACGGCGCCCGCCGCTTGTCCCGCCGTGACCTCGTCGCCGAGTTCGACATAGGGCTCGAAGAGCCCATTGTCTGGGGCGTAACAGTAGTAGTGTGGGCCGGCCACCGTCAGGATCCGCGTCTTGCCCGGCGGCTCGTCGTGCAAAGGTTTGCTCAGCACGCCGAAATGCATGAGGAGGCGCGCGAGGCCGCGCTCGGCGATGGCGAGCGCCGAGGGGGTGACGGTGCCGCTGCCGCCGAGCTCGGTCCCCATATGCATGACGCCGACGCGCTCGGTGCCGCCGGTCAAGGTGCGGTCCTCGCCCTGTGGCATGTCGAGCATCATGCTGATGGGCGCACCAAACAGCTTCAGCATCTCGATGACCTTCGCGCGCTGCGCCGGGTCCCCGGGTTTACGCACGAGCGCGCTCGGGATGTACATGAGCGAGCTGCCGCCCGAATGCAGGTCGATCGCGAAATCGGCCATCGGCAACAGCACCGATTCGATGTAATGCGCGATCATCGACGTCGGCCGACCGTTGGGGTCGCCCGGGAAGGAGCGGTTGAGATTCCCTTCGTCGATCGGCGAGGTGCGCATCCCGGCCATCGCGGCGGGAAAATTCGCGGCGGACAGAATGATGATGCGGCCCTTGATGTCCGCGGGCGCGAGGCGCCGCGTCAGCTTCATCAAGGTGACCTGGCCTTCATATTCATCGCCATGATTGCCCGAGACGAGGAAAACGGTCGGACCCTCGCCGTTCTTGATGCAGGTGATCGGGATCGGCAGCCAGCCATAGGCGGAGCGGTGCACGGAATGGGGCAGACGCAGGAAGCCCGAGTGCTTCCCCGCCTTGTTGAAATCGAGTTCGGAAGAGATCCGCGATTTGCTCATCGGTATTCCTGTACAGAGCGACGAGTCGTCCCGCCCCGGCTTGAAAGCGGCCGGAGCGGGTTCGTCGCGTGCGATGTCCTCACTTCACCATTACATAACGCAGCGGAAAGAAATTGTCGGCAAGCTGCGCCAAATCGACATTGTCGCGCATCGCCCAAACCACCGCCTGCTGATGCAGCGGGATGGTCGGGATGTCGTCCTTGACGATCTGCTGGGCCTCGTGGACCAGCGCCGCGCGCTTCTCCTTGTCCGTCTCGACCTGGATCTTCTGGATCAGCTCGTCGAGCTTGGGATTGGAATATCCGCCGTCATTGACGAAACCGGCGCCGCCGCTGCCGGTCCGGGAGTGGAGGAGGCTGACAAGCATGTTGTGCACGTCGTAGGTATTCGGCGTCCAGCCCAGCATATAGAAGGGCGTGTCGTAATTCGGGTAGTTGATCTTGGTGAAGTACTTGGTTTTGGTTTGCGCCAGCAGGCTGACCTTGATGCCGACGCGCGACAGCATCGCCGCGACCGCCTGACAGATCTCCTCGTCATTCACATAGCGGTCATTGGGGCAATCCATCGCGACCTCGAAGCCTTCGGGGTAGCCGGCATCGGCGAGCAACTTCTTGGCCGCCGCTTTGTCGAACGGAAAGCGTTGATTGAGCGACGGGTCGAAACCGTTGACGCCGGGGCCGATCATCAACGCAGTGGGCGTCGCCAAGCCGCGCATCACCTTGGTTGCGATCGCATTCTCATCGATGGCCTGATAGAACGCCTTGCGGACGCGAAGGTCTTTGAACGGGTTCTTGCCCTTGACGCTGCTCTGCGTCAGCTCGTCGCGAGCCTGGTCGAAGCCGAGATAGACGGTGCGCAGCTCTGGGGTCTGCAGAACTTTGAGGCCCGGCGTGTTCTTCAGACGCTCGATGTCCTGTACGGGCACCGTATAGATCATGTCGAGCTCGCCCGAGAGCAGGGCGGCGACGCGCGTCGAGGCGTTGGCGACGCGCGTGAAGATCACCTCGGTCAGATTGTGCTCGGGCTTGCCCCACCAAGTGGGGTTATTGACGAGCACGGTCTTCACCTCGTGCTCGCGCTCCTTCAGCATGAAGGGGCCGGTGCCGTTGGCGTTGCGCACCGCGTAATTGTCTTCGTTCTTCGCAGGATCGGCCATCTTTTCGGCATGGTTCTTCTGGGACCATGCCTTGCTCATGATGTACCAGTCGGTGATCTCGTCGGGGACGATCGGGTCCGGCCCTTTGGTCACGACGTCAATGGTGAAATCGTCGATCTTCTTGACCTCCTTGAAGGTGGCGACGATTGGCGCCACCTGCGAGGTGGTCGCCCGCTCGAACGAGAAGACGACGTCGTCGGCGGTAAACGGCGTCCCGTCATGGAACTTGACGCCTTGGCGCAGCTTGAAGTGCCAAATTGTCGGCTCCGGGTTCGACCACTCGGTCGCGAGCGACGGCTCGAGCTTCAACTGGCGGTCCCGCTGGATCAACGGTTCGTAGACGTTGCTGGCGAAGCTCAGCAGGGTCGTCTCCTGCCGCGCGTAGGGATCCATCGAGATGATGTCGCCGTCATTGGCCCAACGGAACGTCTTGGCGGCAAGCGGCGAGGTGAGCGCGACCGCGACCGCGGCGGCAAGCGAGGCAACGAAATATCTCTGGCACAACACGAGCTAGTCTCCCTGATCGGTTCTGTTCAATCGTTTGGGCACGGCGTGCGAAGCGATGCCGAGTTCGATTTCATCAGAATGCGGCGAGGCTGGCAACGGCGGTGGCGCGGTTCTCGGGTGCCAGAGTTAAGGTATGCCGGTCAGAGCCGTGCGGCGAGCAGAGCGGCTCCCAGCCAGAATCCCCAAGCCAGCCCGCTGAGGCAAAGCCAAAGCAGGACGGCACGCCGTGCGGAGTACCGGCTTCTATCGTCTGAGTTGAACGTGGCCATAACCCATTTCGTCCGCGACCACACCTGATCCTATTGCCCAGCAAGTATCGTGCCGATCGAAAAAATCGAAGCTTTTCAATCGCAAAATGCATGGCGGCTCTCGAAGGATAGCGCGCAGTGTAAAAATACCCGACGCAAATGGGGATGTCGTTGTCCGCATGGACTCAGCTGGCGTCATCGCACGCTCAGGACCTTTTTCGCGTTTGGGGCGTGTCTCGCCTTCGCGCTCCGGCCGGCCGGCTCGAAAATCTGGGTTCGCTCGGCTCGTGCGCGCCGCTTGATGCGGCGGATCCTAGGGCGTTTTCGCCCGCGGATGGGCGTTGTCGTAGACCTCGGTCAGGTGCGCCGTGTCGACCGCGGTATAGCGTTGCGTCGTCGAGAGGCTGGCGTGGCCAAGCAGTTCCTGGATCGTTCGAAGATCGCCGCCGCCGACAAGAAGGTGCGTTGCGAAGCTGTGGCGCAGAGCGTGCGGCGTCGCGGTGTCGGGCAGTTGCAGTTGGCGGCGCAGTTCGGCCATTCGTTCTTGGACGAGGCGGGGGTGGAGCGGTCCGCCGCGCACGCCGCGGAAAAGCGGGTCCTCGACCGGCAACTGGTGCGGGCAGGCCCCAATGTAGTCGGCGACCGCTGCGGCGACCACCGGGAGGACCGGCACGAGCCGTTCCTTGTTGCCCTTGCCGGCGATGCGCATCATGCCGCCGGCGAGCGGCACCGTACGGCGCGCGAGGCCGAGCGCCTCGGAAAGGCGCAGCCCGCATCCGTAGAGCAGGATGAAGATGGCAAGGTCACGCTTGCCGACCCATGGCGCAGCACCGCTCGTGGCGCGATCGAGCAGGTCGCACGCATCGGTTGCCGACAGCGGCTTCGGAATCGCCGCCGGCAGTTTCGGCGTGCGCACGGCGGAAAGCGTTGCATTGTGCGCGAGCCCGCGCCGGTCGAGGAAGCGGAAGAAGGAGCGCAGCACCGACATGGCGCGCGCCATCGAGCTGGCCGCGCTGTCCGCCGCGGCGCGATGCGCGAGATAGGCGCGGAAGTCCGCGCCACGCAGCCCGGCGAGGTCGGCGAGGTCCGGCGATCCGCCGAGATGGCCTGTCAGAAAGTCGAAAAACCGCGCGAGGTCGCCGCCATAGGCTGCCAAGGTATGCGCCGAGGCACGCTTCTCGTCGGCAAGCCATGCTTGCCAGGCGGCGATCGCTTCGCGGCACCGCGGCGCCGCGGCGTATCGGTCGAGCGGGACAGGCGCTGGCCCCGCCCGCCAGGCACGGCGCTCACGCCGCGAGATCGAGCCAGGCGGCAATGGTGAGTTCGAGCGATCGTGCCAGGAAGCAAAGCAACTCGGTACCCTGGCCAGGATGGAACTTTCCGGGCTTGCGGGTGCCAATGCAGAGCAACCCGGCAGGCGCGTGATCGCTCACCGCGAGGCGCAGCAGCGCCTGCGAGCGGACAAGGCCGGCGGCGGCCCCGAACAGCGCCGGCTCGCCCGGCGCATCGGCGCGCAGCAGCGAGTCGCGTTCGGGACCGAGCAATTCGTCGACCGTGCCGCGCCGCAGCATCTGAATGCCGTGGAGCGGCAGGCGGGGCTGGGCGCTCGCCGCCGATTCGACGCCGATCGTCACGACGTCGACATCGAGCAGGACCGCGAGATCGGTCGTTGCCACCTGGATGAGCTGCTCGAAGCTGGTGGCGGCGATGATCGCCAGCACCGCGGCATGGATGCGGCCTTGGCTCGTGAGATTGAACCGGCTCGTCGCGATCAACGTGCGCTGCTGGAGCTTGGCACGCGCCAGCTCCTCGCGCAGGCGCAGCAACATGAATTGCTGCATGTCGAGCACGCCCTCACCCCGCCGCAGGGCAGGCGGCGTCAAAGCGGTCATGAGGTCGGGATGATCGGAGAGGAAATCGGGGTGCGCCTTCAGATAGGCGGCGACGAGATCCGGTGCGAGCTCGCGTGTCTCCGCTTCTTTCCGCGACACGGTCGGCGGGGGCTTGACGATCGTCTTCTTGTCCTTGCTCCGGTCCACGATGCTACTCCGCGGCCGCGCCCATCTTGGCGGGTCCGGCGTCGCTGCCGAGGATCGACTGCCCGGTCTTCGCCCAATCGGCGAGGAAGGCAGCCAAGCCCTTCTCCGTCAAAGGGTGGGCGAACATCTGGCGGAGTACGGCGGGCGGCAAGGTGGCGACATGGGCGCCGAGCTTCGCTGCCGCGACTACGTGCAGCGAATGACGCACCGAAGCGACCAGCACTTCGGTCTTGAGCGCGGGGTAGTTACGGTACATCGCGACGATCTCGCCGATGAGATCCATACCGGTGGCGCCGACATCGTCGAGCCGCCCGACGAAGGGCGAGACGAAGGCAGCGCCGGCCTTTGCCGCGAGCAGCGCCTGCGCCGCCGAGAAGCAGAGGGTGACGTTAACCATCGTGCCCTCATCGGCGAGGGTTCGACAGACCCTGAGCCCGTTCGGCGTCAGCGGGACCTTGACCGTGACATTGGCTGCGATCCGCGCCAGCTTGCGACCTTCTTCGAGCATCGTCGGCACGTCGGTCGCGGCGACCTCGGCGCTCACCGGTCCCCGCACGACTGCGCAAATGTCCCGCACCACCTCGAGGAAGTTGCGACCGCTTTTGGCGACAAGCGACGGATTCGTCGTCACGCCGTCGACAAGGCCGGTCGCGACCAGATCCTTGATCTCGGCAAGATCGGCGGTATCGATGAAGAACTTCATGCGCGCTGCCCTGGCTCCGAAGGCGCCGCGGTCGGGCGCCCTTGGACCCGCCTCGGCTTTCGTTCTATGAGTGTAGCCGATGCCTCTTCGCCACGCCACTCTCCCCGCCGGGGACACGCCGCCGAGGACGGAGGACGAGGCGCCGGCGGCGCCGCGATGCCGCGTTCTCCTGCCTTTGCCGCTCGACGGCGCCTACGACTATCTCGCCCTGGGCGCGGCGCCGCCGCCGCCCGGCACCTTCGTCGCGGTGCCGCTCGGTCGCCGAGTCGTGCCAGGCGTCGTCTGGGATGCAGCCGAGGATGGGGGGATCCCGGAGGAGCGACTGCGGCCGCTCGATGGCGTTCTCGACGCTCCGCCGATGCGCGCCGAGCTGCGGCGCTTCGTCGATTGGGTCGCCGCATACACGATGACGGCGCCCGGCGCCGTTCTGCGCATGGCGATGAGCGTCGCCGACGCGTTCGAGACGCCCCGCCCTGTCACCGCCTGTGCGCTCAGCGCGGCGGGGAGGACGATTCTGCGCGGTAGCGCCGCCGAGAAGCGCCTGACGCCGCCGCGCCGGCGAATCCTGCACGAGCTTTCAGGCGGACCGCCGCGGCCGGCAGCCGAGCTCGCACGGGCCGCCGCGTGCAGCACGAGCGTCGTTCGCGGTCTTCTCGATCTTGGCCTCCTTGAAATCGTCGAGGTGCCGGCGCAAAGCGCGTTGGCCTTGCCCGATTGGCGACGCCCGGGTCCGCATCTTTCGCCCGATCAGGCCGCTGCTGCGCGCGCGCTCGGCGAGAAGGTCCTTCAGGGCGGGTTCAGCGTCACCGTGCTCGATGGCGTCACCGGCTCGGGCAAGACCGAGGTCTATTTTGCCGCGATCGCCGCGGCGCTCGAACGCGGGCTGCAGGTTCTCGTGCTCCTCCCCGAGATCGCACTCAGCGCGCAATTCCTCGGCCGCTTCGCCGCGCGCTTCGGTGCGGCCCCGGTCGAATGGCATTCCGACCGGACCCATGCCGAGCGGCGCCACGCCTGGCGCGATGTTGCCGCCGGGCGGGCGCGAGTCGTCGTCGGGGCCCGCTCCGCGCTCTTTCTGCCCTTCGCCGCACTCGGGCTCATCATCGTCGATGAAGAGCACGATGCGTCGTACAAGCAGGAGGACGGCGTCATCTATCACGCCCGCGACATGGCCGTGGTGCGCGCCTCGCTGGCGCACATTCCGATCGTTCTCGTCTCGGCGACCCCCGCGCTCGAGACGGTCGTCAATGTCGAGCAGAAGCGTTACCGCTGCCTCCATCTGCCCGATCGCCACGCCGGAGCATCGATGCCGGCAGTCCGCACCATCGATCTGCGCCGCGCTCAGCCGGAGCGTCAGCGTTTCCTCGCGCCGCCGCTCGTCGCGGCGATGGCCGAGACGCTTGCGGCGGGCGAGCAAACCTTGCTCTTCCTCAATCGGCGTGGCTATGCGCCGCTCACCCTGTGCCGCGCCTGCGGCCACCGCATGCAGTGCCCGAACTGCACCGCGTGGCTCATCGAGCACCGTTTTCTCGGCAAGCTGCAATGCCATCATTGCGGCCATGCCGAAGGCGTGCCACGTCATTGCCCATCCTGTGCCGCGCCCGGTGCCTTTGCTGCATGCGGCCCCGGCGTCGAGCGCCTCGCCGAGGAGGTGGCGCAGCGCTTTCCGGATGCGCGCTGCGCCGTCATGGCGAGCGACACGCTGACGGGTCCACGTGCCGCGGCAAACATGATCCGGGCGGTCGAGTCGCACGAGGTCGACATCCTCATCGGCACGCAGATCGTCGCCAAGGGGCATCACTTCCCGATGCTGACACTAGTCGGAATCGTCGACGCCGACCTCGGTCTCTCGGGTGGCGATTTACGCGCGGCCGAGCGTACCTTTCAGTTACTCCACCAAGTCGCCGGCCGCGCCGGCCGAGCCGAGCGGCCGGGCGTCGTCTATCTCCAGACCTTCATTCCCGACCATCCGGTAATCCGCGCTCTCGTCAGCGGCGACCGCGACCGCTTTCTTACCGAGGAAGCGGCGGCGCGGCGCAAATACGCAATGCCGCCCTTTGGCCGCCTTGCCGCGCTCATCATTGCGGGCCCCGATGCCGAGGTCGCCGATGCCGTCGCCGCCGCCTTCGCCCGGGCGGCGCCGCAGATGCCGGGGATCGAGGTGCTGGGGCCTGCCCCGGCGCCGCTCGCCATTCTCCGAGGGCGTCACCGCCGGCGTTTTCTCGTCAAGGCGGGGCGGAGCAGCGCCGTGCAGCCGGTGCTGCGCGATTGGCTCCGGCGCGTCAAAATTCCCTCGAGCGTTCGTATCCAGATCGATATCGATCCCTACAGCTTCCTATGACCCTCGGTCGATCGCGGTGAGGAAGGCGGCGAGGCGATCGTACCACGCCGTCTGAGCGGCCGGCGTCGCATGCGCGTTGGCCGGGCTCGGATTGGGCACGACGAAGAGGCGCGTCGTGCCGATCGTCCCCTCCTGAGCGCCCAGCGTCACGTCGAGGGTGTCGTTGCGGAGCACGGCGCGCCGAAACGGGCGATAGCCCGTCACACCGTGAAAGCAAGCGATGCGCGGTCGGTAGTCCAACAGCGTGGCGACGAGACGCGGCGCTGCCGCCGCGAGCTCGCCGGGATCGAGCGCGGCGGCGTTTGCGGTCGGGCGCTTGACGACGTCGGTGAAGCCGAAGCCGTGGTCGAGGAGGGCGGCATCATGCTCGGGTCCCAGAGCGTCGACGCCGAGCGCACGGCGCGCCGCGACGCTCAGCACCGAGCGGGAAAGCGCCGGCCAGAACCGGTTCGCCCGCCGCGCGAAGTAGTGCCCACGCTGCGCCGAATAGATGCTCGGATTGATGCCGACGAAGACGATGTCGAGGCCGTGGCGAAGCAGATCGGGGAGCGTCGCAACCATTCGTTTCTTCTTCAGAGTTTCTTCACGTTCCATTCAACCGAAATTAACCATTTAACCGGGACTATCTAGTCGGGCCAATAGATGGGAAGGCGATCATGTTTGCGACCCTGGGCAAGATGCGGATGCCGCAGACAATGCTGCGGCCCGTCATTCCGCAAGACGCGATGGAAGTGCGCGCGCAGCAGGAAAAACTCTCCCGCGCCTTCGCACTCTCGGCAGAAAACGGCTTCATTGCCCGCTTTGTCGTGCTCAACCTGATCGGTGCCGCCCTTATTGCCGCGGCCTGGGCCGAGGAGCTGCTCGCCAAGCCCTATCAGGCCGATACCTCCGGCATGTGCTGGCTCATCACGGCGCTCTTCGGTTGGGGGCTCGTCTGCTGCGTGCGGCGCGACTGGCAAAGCGTGCGCTGGGTCGGCAACGTCTTGGTCTATCTCGGCATGGTCGGCACGGTGCTCGGCCTCATCATGACGGTCTCGGATCTCTCCGTCGACAAGGGGGAAAGTTTCGAGAGCTTCAAGCACGTCGTCATCGCCATCTACATCGGCGCCGGTACCGCGCTTTATACCAATCTTCTCGCCTGCATCGGCTATCTCTGGCTCGGCACTAACGCGCATCTGCTCGCGCGACAGGAGGTCTGAGCCATGTGGCGGGGGATGAATGTCTCCTTCCGCGACATGCTGTTCCTGCTGGTTTTCGCCTACCTCGTGGTCGGCGCCGTCGCCTTGGCCCATGTCCGCAAGCAGCAGGAAGAAACGAGCGGGGTCAACCCGCCCGGCGCCGTCATCGTCGATATCCGCTGGGATGACAAGATCGACGCCGATGTCGATCTCTGGGTCCAGGGGCCGGGCGATGTGCCGGTCGGGTATTCCAACAAGGCGGGCATGATCTTCAACTTGCTGCGCGACGATCTCGGCCATTCCGGCGATCCCAATTCGATGAACTACGAGGTGGCATACGGGCGTGGCCGCTGGCCTGGCGAATATGTGGTGAACGCTCATCTCTATCGCTCGGTCGATCAACGCTTTCCGGTGACCGTCACGGCGAATATCGCCGTGCAAACACCCGGCGGCGAGGTGCGCAAGGTCTTGCAGTCGGCGGTCGAGCTCACTCATACCGGCCAGGAGACGACGATCTTCCGCTTCCGTCTCGGTGACAAGGGCGAGCTCGTGGACGGCAGCGTCAACCGTGTCCACAAGGGACTGCGCGAGGCGCAGAACCAGACGGCGACAAAGCAGTAATGACCGCCTTCATCCTCGCCTTCGCCTCGCTCGCCCTTCTCCTTGGGATTTACGCCTTCATCGGCCTCCCGATGGGCGGGCGCTGGCGGCGCGCCCTCGTGAGCGGCTTTTTCGCGTTGCTCCTCGCCGGGTTGTTCTTCGGCTATTCGGATATGCTCGGGCGGCCGAAATCGACCCGGCTCGAAGTGCTTCGGCCCGCCGAGACCGAGGCCGCGGTGCTCGGCTCCTACCTCGTCGAAGGGCAGGGCATCTATCTTTGGCTCCGCCTCAAGGATGTGCGCGAGCCGCGCTATTACGTCCTGCCCTGGGACGAGAAGATGGCGAGCGACCTGCAGAAGGCGATCGAAGAGAACGAGAAGACGCACGGCGCCGGCGTCGCCATGCGCCGGCCCTTCGAGCACTCGTGGGACAAGCGCGATCCGATGTTCTACCCCGAACCGCAGCCGATGTTGCCCGAGAAGCACGGCGAACCGCCGCCGATGACCTACAAGGCCCCCGAGCAAGGTGCGTGAGGGATCGCGCGGAGCCGCATGCACCTCTTAGTAGTAAGGGCGGCGGCAGCGTAGCGCGTTCTTGATATTCACTTGGTGCCAAGGATGGCTTGCCCTTAGACTGCCCGCGACTTCGGGAATTCGGGGGTCGCATGCAGCCGTCATCGGGCAACCGAAGGCTTGTCGAGATCGCCGGTTCGGCAGTCGACGCTTCTCCGGCGCCGCTGCGCGGCGGACCGTCGGTCGCGGTGCTGCCGTTCGAGAATATGAGCGGTGATCCCGAGCAGCGCTACTTCAGCGACGGCATCACCGAGGACATCATCACCGAGCTGTCGCGCTTCCGCGAGATCTTCGTCATCGGGCGGGGCTCGAGCTTCGCCTGCGAGCCGTTCGCCGGCGATATCCAGCGCGTCGCGAGTGAGCTCGGCGTCGCCTATGTCCTTGCCGGCAGCGTGCGCCGCGCCGGAAATCGCCTGCGCATCTCCGTCAGCCTCTGCCGCGCGAACGGCGATCAGATATGGGCCGACCGCCATGATGGCGCGCTCGACGACATCCTCGACGTCCAGGAGGAGATCGCCCGCCGCATCGTCGGCGGGATCGCGCCCGAGATTCAACTGGCCGAGCAGGCGCGAGCCGAACGCGTGCCGCTTGCCGATGTGCAAGCCTACGATCTGGCGCTCCAAGCGGGCGCCCTCATCACCCGCGGCGTCGCCGCCAGCGATGCAGCGCTCCTTTCCGAGGGCATCTAGCTCGCACGGCGTGCGGTCGCGCTCGATCCCGCGTGTCCGCGCGCCTATTACGCCATCGCTTGGGGGCACTGCAGGCGCGGCGCCATGGGTTTCTTCGGGCCGCAAGCGCAGGAGGATTTTGCGGCCGCCGATGCCGCCGCGCTGCGCCTGCGCGAGCTCGACGAGCGCAACCACGCGGCTTATGCGATCCTGGGGCACCTCGCGATGCGCCGACGTCGCCACGACGAAGCCGTTGCCGCCCTTCGACAGGCGCATCATCTCAATCCCAATGACGTGGCGACCTTGCGTTGGCTCTCGTGGGAGGAGTCCAATCTCGGCATGGCCGAGGAGGCGCGCCGCCACGCCGAGCTGTCGCTGCGGCTGTCCCCGCGCGCCCGGTCGCTCGACCTCGGTTATTGGGCTGTGGCGCTCGCCGCTTTCGTCGCCGGCGATCACGTTGGCTGCATCGACAACGCCAATCGCGCGATCGCCGTCAATCGGCGCTTCGCCGGCCACTACGTCCTGCTCGCCGCGTGCCTCGCCGAGCATGGCGATCTGAAGGAAGCGCGCGATGTCGTCGTCTCTATTCGATCGATGGCGCCGGGACTCCTGGAGAGCCGGCTTGCCGGCGCGAATTATTTCGCCGTTCCGGAATTGGCCGAGCGTTATACGCGCGCCTTGCGCCGTGCTGCGGGCGAGCTCGTCGAAGATGGGATGCCGAGAGCGGCACAGGTGCGGGCAGCGGGGACATCCGAGTCCGGTCGGTCCGAGCCAGCCCCTGCGGCGCTCGCCGCCTTGACCATGCGCGAGCGCGAGGTCCTTCGGCTCGTGGCGCAAGGGCTCAGCAATGCCAGTATCGCCTCGGCGCTTACGCTCAGCGATCACACGGTGAAGCGCCACATCGCCAACATTCTGATGAAGCTCGATCTGCCGACTCGCGCGGCAGCGGCGGCCCTCGCCGCCCGGCACGGGCTCTGAGGCGGCGTGGCCCGATCGGGCCATCGAAGAATTTTTCGCGATTGGCCCGACCGGGCGAAGTTCGGAATTGTACGCCTCGCTAGTTTCCCCGCCTCATATCGAGGTCGGGGAGTTCTCATCATGTTGTTCCACGCATCGATCGGCGCCCGCGATCCATCGCACGTCGCATCCGTTCTGGCCGCGCTGTGGCAAGGCCACGCCTATCCCTTTCCGCCCTTTCCAGGCTCCTACATCGCTTTAGCCGGCGACGCGCACGGCACGGCGATCGAAATCTACCCCGCGGGGCAAGTGCTCGTGCCCGGCGCGGACGAAGTGGCCTCGAGCCGTGTCGAGGATGGCATGCGCCCCACGGAAACGCATCTCGCGATCGGCGTGCCGCGCAGCGAATCGGAAATCCACGAGATCGCCAAATGGGTCGGCTGGAAGAGCCGGACCTGCGTGCGCGGCGGCATGTTTCGCGTCGTCGAGCTGTGGGTCGAGAACAGGCTGCTCGTCGAGGTTCTGACGCCGGAGATGCAGCGGGAATATCTCGCGGTTGCCAAGCCTGCCGTCTGGGAAGAATTCGTGCGCTCTGTCGAATGCGCCGAAGTGCCCTCGCTTGCGGTGTCGCGCGAGAGAGCAAGCGCGGTGGTATAGCAGGGGGAATGGGGATGTTCGCGATGAAAAATGCAGAGCGGATTTGGAAGCCGGCAGTGGCCGTCCACACCCGGTCTTCGCGCGCCGCAAATTGCAGGACGCGTGCCGGGCACCGTCCAGGCGATTGGCGCGAACCGGCTCTAGCCGAGATGCTCGCCGACCCGATCATCAAGGCCCTGATGGCGGCCGACGGGGTGCGACCGGATCACCTCGCATTGCTGCTCGACGCGCTGATCGCCGATCCCTCTTCCGCGCGAGCGCAAGCCTCTCTGTTGCCTTCATCACGAAAGGGCATCCATCATGATGCGAATTGACGGTCTCTTCTTGCGCATCGCCGTCATCTACATGCTGGTCGGCATGGCGCTCGGCATCGTCATGGCGATGTCCGAAGACCATTCGCAAATGCCGACGCATGCCCACATCAACCTCGCCGGCTGGGCATCGATGGCGCTTTACGCGATCGTCTATCGGACATGGCCCGAGGCTGCTGCCTCGCGCTTCGCCTGGTGGCATTTCTGGCTCGCCAATATCGGCACCTTGGCGCTCGTCGTCGGTGTCGCCGGCATCATGCTCGGCTATCCCGGTGCCGAGCCGGTTGCGGCTGTCGGCTCGCTCGTGATGCTGCTGTCGATCGTGCTCTTCGCCGCGATCATCTTCCGGATCGTGCCCGCGTTCGAATCCGATGCGGATCGGCGAGCGGCGACCGGTTCCGAATCTTTGCGACCGGCCCGCTGAACCGCCAGCGGCGCCGGTCGACGGCGACCTCGACTTGACAGCGGCCGGCATCTCAATTAATTAACCGATCGGTTAACTAATCGCCCTGGGGAATTATGCCGACGGCCACCCTCGATAGGACCTTTGCCGCGCTCGCCGATCCGACGCGTCGGGCGATTCTCGCGCGGCTTGCCGCTGGAGAGGCGACCGTGAACGAGCTCGCCGCGCCGTTTGCCATTTCGCTGCCGGCGATCTCGCGGCATTTGAAGGTGCTGGAGCGCGCCGCACTCATCATGCGGCAGCGCGACGGCCAGCATCGCCGCTGTCGTCTGAAAGCCCTCGCGCTTCACGATGCCGCCGATTGGCTCGCATCCTATCGCCGCTTCTGGAGCGAAAGTTTCGATCGGCTTGCCGAAGAGCTGCGCCACGCCCATAGACCGCAGGAGGGAGGAGATGAAGAAACGCGCAGAACCCATCGGCGCCGAAAGAAGCGACGCTGATCGCACGCTCGTCCTCTCGCGGGTGTTCGACGCGCCGCGCGAGGCGGTCTTCCGAGCCTGGATCGATCCCGCGCAGATTGCGCGCTGGATCGGGCCGCGCAGCGTCAAGGCCGAAATCGTAGCGATGGATGCGCGGGCGGGCGGCGTCTACCGCATCGCCATGCATCATGAGAAGGGCGGCGTCAGCACCGTCGAGGGCGTCTATCGTGAGGTTGCCGTGCCCGAACGCCTCGTCTTCACCTGGGGATGGCAGGACGATTCTGGCAAACCCGGCCACGAGACCGTAGTGGCGATCACGTTCAAGGCGATCGGCGAGAAGACCGAGATGACGTTGCGGCATGAGCGCTTCGAGAACAAGACGAGGCGAGACAGCCACAAGCAGGGTTGGACCGGGTCCTTCGACAAGCTTGCCGAAATCCTCGCCGGCAAGCCGGGCCGGGTTTGACCATCGGTTTTCCGCCGACGTTCGCGGCGGGCAATTGCGTCATCGACGGAGACATGTCATGGCAAATCACAAGGTCGTCTCGCACGATGCGTGGATCGCGGCGCGCACGGAGCTTCTTGCCAAGGAGAAGGAATTCACGCGGTTGCGCGACCAACTCAGCCGGCAGCGGCGGGAGATGCCATGGGAGCCGGTGGAGAAAGCATATGTCTTCGACGGGCCCAACGGCAGAGAGACCTTGGCGGAGTTGTTCGCCGGGCGCAGCCAGCTCGTCGTCTATCATTTCATGTATGGTCCGGGTTGGGAGAAACCGTGCAAGAGCTGCTCGTTCTGGGCCGACAATTTCAACGGCATCGACGTGCATCTCGCGCATCGCGATGTGACGCTCATCGCCGTCTCCCGTGCGCCCTTGCCTCAGATCAACGCCTTCAGAAAGCGCATGGGGTGGGGTTTCAAATGGGTCTCGTCATTCGGCAACGACTTCAACCGCGACTACCAAGTGTCCTTCGCGCCCGACGAGCTGGCGATGCGCGAGGTCTATTACAACTACGCGATGCGCAAGTTCCCTGCCTCTGAAGCGCCCGGCATCAGCGTCTTCTACAAGGAGACGGACGGCACGGTCTTTCACACCTATTCATGCTACGCGCGCGGCCTCGACATGATGAACGGCGCCTATCACTACCTCGACCTCGTCCCCAAGGGCCGCGACGAGGACGACCTGCCTTACGCGATGAGCTGGGTGCGCATTCATGACGAGTATGGCTTGGCCGATCGCGATCCGCGTGCCGGATCGAATTAGGGGAAGCCGAGCGTCGCTCGGAAAGCTTCTGTTGTCATATCTCATTCGGATATGCGATAGTCCGAAATGGAAAGCGTAGAGGAGGCTGATGCGTGCGGTGCGGAGTGTTGGACATTCATCGGTTCGGTCGGCACCCGTGGGGCCTCGAAGCCTGTTTTTCGCCTGTAAATAACAAGCGGAACAGGTGAGGGCGGCGCTCGTTGCGCGTGACGCGCCGACGGCGGCGGGCACCTCCTCGGTTCCGGGCATTTTGGCGCGCCTCGAATTGTTGCGCCCCCTGATGAAGTATGTTAGGAACCCGCGCGCTTCGGGCGGACCCCGCCCGACGGATTTCTGTTGTCGAAATCCGCGCAAAGGTTTCACGCCGCAGCGCTTCATGTGATCGCAGCGACATCGAGGGTCTCCTTAGAGTGGCATCCGAAGGCAAAGGCGTTTCCGGGCTCGCCGATCGCTACGCTGCGGCGCTGTTCGATCTCGCCGACGAGCAGAAGCTGCTCGACCAAGTCGCCGGCGATCTGCGCCAGCTCCGCAACATGCTGAACGAGAGCGGCGATCTGCGCCGGCTCGTGCGCAGTCCGATCCTGTCGCGCGCTGAGCAGGGAAAGGCGGTGAACGCCGTTGCCGAGCGCGCGGGCTTCGCAGCGCTGACGCGCAACTTTCTCGGTCTCGTTGCACAGAATCGCCGGCTCTTCGC
>JBGPOZ010000104.1:0-15503 GCA_041488295.1 Allostellaceae bacterium
CCGAAGCCCCGATCCCCAGCTTCTCCAGAGCCACATCGACGATCGGACGCATCGACGCCGCCTGCGCGATCGCGATGTCGCTCAACGGGCTGCGGTGTTGGTCGTGGTCCTGCATCGGAATCCTCCCGCGATTGGCGCCGCGAAGTCGAGCCGGTGGACGCTCCCGACCGACCTCGCCTGAAATTTGGTGTATCACATACAAAATCTCCTCGGCGCAGACAAACGAAACTCAGCGCTGAGACGAAGACTGCTCGCACGATCGGGTTTGTCGCTCTGCGACGATGCTGGCACCAAACTCTGCCCGCAGGCGTACACGCACGCACTGGTCGGCGCGCCACGCTTCTATTACTTCGAAAGAAAATCTTCCGGAGCACGCTCTCGGGGCGCGAAGAGTTTCATGTTTCCTAAATAATAATGACCAAAATGTTAATCAATTTAAGAAAGTTGTGGGGGTTGCCAGTACTTTTGTTCGAGGTTTCTTAATACATATAATAGATATACAGACGAAAATACTATGTGTGAGGGTCACATGAGGGATCGATTATTTGCCGTAGCACTCGTTACGATCGGCGCGGCGACGCCGCTCGCCCTTCGCGCCGCCGAGCCTCTCACGGTCGAGCAAACGAAGGCGCTGTACGTCAGGCCGACCGCGATCCCGTTTCCAGCCGACAATCCCTATTCGGCGGACAAGGTGAAGCTCGGCGAGATGTTGTTTTTCGATCCCCGGCTCTCGGGCGCCAACTACATCTCCTGCGCTACCTGCCACAATCCGAGTTTTTCGTGGAGCGACGGGCTGCCGCGCGGCATCGGCCACGGCATGACGGTGCTGGGGCGGCGGACCCCGACAATCCTCAACGAGGCTTGGGCCGAGCTTTTGATGTGGGATGGCCGCAAGGCCACTCTCGAGGAGCAGGCGCTCGGTCCGGTATCGACGCCCGTCGAAATGAACCAGGATCTCGACAAGCTGGCGGCCAAGCTCGGCGTCATCGATGGTTACCGCCGCGAATTCGTCCGGATCTTCCCCGGCGAGGGGTTGACCGTCGCGAATGTCGCAAAGGCGCTCGCAACTTATGAGCGCACCATCGTATCCGGAACGGCGCCGTTCGACAAATGGATCAGCGGCGACGAGGCGGCGATCTCGGCTTCGGCCAAGCGCGGTTTTGTTCTTTTCAACGACAAGGGCAACTGCGCTGCCTGCCATACCGGTTGGAATTTTACCGATGGCAGTTTCCGTGACATCGGCCTGCCCGATGGCGATGTCGGTCGTGCCAAGATTCTGGCGCTGCCGAGCATGGAACATGCCTTCAAGACACCGACTTTGCGCGATGTCGACCGCCGCGCGCCCTACATGCATGACGGCTCGCAGTCCACTCTCGCCGCCGTGATCGAGCATTATGATCATGGCGTCGTGCGGCGGCCGAGTGTGCCGGACGAATTGCCGCTGCTGCTTCACCTCTCCGAAGACGAGAAGGCCGATCTCGTCGCTTTCCTCAAGACCCTGACCGGCGACGCGCCGCCCGTGCACGTGCCGGTCCTTTTCGCCGGCCAGCCCAGCGCGCAACGCTGAACCGTCGTTCAAGACGAAGAATGAAAGGAGACATCGCAATGAAGAAGATCATGCTCGCTGCCGCGGTGCTTTTGCTGCCGGCCACCGCGCTGGCGCTCGCCGACAGCGTCACCGTCGTTCAGGAGGGCAAGAAATTTTCCGATCCGGAGATCGTCGTGAAACGGGGTCAGACCGTCACGTTCCTCAACAAGGATGCGGTCACCCACAACGTCTACTCGAATACGCCGGGCATGGCGTTCGATTTGCGGACGCAACGTCCGAACGAGGCCTCGGACGTGAAATTCGACAGCGTCGGCGAGGCAGAGGTGCACTGCGCGATCCATCCGCAGATGAAGATGACGGTGAAAGTCACGAATTGACGCTCGACCGGGCCGGAAAGAGCGCTCAATCATGAAAATTCGTAACAAGCTGCTCGCCGGATTCGCCGCCACGATCGGGATCAGCGCGGCGATGGGGCTCTACGCGGCCTCCGGTGTCAGCCGGACGAGCGCGATGACGCGTGAGCTCTACGACAAACCGCTCATGGCGGCGGATTTTTCGCACCGCCTTCGAGGATTTCGTCGCGCTCGACCGGGTCGCGAGCAAGCCGATGCTGGTGAAGGACGCGGCGGCGCTCGCGGCGCTGCCGAAGACTGTGGCGACGATGCAGCAGACAGTGCTCGACGACCTCGCTGTTGTCGACGAGCGCTTCCCGGGAACGGCGGGACTGGCCATCGTCGGCGAGATCCGCGGATTGCTCAAGGATTGGGTGGAGGCAACGAAGCGAGTCGCCGATGGCATGATCACGGCGAAGGAGGGTACGGGCGGTGCCGGTACCGAAGCCGCGTCCGTCGACCGCGAGCGGCTGTTGAAGGCGATCGAGGAGAAGTTCGACATCCTCGTCGAAGCGGCCAAGGAACAAGGTCTGAACTTTCGACAGGACGCAGCTCAGATTGGCGCTTGGATTTTGCTGATCATTCAGATCTCGGTGGCCGTCAATGTCGTCTTCGGCGTTATCGTTGCCCTTCTGTTGGCGCGCGGCATCGCCCGACCGATCTCCGGGATCACCTTGACGATGACGAAACTCGCAGGGGGCGAGACGGAGCTGGCCATCCCGGCGATCGGCCGTGCGGACGAAGTCGGCGAGATGGCCCGTGCCGTCGAGGTCTTCAAAAGGAACGCGCAAGAAGCAAAGCGCCTCGGGACGCTTCAGGCGGAGGAGCAGGCCGCCAAAGAGCAGCGTGCCGAGCGCATCGCTGCCTGTACTGCCGAATTCGATTCGAGCGTTTCCGTATTCATTGAGACTGTTGCCGCGTCGGCGATGCGCATGGAGGAGACGGCACGGACGATGGCCGCGGCGACCAACGCGGCTGGCGAGCGGGCGAAGAATGCCGCCGCCGCGGCCGAGGAAACCTCGGCGAATGTCCAGACCGTCGCGGCAGCGACCGAGGAGTTGTCCGCCTCGACCTCGGAGATCGGGCGGCAGATGAGCCAATCCGCGACGATCGCCGGCGAGGCCGCGGAGGAGGCGGCGCTCGCCGACGCGCGGATCCAGGCGCTCGCCGACATGGCGCAGCAGATCGGGCAAGTGGTGCAGCTCATCCAGCAGATTGCCGGCCAAACCAATCTTCTGGCGCTCAATGCGACGATCGAGGCGGCGCGGGCGGGCGAGGCCGGCAAGGGCTTCGCCGTCGTCGCGTCGGAGGTCAAGAATCTCGCGAAGCAGACGGCCCAAGCGACTGAGGACATCCGCGCACAAATCGAGCGGATCCAGAGTGCGACGAGCGAGACCGTCTCGATCATTCGCAGCGTCGGCGTGACGATCGGCCGGGTCAACGACGTGGCGTCGAGCATCAGCTCGGCGGTCGAGCAGCAAGGTGCCGCAACGCACGAGATCGCCGGCAACATCAACCAGGCGGCGCAAGGTACGGCGCACGTCTCCTCCAACATCCTCGGTACGACCGAAATGACCAGCGAAGTTGGCACTGCGGCGGCTCAGGTGCTTGACGCGGCGAGCGAACTGTCCGGCCGATCGGACCGATTGAAACAGGAGGTCGAGAACTTCCTCTTGGCGGTCCGCTCCGCCTGAGCTGGCGGCGCCCCCTTCTCTCGAACGCTCGCAATTGTTGGATGCGGCACGCCCGCCGCCTATAGTCGCCCCGACAATCAGGCGGCATTCGGGGAGGGGTGGTGAAGATCGTCAAGGCGCGGATTTTCCTCATGCGCATCGACGGACGCCAACCGGTCGTCGTGCAACTCGAGACCGAAACGGGCGCGACCGGCCTTGGCGATGCATCGATCGCCTATGGCGCCGGTGCCACCGCCGCCGCGGGAATGATCAAGGATCTCGCCGAGCAGATCGTTTTGGGCGAAGACCCATTTCGCATCGAGGCGCTGTGGAGCCGCATGTACGACCACAGCTTCTGGGCGAAGGGCGGCGGCCCCATCGTCTTCGCCGGGATCGGCGCGATCGAGCAAGCGCTCTGGGACATCAAGGGCAAGGCGCTCGGCCTTCCGGCGTATGAATTGCTCGGCGGCAAATGCCGCGAGAGCGTCCGCGTCTATGCCAATGGCTGGTCGTTCCGCGCCAATGATACCGTCACGTTGGCGCGTGCCGCCGAGAAAGTGGTTCGCGACGGCTACACCGCGTTGAAACTCTATCCGCTGGCGACCGTGCTCGGCGGCCCCAACGGCAAGATCGCGCATGTCGAGCGACGCTCGCTCGATCGTGCCGCGATCGATCTCGCCGTCGCCCGCGTCAAGGCGGTGCGCGACGCCGTCGGCCCCGGCATCGATATCATGACCGATATGAGCGCCGAGCTCACGACCGACGCCATCATCGGACTCGGCCGGCGTTTTCAGGAATATGACATCCTTTTCTTCGAGGAACCGGTCGATCCCTTCGACGTCGAGGCGCTGAAGAAGGTGTCGGATCATGTTGCGATCCCGATCGCAGTCGGCGAGCGGCTCTATACGCGTTACGGCTTCCGCCGCGTCATGGAGCTTCACGCCGCCGACATCCTACAGCCCGACATCGGCAATACCGGCGGCATCATGGAGGTGAAGAAAATCGCTGCCATGGCCGAAACCTACAATATGCGCGTGGCGCCGCATCTCTGCGCCTCGCCGGTCGCGACCGCGGCGGCGCTTCAGCTCGATGCCGCCATCACCAACTTCTTCATCCAGGAACTCTACCCCTACCGCGTGGCCGAGCATTTCGCCATTGTCGACGAGGCACCGGAGTTGGCGGTAAAGAACGGTGAGCTCGTCATCCCCGACCGACCTGGCCTCGGCGTCGAGCTCGTCGAGGAGCGCGTCCGGCCGTTCCTCTGGGCGGAGTGCACGCTGTGAGGAGGGCTGTAACTGTGCGGAGGTGCCATATATTCCCTCTCCCCTTGCGGGAGAGGAGGGGGCCTCTCGCGGAAGCTAAGCTTTCGCTGGCGGCAGGCGACGCGAAGCTTCGCCGAGAGCCCACGGCGTAGCCGTGGGATGGTGAGGGGTATGGCGCTGCGGCACGGCTGTTTTTTTGATGGACCCCTCACCCCGACCCTATCCTGCAAGGGGAGAAGGAGATTGCGCGGGCTGATGTGCAGTTCGCGCCAGTTCAACGGTTCAGAAGGACTGCTTAAATGACCGATCTCGTCCTGAAAGGTGGCCGCATCATCGATCCGAGCCAGGGCATCGACCGTCGCGCAGACATTGCATTCTCGAACGGCCGCGTCGCCGAAATCGGCGCCGATCTGCGGCCGAGATCAGGCGCCGTGGTGCATGACGTCGCGGGCCTCATCGTCACGCCCGGCCTCATCGATCTGCACACGCACGTCTATTGGGGTGGTACCTCGCTCGGCGTCGATGCCGCCGAGCTTGCCAAGCGAAGCGGCACCACCACCTTCATCGATGCCGGCAGCGCCGGGCCCGGCAATTTCCATGGCTTTCGCCGCCACGTCATCGAGCCCTCGCCGGTGCGGATCCTGGCCTACCTCAACATTTCCTTCCCCGGCATCTACGCCTTCTCGTCCTCGGTGATGGTCGGCGAATGCGGCGATCTGCGCCTTCTCGATCTGCGCGAATGCCGCCGCGTCGTCGAGGAGAACCGCGACCTCATCCTCGGCATCAAGGTCCGTGTCGGCAAGCATGCAAGCGCCGATTCCGGCATCGCGCCGCTCGACATGGCGCTCGAGGTCGCCGAGGATTGCGGTCTGCCCGTCATGGCGCATCTCGACTTCCCGCCGCCGAGCCGCCGCGAGGTGCTGGAGCGCCTGCGCAAGGGCGACATCCTCACGCACTGCTTCCGCCCCTTTCCCAATGCGCCGGCAAAACCGCGCGGCGGAGTTCGCGCGGAGGTGATCGCGGCGCGCGAGCGCGGCGTCATCTTCGACATCGGCCATGGCGGCGGGTCCTTCGGCTTCGGCACCTCGCGCGCCATGCTCGATGCCGGCTTCGAGCCCGACGTCATCAGCTCCGACGTTCATATCCTGTCGATCGATGGGCCGGCCTTCGATCTCCTGCACACCATGTCGAAATTCCTCGCTTTGGGCATGGAGTTCGGCAAGGTCGTCCGTTGCGCCACGGCGGCGCCCGCCGCCGCGATCGGCCGTCCCGAGCTCGGCACCTTGAAGCCGGGGAGCCCGGCCGACGCGACGGTGATCGCGATCGAGGAGGGCCAATTCACCTATCACGACGTCATCGGTGAGACGTTGCCGGGCAAGCAGCGGCTGGCGGCGCGCGGCCTCGTTGTCGGCGGCGCTTGGTGGAACACCGTGGGAGAGCCGCGATGAGTTTTCCCGAGATCGACCGGCTGATGCTCGACGGCCGCGTCAAGGGCATCCCAAGCGGCGCCGACGGCTTTGCGCTCGGCACGATCGGCGAGCGACGCTGGAATGTGCTGCGCGAGGAGCTCCCGCTACCGCTCGCGCTGCTGCGGCAATCGGCGCTTCAGCAGAATGCGCAATGGATGCGCGGCTTCCTCGAGCATTCGGGTGCGCTCATCGCACCGCACGGCAAGACGACGATGAGCCCACAGCTCTTCCAGCAACAGATGGCGGATGGCGCCTGGGCGATGACGGTCGCGACGACGCAGCAGCTTCGCATCTGTCGCGATTTCGGCTTCAAGCGCGTGGTGCTGGCGAACCAGCTCGTCGGTCGCCAAGCGATCCGCTACGTGCTCGAGGAGATGAAGCGCGATCCCGGTTTCGACTTCTATTGTCTCGCCGATTCGGCAGCGAATGTCGAACAGCTCGCCGATGTCGCGCGGGACATGGCGCCCGGGCGACCGCTCCAGCTTCTTCTCGAAGGCGGCATGGCGGCCGGGCGGACGGGTTGCCGTGACCTCGCTGCGGCGCTCTCAGTCGCGCGCGCCATTCGCGCGGCCGGTCCGCTTCTGACGCTGCGCGGCGTCGAAGGGTTCGAGGGTCTCATTCACAGCGACGATCCCGCGGCGGATGCGACGGCGGTGACGCGCTTTCTCGATTTCCTCGTCGAGATCGCCATCGCCTGCGAGCGCGACAGCCTCTTCGCCGCCGATCGGATCATCCTCAGCGCCGGCGGTTCGGCCTTCTACGATCTCGTCGTCGACCGCTTCCGTGCCGCCGGGCTCGTGCGCGACTTTCTCCTCCTGACGCGCAGCGGCTGCTACCTCACGCATGATTCGAAGATGTATCGCGAGGCGTATGCGCAGCTTCGCGGACGGTCACCGGGTCTCGACAATCTCGGGCCGGGTCTCATTCCCGCTTTCGAGGTCTGGGCCTATGTTCAGTCGCGGCCCGAACCCGAAAAGGCGATCCTGACCATGGGCAAGCGCGATGTTTCCTATGACGTCGATTGGCCGGTGCCGCTCAAATGGGTGCGGCCGCGTCGCGCCGTGTCCGTTCGCGACATCCAAGAGATCGGCGCTGGCCATATCGTCACCGACCTTAACGACCAGCACTGCCATATGACGGTGCCGGCATCGAGCCCGCTGGCCGTCGGCGATATGGTGGCGTTCGGTGTCTCGCATCCCTGCACGACATTCGACAAATGGCAGGTGATCCCGCTCGTCGATGACGACTACACGATCGTCTCGGCGATCAAGACCTTCTTTTGAACCACTTCGCGGGAACAACAACAACGAGGGAGAATCGTCCATGACCGCCTCTTGCCGCCGGCCGCTCGGCGCCGTCACCGCGCTTGCGCTTGCCATCGGCCTCGGACCGGCCGCCTTCGCCGAGTCGGTGATCAAGGTCGTGCCCTATGCCGACCTCAAGATCATCGACCCGATCTGGACGACCTCCAACATCACCGCCTATCACGGCGCGCTCATCTACGACACGCTCTTCGGCGTCGACGACAAGCTGCAGCCGAAACCGCAGATGGTCGACACCTGGACCTTATCGGACGACAAGCTCACCTACGTCTTCAAACTGCGCTCCGGCCTCAAATGGCATGACGGCACGCCGGTCACCGCCGAAGATTGCGTTGCTTCGCTGAAGCGCTGGGCGGTGCGTGACGGTGCGGGACAACTGTTGATGCAGCGGACGGCATCGCTCACCGCCGAGGATGCGATGACGCTGAAGCTCGTCCTCAAGGAGCCGTTCGGCCTCGTTCTCGATTTTCTCGGCAAGACTTCGACGCCGCTCGCCTTCATGATGCGCAAGAAGGACGCCGAAACCGATCCCTTCAAGCAGATCACCGAGGCGGTGGGTTCGGGCCCCTTCAAATTCGTCAAGGAGGATTGGGTCCCGGGCAGCAAGGTCGTCTACGTCAAGAACGCCGACTACGTGCCGCGGCAAGACCCGACGAACGGCTTTTCCGGCGGCAAGGTCGTGCATGTCGATCGCGTCGAGTTCGACTATCTACCGGACGCGCAGACGGCGCAGGCGGCGCTCGTCAATGGCGAGATCGACTATTACGAGAACCCGCCGATCGATCTCCTGCCGATCCTCAAGGCGGCGCCCAACGTCACGGTCGCGGTGACTAATCCCGCCGGCAATGTCGGCGTCATGCGCCTCAATCACCTGCAGCCGCCCTTCGACAATCCGAAGGCGCGCCAGGCGCTGCTCTATCTTTTCAACCAGACCGATTATCTGCAGGCGATGATCGGCAATTCCGACTACTACCGGACCTGCTCCTCGGTCTACACCTGCGGCACGCCGATGGAGGTCAAGGATCCGCCGCCCTGGTTCGGCCATCCAGACATCGCCAAGGCGAAGGAGCTGTTGAAAGAAGCGGGGTATGACGGCCGCCCCGTCGTGATCCTGCAGCCGACCGATGTGCCGCAGCTCAACGCGGCGAGCCTCGTCACCGCCGACGCGCTGCGCAAGGCGGGCATCAATGTCGATCTGCAGGCGATGGATTTCTCGACCTTGACGACGCGGCGCACCAAGAAGGAGCCGATCGCGCAAGGCGGCTGGAATATCTTCCACACTTGGTCCGGCGGCATCTCGATGAGCAATCCCATCATCCTCGCCGCGATGTCGGCCGGGTGCGACAAGGCCTGGTTCGGGTGGCCCTGCGATGCCGATTACGAGAAGATGCGCGATGCTTGGATGGGCGCGCCGACGCTCGACGAGCGCAAGGCGATGGCGGTCAAGCTGCAGCAGCGCTTCTACGACGACGTGATCTTCGTTCCCTACGGCATCTGGACGGCGCCGATCGCCTATCGCTCGGACCGGCTCAAGAACGTGCTCGGCGTTCCCGAGATCCTGCCGATGTGGCAAGTCGAGAAGGTGAAGGGGTAAGAGCCCACTCGTCTTCGCACCAAAAAAGAACTTTCTCCCGCCCGCGCCGGACTTTCCGTTTCAGCGAGGACGGGAGAGGGGTAGGGTGAACGATGGGCGATGCTACTTGATCAGCCCCTCCGCCTTCATCGCCTCCTGTACCTTCGGCCGCGCTGCGACGCGGTCCATGTACGCCTTGAGGTTCGGCCACTTGCCGAGATCGATGTCGTGGTATTTCGACCAGCCGACGACAGTGAAGCAATAAGCGTCGGCAACCGAGAACTTGTCGCCGAGCAGGTATTGCCGGCCGGCAAGATGCTTGTCGAGATGTGTGAACCGTGCCGCAAGATTCTCCTTCACCATCGCCTTATAGGCATCCGGGGTCTTCGGATTGAACAGCGGCGAGAACCCTTTGTGCAGCTCGGAGGTAACGTAATTCAGCCATTCCTGGAGGTGGTAGCGGGCGACCGTGCCGTTTGTCGGCGCGAGCCCCGCGGCGGGCGCCTGATCGGCGATGTACTGCACGATCGCCGGGCCTTCGGTGAGCTGCTCGCCGCCGTCGAACTGGAGCACCGGCACCTGGCCCTTCGCGCTCACCTTGAGGAAATCCGCGCCGCTTTTGGTCTTCTTGGTGCCGAGATCGACCTGCTCGAGGGTGAAGGGAAGTCCGGCCTCGCGCAACGCGATGTGCGGCGAGAGCGAGCAGGCGCCGGGAGCAAAATAAAGCGTCGTCATGTGTTCTCTCTCCTTCTCAAGAATGTTTCTGTATCGAGTACAAGTACATCATCACGTCGTAAAATTACGCCGGTTGCGCCGCGATGAGGCCGATGACGTCGCTGACCTTGCGTCGTCCGAGCTCGGCTTCGAACGCCTCTTGTGCCGCACCGACCACCGTTTCAAGCGCCCCTTGAATGCGACACCCGATGGGGCAGGTGAGATCGGGTGAACCGTGGATCGCGAGCCGCCCTTCACTCTCCATTCCGACCGCGCGATATATCTCGAGCAGCGTAATGGTGTCGACCGGCCTGGCAAGCTCCGCTCCCGCCACGCCAGCGGATGAGCGCACAATCCCCTCATGCGCCAGCATCGAGAGGACGCGACGGACGAAACTCGCATTGGTGCCAACACTGCTGGCGATCGCTTCCGAGGTGAGGCGGCCGCCGCAACCCCCCGGATGCTCGATCAATGCCAGCGCGTGAATCGCCACCGAAAAACGCGTTGCACGGCTCATGAGCTTACCTGGATTGTATGTGTATCAGATACAGAGACAGTGTCAAGGCGTTCATTACCCCTGAGTTCTGCGCGTGGCGCTTTTGAACCGCAGCGGTGGCGGTGCAGGTTGCATCCGCTCCGGTGGACCGTCCTCCGCCCATCCAGTAAGCTCCGATCAAGAAGACGCCGCGACGCATACGGCGTGTTGAAGGAGGAGCAATGCCCGGGAAATTCATTGATGTCGGTGGCGCCGGCGACAAGTTCCGCGCCTATCTCGCCGTGCCTGAAGGCGGCAAGGGACCCGGGCTCGTCCTTCTTCAGGAGATCTTCGGCGTCAACCAGCACATGCGCGACGTCGCCGACTACTATGCCGAAGAAGGGTATGTCGTCCTCTGTCCCGATCTCTTCTGGCGCATCGAGCCGGGAATCGAGTTGGGGCAGAGCGAGGCGGATTGGCAGAGGGCGTTTGATCTCTACAAGAAATTCGATGTGGAAAAAAGCGCCGCCGACATCGCCGCGACGGTACGGGCTTTGCGCGGCCGCACGGAGTGCACCGGCAAGGTCGGGGCATTGGGTTTCTGCCTCGGCGGCAAACTGGCATATCTCGCGGCGGCGCAAGCTGGCGTCGATTGCGCCATCTGTTATTACGGCGTCGGCATCGAACAATCGCTCGAGCTCGCGCCGCGCATCAAATGTCCGATGGTCATGCACTTCGCCGAGAAGGACCAGTACGTCCCGATCAGCGCCGTCGACCGGGTGAAGTCGGCCTTCGCCCCGCGCGGCGACGTCGAGATTTTCGTCTATCCCGGCGTCGATCATGGCTTCAACCGCAAGACCGGTGCGCATTACGACAAGCCCGCGGCCGGTATGGCGCATTCGCGGTCGATCGCTTTGCTGCGCCGCGTCATGGGGCCGCATTACGATCTATCCGCCCTTTGGGAGCAGCACACGCTTTACGAGTTCGGCACGCGCGACGTCGCCGCGACGATGCGGACGATGGTCGCCGAGCCTTACGTCAACCACATCCCGGTGATGACGGGCGGCGTCGGTCACAAGGATCTCGCCCGCTTCTACGAGAACCATTTCATCCCGAAATGTCCCAAGGACACGCGCCTCGTGCCGATCAGCCGCACCATCGGTGCCGACCGCCTCGTCGACGAGATGCTGTTCTGCTTCACCCATGACATCGAAATCGATTGGATGCTTCCCGGCATGAAACCGACCGGGAAATATGTCGAGATCCCGCTCGTAGCCATCGTCAATTTCCGCGGCGGCAAGCTCTATCACGAGCACATCTATTGGGATCAAGCCTCGGTGTTGGTGCAAATCGGCGCGCTCGACACAAAGGATCTTCCGGTTGCCGGGATCGCGACGGCGAAGAAGCTCGTCGACGAGACCTTGCCCTCCAACACGCTGATGAGGCGTTGGGCTGAGAGCGCGCCGAAGGCGGCGGAGTAGGAGCGATGCAATACGACGCCGCGACGATCCGCACGCTGGTCGAGCCGGATCGCATCCACAAGAGCATCTATGTCGACCCCGCGCTCTTCGAGCTCGAGATGGAGCGCATCTTCACGCGCGCCTGGATCTATGTCGGCCATGATAGCCAAGTGGCGAAACCGGGTGACTACATCGCGACGACGATCGGCCGGCAGCCGGTAGTCATGAGCCGTCATTCCGACGGCAAGGTCCACGTCCTCTTCAATCGCTGCGGCCATCGCGGCGCGAAGGTCGTCGGCAACCGCGAGGGCAGCGTCAAATACTTTCGCTGCTGCTATCACGGTTGGGTCTACGAGACCGACGGAAGGCTGCACTCGATCCCGGTGAAGAGCGGCTATGACGACACGCCCTTTGACGCGAAGGACCCGCGCCACGCGATGATGGCGGTGCCTCGCGTCGAGACCTATCGCGGCTTCGTCTTCGCGAGCCTCAGCGCCAAGGGTCCCGATTTCGAATCATATCTCGGCGACGCGCGCTCCTCGATCGACGACATGGTCGACCGCGCGCCCGACGGCGAACTCGAAGTGGTCGGCGGTTGCTTCCGTGTGCTCTTCCGCGCCAATTGGAAGATCTTCCTCGAAAATCTCAACGACACCATGCATCCCATGGTCGTCCACGAATCCTCGGTCGACGCCGGGGCGCTCTGGGCGAAGGAGCATGTCCCCGCCGGGCAAGGCGAGCCGCTCCACGTCAAGGTCACGCGCAACAACGGCTTTCCTTATGATTTCTGGAAGAAGCTGACCCTGCAGGCGCACCCCAGCGGCCACAGCTTCATGGGCGGCATCTTTCCGCCGCGCCGCACCGATCCCGTCTATCTCGAATACCTCGCGGCGATGGAGCGTGCCTATGGCGAGCAGCGGACCGAGGAGATCCTTTCGGTCGATCGCCACAACACGATCTTCTATCCCAACGTCTCGATCCAATCGGGCTACCAGCAGGTGCGCATCATCCGACCGCTCGCCGTCGACCGCACGCAGATGGACGTCTACGCCTTCCGTCTCAAAGGCGCGCCCGACGAGTTCTACAAGAACACGCTGATCTATTCGAACGTCGTCAATTCGCCGGGCTCGATCGTCATGCCCGACGATCACGAAGCCTATAACCGCGTCCAGGAGGGGCTCTTGGCGCAGGCCTCGGACTGGGTCAGCTTCGCGCGCGATTTCGGTCGCGACCGACAGGATGGCGAGTGGAAAACCGCGATCGGCACCAGCGAGCTGCCGATGCGCAACCAATATCAAGCGTGGCTTCGCTACATGGCGGCGGAGGCCTGAGGTGGCGGGCAAACTCTCGACTGAAATCGATCTTCGCGAGATCGAGCAATTCCTCTTTCGCGAGGCATTGCTGCTCGACGAGAAGCGCTGGCAGGATTGGCTCGCCCTCTACACCGAGGATTGCTTTTACTGGGTTCCCTCGGTGATGGGGCAGGCGGATCCGGTCAACACGATCTCGCTCTTCGCCGAGAACCGCATGATGCTGGAGATGCGCATCATCCGCGTGACGCACCCGCACGCCTGGAGCCAGGAATTTCCGACGCGGATGAGCCATGTCGTTGGCAATGTCATGATCGATCCCGATGGCGGTGCCGGTGCCGAAGGCGGCATGAAACCCGAGGCCGATCTCGTCATCCGTTCACAGCAGCATGTGCTCGAATTCCGCAAGGAGGATCAGCGCATATTCGGCGGCACGGTGCGTCATTGGTTGCGTCGCGACGGCGCGTCGTGGCGGATCGCCTTGAAGCGCTTCGACCTCGTCAATTGCGATGCGCCGATGGAAGTGGTGCAGCTCTTTCTGTGATGCGCGATCAGATGCGTTCCGTCCTTCTTGCCATGCACTATCAGAACGACGTGGTCCACCCGGAAGGCCGCATTCGCTTCGGCCTTTCCGAAGGCGATGCGCGGCGCGCCGGCGTCATCGCTGCGGCAGGACGTCTCCTCGCCGGGGCGCGCGCTCACGGTGTTCCGATCATCTCGGTGCGCGTCGCGTTCCGCTCCGACTATGCGGAAGTCGTGACCAATGCCGAGATCTGGCGCCGCCTCGTTTCCAGCAGGGCGTTTCAGGAGGGAAGCTGGGGCGCCGAGTTCTACGACGGCCTCGGTCCGCTCCCCGGCGAGTTCGTCGTCACGCACACGCGCAATGATGCGTTCTACGCGTCTTCCCTCGAAGGGGTCTTGCGCGCGCTTCGCCCGGACCGGCTGATCGTCGCCGGAATCGCCACCAACTTCTCGGTCGAGAGCACCGCCCGCCATGCGAGCGATGCCGGATACGACACCGGCATCGCCGAGGACGCGTGCTCGGCGGCGAACCCCGAGGCACAGCGCGCGAGTCTTGCCGCGCTGGCGATGCTCGCGACGGTTCGCAAGACCGACGACATCGTCGCAGATTGGGCGAAGGGCGCATGAGAGGTTTGGTCGGAAAGATCGCGCTCGTCAGCGGCGGCGCAAACAGCATCGGCGCCGCCGTGGTGCGCGAGTTCCACGCTGCGGGCACGCGGGTCGTCATCGCCGATATCGATGTTGGAGCAGGGCAGGGGCTGGCGCAGAAGCTCGGCGAGGGCGCGCTCTTTCAACGCACCGACATCACCAGCGACGACGACATCGCCGCCTGCGTCGCCGCTGCGCTCGCGGCGTTCGGCGGTATCGATTTCCTCGTCAACGTCGCCTGCAACTTCGCCGACCGCGGCCTCCAATCCTCACGCGAGGAATGGCTCGCCTCGCTCAACGTCAATCTCGTGAGCGGCGCCCTCATGCTGCGCGCCTGCGTGCCGCACATGCGGCAACGCGGCGGCGGCGCCGTCGTCAATCTCGGCAGCATTGCCGGCAAGCACGGCCAGCGCGGTCGCGCCCTTTACCCGGCAAGCAAGGCGGCGATCCTGCAATTGACGCGGAACGAAGCGATGGAGCTCGCTCCCGACAAGATCCGCGTCAACGTGGTCTCGCCCGGTTGGACCTGGTCGCGCGCGATCGCAACGCCGGTCAAGGACGATCGGGCCAAGGCCGACCTCATCGCCGCCGACTATCACCCCTTGGGCCGCGTCGCCGATGCCGAGGAGGTGGCGCGCGCCATCCTCTTCCTCTGCTCGGATGACGGACGCTTCATCACCGGCATCGATCTGCCGGTCGATGGTGGCTACGCGATGACCGGCCCTGATCAGGGCACACCGCGCATGTCGCGTCTCGCCGAGTAAGTTGAGGTCTCAGGCTCCGAGATAGACCCTCGACCAGGAGGATCGCCGTTCCTCTCCGTTTGATCGCGGCGATCGCCTCGAAGATCTCCACCCTGAGACCTTACTCCGCCGCAGTTGCCGCGGCAGGCGGGTGCCGGAACGTCGCGAGGAGCTTTGCCTCGCGTTCCTTCGTCTTCTTGATGGTGCGCTCCTTCACATGGCCGAAACCACGGATCTGTCCGGCGAGGCCGGCGATCTCGACAGCCATTGCATGGTTCTGTGCATCGAGTTTGGCGATAAGCTCGGCGATCATTGCCTCGTACTCGCCGATGAGGCGCCGCTCCGTGCGACGCTCTTGCGTATAGCCGAAGATGTCGAAGGCGGTGCCGCG
>JBGPOZ010000105.1:0-15434 GCA_041488295.1 Allostellaceae bacterium
CGGCATCGGCGCCGACCTAGGCGGCGATCTCGATCTGGCGCTAGGCGATGAGCGGCCGGGCGATCGACGTGCCGAGTAGATATAGACCCTCATAGAGCGCATACGCGCGGAACATCGGGAAGACGAAGTCGCGCACGAACTCCTCACGCAGATCTTCGATGAAGATCTCCTTGACGCCGAGCATTTCCGCCTTCTTGCGCGCCGGCTCCAGCTCCTCGCCTTGCCCGAGATCGGCGGTGAAGGTCACGACCTCGCAACGGTAGGTCTCCTGCAGCCATTTGAGGATGACCGAGGTGTCGAGCCCGCCCGAATAGGCCAGCACGACCTTCTTGACTGTTCCGCCCGCCATGGTTTTCCCCTTCCCGAGCATCTCTTCCGAGCCGGCGGGCGTTGTATCGGGAAGCGCCTGACGCGGCAAGTCTCGCCTGGAGGACCGGATGCAGTGTCCCGTCAGCGCAGGGCGAGGGCCGCTTGAGCGAGGAGATCGAGCGGCCAGAACAAGCTTGCCTGCAGCCCGATCACCAACTCATAGCTGTCGAGGTTGCGATCGCCGGTGGTGAGATAAAGCCAGATATGCCAGCCGACATCGGCGAGGATGCCGAAAGAATAGATCAACAACACCAAGCGCCAGCGCATCGCGCGGCGCGCATTTGCGTCGGCTCCCTCGCCTTGCGCGCGGTCCACGCCCATCCGCGGCAGCCCCGCTACTCGACGATGATCCGGGGGGCCGCACGCGCCGGCGCGCCGCCGACCTTTTCCCAGATACGGCTCGCGATGCGACGATAGACGCGGGCGTGCTCGCTCTCCGGCGCCGCAGCAACGATCGGCCGGCCGCCGTCGGATGTCTCGCGGATCGCGATGTCGAGCGGCAGCTCGCCGAGGAACTCGACATTGAGGCGTTCGGCCTCGCGACGCGCGCCGCCATGGCTGAAGATGTCGCTCCGCTCACCGCAATGCGGGCACGTGAAATAGCTCATATTCTCGATGATGCCGAGCACCGGCACGTCGACCTTGCGGAACATGTTGAGGCCCTTGCGCGCATCGAGGAGCGCAATGTCCTGCGGCGTCGAGACGATGACAGCGCCGGCGAGCGGCACCTGCTGCGCCATGGTGAGCTGCGCGTCACCGGTGCCGGGCGGCAGGTCGGCAACGAGGATGTCGAGCTCGCCCCAAGCGACGTCGCGCAGCATCTGCTGGAGTGCGCTCATCACCATCGGACCGCGCCAGATCATCGGCGTGTCCTCCGGGACGAGAAACCCCATCGACATGCATTTGACGCCGTGATTTTCCATCGGCTCGAGAATTTTCCCGTCCCTGGAGTTCGGCCGCCCGGAGATGCCGAGCATGCGCGGCATCGAGGGGCCGTAAATATCGGCATCGAGAACCCCGACCTTGAGCCCGTTGGCGTGCAAGGCAAGCGCGAGGTTGGCCGCCGTCGTCGATTTGCCGACGCCGCCTTTGCCTGAGGCGATTGCGACGATCGCCCGGACGCCGGGGACCAGCGGCTTGTTCTGACCCGCGCCATGAGCCTGTCCATGCCCGTGACCGTGACCGGCGGCGCCGCTGCGCGCAGCTGCGCTCGGCTGTGCGCGCTGCGCCGTCAGCACCGCGCTGACTGACAAGACGCCGGGCACGGCGTCGACCGCCTGTTCGGCGGCCTTGCGCAAGGGTTCAAGGCGCGCGGCGCGCGCCGGGTCGACCTCGATCGCAAAGGCGACGTGACCCTCGCGCACGGCAAGACCTGAAATCATGCCGAGCCCGACGAGGTCGCCACCGCGCTCCTCATCGCGCACCCGGCGTAAGGCGTCGAGCACCTGCTGCTCGGTGGGTGTCGTCATGACCGGGCCGCTATCATGCATTGCCGACCGCAGTAACGGGTCGCCGCCCTCGCGCTTGACATCTCCGCCTGTTTCCCATTTATCGGCACTATAATTCGCGCCTGCTCGTGTCCGCTGTGTCCGCGCGGCAGAGCGCCATGCGCGGGGTTGCTGTCATATAAGAGGCGGCGGTTCTTTTGCAAAGGCGTCCTGTGGACGCGCCAAGGGAGTCTTCATTCCGATGGGCTCGTATCATCAAAGCGGCGGAGGACCTTGGGGCGGAGGTCCGTGGGGCGGGCCGCCACGGGGCGGCGGCAACGGCCAGCCGCCGCGCGGCAGGGGGCCGCAGCCGCCCGATTTCGAGGAATTGCTGCGTCGCGGCCAGGACCAATTCCGCCGCTTGTTGCCGGGTGGAGCTGGGGGCGGCAACAAGAGCGGTCTCTATCTCATCATCGCGGCGGTTGCGTTCGTTATCTGGCTTGGCAGCGGGCTGTATCGCGTCCAACCCGACGAGCAGGGCGTCGTGCTCCGCTTCGGCCGCTATGATCGCACGACCGCGCCGGGTCTCAACTATCACCTGCCGACACCGATCGAATCCGTGCTGACACCAAAGGTGACGCGCGTCAACCGCCTCGAGGTCGGGTACCGCTCGAGCGTCGATGCCGCGACGAGCGCCCGGATGGCGGCGGCGCGCCAGGTGCCGGAAGAGGCGTTGATGCTGACGGGCGATGAGAACATCGTCGACATCAATTTCACGGTCTTCTGGCGCATCAACGACGCGCAGCGCTATCTTTTCAACATCCGCAACCAGGAACCGACGGTGAAGGCGGCGGCGGAGAGCGCGATGCGCGAAGTGGTCGGCCGGACGCCGATCGCCTCGGCGCTGGCCGAAGGCCGCAAGCAGATCGAGGACGACACGCAGAAGCTTCTCCAGGACATCCTCGACGCCTACGGCTCGGGCGTCGCGGTGACGCAGGTGCAACTCCAGAAAGTCGACCCGCCGACGCCGGTGATCGATGCCTTCCGCGACGTGCAACGCGCCCGTGCCGACCAGGAGAACAAGCGCAACGTCGCCGAGGGCTATCGCAACAGCATCCTGCCCGTGGCGCGCGGCGATGCGGTGCGGATTGTCCAGGAAGCCGAAGCCTATAAGCAGCAGATCGTCGCCGAAGCCCAGGGCGACGCCCAACGCTTCCTTTCCGTCTACAACGCGTATCTGACGGCAAAGGACGTGACGACGCGGCGCCTCTACATCGAGACGATGGAAGCGATCCTCAAGAATGCCAACAAGATCGTGATCGACAAGACGGCGCAATCCTCCGGGGTGGTGCCCTATCTACCGCTTCCCCAGCTCAACGCCCTGCCGGAGCAGCATCCGGCGGCCGGCGGCGGGGGCCAAGCCGGGCAAGGGCAACACCCCACCCAGGGCGGGACAGCCCTCCAGCGGGGGACGACGCAATGAACCGCCTCGCTCTTGCCGTGATCGTGCTGGGCGTTGTCGCCGTCTTCATCGCCACGGGGACGTTCTTCATCGTCGATCAGACCGAGCAGGCGATCCTCCTGCAGCTGGGCGAATACAAGCGGACGATTCGCGAACCCGGCCTCCAGTTCAAGATGCCGCTGCTCCAGAACGTCGTCTACTTCGACCGCCGCGTCCTCGATCTCGAGCCGCCGACCGAAGAGGTCATCGCCTCCGACCAGAAGCGGCTCGTCGTCGACAGTTACGCGCGTTTTCGCGTCGCCGATCCATTGCAATTCTATCAGTCGGTGGGCAATGAGCTGGGCGCGCGCAGCCGCTTGGATTCGATCATCAGCGCGAGCCTGCGCCGCGTGCTCGGCAACGTGACGCTGGCATCGGTGCTCTCGGCGGAACGCGCGCATATCATGCGGCAGATCACCGAGGAAGTACGGGACCAGGCAAAGCCGTTCGGCATCGAGGTGCTCGACGTACGGCTGCGCCGCACCGACCTGCCGGAGGAGAACAACCAGGCGATCTATGCTCGCATGCAATCCGAACGCCAGCGGGAGGCGCAGGAATTCCGCGCCCAGGGCGACGAATTGGCGGCGCGCATCAAATCGGTCGCCGAGCGCGAGCGCACCGTCATCCTCGCCGAGGCGCAGCGCCAAGCGCAGATCCTGCGCGGCGACGGCGATGGCGAGAGCGTGAAGATCTATGCCGATGCTTTTGGCAAGGATACGAATTTCTTCTCGTTCTATCGGTCGATGCAGGCCTATCGCGGCGCGCTCGGCGGCAATAACACGACGCTTGTCCTGACGCCGGATAGCGAATTTTTCCGCTTCTTCGGCAACCCCGAATTCGACACGAAGGGCGGTTCGCCGGCGGCGGCAAAGGACGCGGCCAAACAGTGAGGGCGCGGGAAGGCGCCGCGTTTTTCGATGAAAGACCTGTGGACCGCCCTCGCCCTCGTACTCGTCATCGAAGGCGCGCTCTACGCGCTCTTCCCCGAGGGCATGAAGCGCATGGCCGCGCAAATGCCGATGGTGCCGGCGCCGATTCTGCGCGCGGTCGGTCTCGCCGCGGCGTGCGCCGGCGTCGGGTTCGTCTGGCTCGTGCGCCGCTGATTCCTGCGGGATGCCGCAATATTGCCATCTTCATCCCGTTGCATCGCGGCTTGTTCGTGCCGCGCGGCGGCGCGCGCGATCTCGTCGCCCCTGAACCTTGTGGGTTTTGAGCGCGATTTGCCGTAGACTTTGATCGCCGCGTTTCGCCTCAGATGATGGAGTTGCCCCAAGTGAGCCGTCCGTGTCTTGGCTTTACCGGCTGCCGTCGCCCGAGCGGCGCGCACGGTCGGTCGCTTCGCCTCCTCGCTCTTGTCGGCGTCTTCGTGCTGCTTGCCGGCGCGCCTTCCGCCTTCGCCAAGGCTGGACCGGACGGTTTTTCCGATCTTGCCGAGAAGCTGCTGCCGGCGGTCGTCAACATCTCGACGACGCAGACCCTGAAACCCGACCGGCAACGGCCGGAGATGCCGCAGTTTCCGCCAGGCTCGCCATTCGAGGAATTCTTCAAGGATTTCCTCGACAAGAACCTGCCGCGCGGCCAGCGCCCCGACTCGCAGCAGCAGCAACGCAAGGCGACCTCGCTGGGCTCGGGCTTCATCATCGATCCCTCAGGGCTGGTCGTCACGAACAACCACGTGATCGCCGACGCCGACGAGATCACCGTCATCCTGCACGACGACACCAGCCTCAAGGCAGAGGTGGTCGGCAAGGATGTCAAGACCGACCTCGCGCTGCTCCGCGTAAAATCCGACAAGCCGTTGCCGTCGGTCGCCTTCGGCGACAGCGACAAGATGAAGATCGGCGATTGGGTGCTGGCGATCGGCAATCCGTTCGGGCTGGGCGGCACCGTCACCGCCGGCATCGTCTCGGCGCGCGCGCGCGACATCCAGCAGGGACCGTACGACGATTTCATCCAGACCGATGCCGCCATCAATCGCGGCAATTCCGGCGGTCCGATGTTCAACATGAATGGCGAGGTCGTCGGGATCAATACCGCGATCTTCTCGCCGTCCGGCGGCTCGATCGGCATCGGCTTCGCGATCCCCTCGGCGCTGGCGAAGCCGGTGGTCGCCCAGCTCAAGGATTTCGGCAAGGCGCGCCGCGGCTGGCTCGGCGTGCGCATTCAGGGGGTGACCGACGAGATCGCCGAAAGCCTCGGCCTCAACAAGGCGCGCGGCGCGCTCGTCGCCAGCGTCAGCCCCAACGGACCGGCGCAGGCGTCGGGTATTCAGCCGGGCGACATCGTGCTGACCTTCAATGGCAAGGACATTCCCGATATGAAGCACCTGCCGCGCGTCGTCGCGGAGACGCCGATCGACAAATCGGTGAAAGTCACCGTCTGGCGCAAGCGGCACGAGGAGGAACTCAACGTCAAGGTCGGCGAGCTCGACGAGACCGAGGAAAAGCAGGCGAGCCTGGCGCCCGGACAGCAACCGCCGCACCCGGAGGGCGGTACGACGGCGAAGGCGCTTGGCTTGACGCTGTCTTCCATCACCCCCGATCTCAAGCAGAAATTCTCGCTGTCGGACGATGCCGATGGCGTCGTCGTGGTCGAGGTTGCTGCCGACACCGCGGCGGCCGAGAAGGGGCTGAAGCCGGGCGACGTCATCGTCGAGGTGGCCCAACAGGAAGTGAAGACACCCGATCAGATCACCGCCAAGGTCCAAGAGGCGAAATCGGCGGGCCGCAAGTCGATCCTGTTGCTGGTCGACCGCGCCGGCGATTTGCGGTTCATCGCGCTGCGGTTGGATCAGGGCTGAGCTGCTTGTGAGGCGCGCCTCTTAGCAAGAAACTCCTCGAGGTGAGAATTTCCGCCTCGGAGCGAAGCCATGACGATTTTTGAACCACAAAGGCACGAAGGACACCAAGGAACCGAGCAAGCTCCGGCGCCTTGGTGTCTTCGTGGCCGATCCCTCGGGCCGCTTGGCGGCCCGCCATGGGTGTATGAACCGGAAAACTTCCACTGAGACTCGGAAGTTGCGGACGCGGCGTGGACCGGTGCGTCCGGTGGTCGATTCACGATCCCCCGGTCTCTGCCGTTCGGCTTTCGAAGAGTTTCTCGAAATCCTTGAGCTCGGCGAGATTGAGATCCGAGACCGCCCAAAGGGACATGCCGTTCTGCGTCCAGTGCAGCACGTTGAAGCCGCGCTGGACGAAGCTCGCGGCGCCTGCGGTCGTGCTTGTCGCGCTCTCGCCCGCCGGAAGAACGAAGACGTTGATCGGATGCTGCCTGTGGCGATAAACCAGCGCCGCGACCGGACGCTGGTCGAGGTAGTCGAGCCGGCCGCCGATCAGCGGAAAGCCGTCGGCCTTCAAATCGTCGACCGGCGGCGAGATGTCCAGCTTGCCGTGGAACCACGGCTTGACCGTGTGCTGGTCGGATGACGCGACGTCGGTCAAATGCTCGGCCATGAGCGAGCGGATGTGCTGGGTGACGACGTCCTGAACAAGGTTGTCCTGTCGATCGGGCAAGGTGAAATACGCGGTGACGCCCGATGAGGTGACGATTGCGAGCGCGAGCGAGGCCGCCATCGCCAGCGGGCGCCATGGCACCGACCACCGCGCGGTGCCGACCGGTCGCGGCGCGGCGCGTGCGCCATCGGCCGCGGCATCTTCCGCCTGGAGCGTCGCTGCAATCCGCCAGCGCAACGCGTCGGGGGCGGCAAAGCGCATGGTATCGGCTTTGAGTGCTTCTCCCAAGGTGCGCTGCTCCTCTACGGTGCGCTGGCAATTGGCGCAACCGCGAACGTGGTCATCGAGTTGCGCGACGCGGGCGGGATCAAGCTCGCCCTCGAGCTGGGCGACGATGAGATCAGCGGATTCGACGCAGTTCATTGCTCGATCCCCGGCGGCGTGACGCTCTGACGCCAAGCGCGCTGTAATCTCTGACGGGCACGCGCCAAGCGCGACATCACGGTTCCGATCGGCAGTTCGAGGACTTCCGCGATGTCACGATACGACATTTCTTCTGTTTCGCGTAGGACTAGAATTTCTCGATACAGCGGCGGCAGCTTGGCAATCAAGTCATTCAGCAATTTGGCGTCAAGACGTTGCAATAACGACGTTTCAGGATCGCTCTCGGTGGCGGTCAGCGCCTCATGCTCGATCGCTCGCTCCTCATCGATCTCGCTCTCGCTCGCGGCGACGATCTCGACCGGGCGGTTGCGGGCGAGCCACGTGAAGCAAGTATGCCGCACGATCTTCAAGATCCAGGCCCGGGCGTCGCCGCCACGGTACCCGTCGAAGAACTTGAAAGCGCGCAAATATGCTTCCTGCACCACGTCCTGCGCATCGTGATCGTTACGAGTGAGCCAGCGTGCCAGATTGTAGGCGGCATTCAAATGCGGCACAGCGACCTCGTTGAAGCGCTTCAGCCTCGCTTGCTCGACCAACCTGCCCCCTCGCCAACCGGCCCTATCGCCATTGACTGATCGCCCCAGTATATTATTCCCGACCTGCCCGGGGGGGCGAAGAATGGAATAAACGGGAGCGGCTGGCGGTCTTGCTTGGCGTCCGTTCCCAACACCCCCCGAGACAGGGAGTTCTCGCATGACAACTCGATTCGACCGCAGGGAGTTTGCCAAGCTGATCGGGCTTGGCGGCGTGGTGTTTGCCTCAGGCCTCGGCAACCAGCTGACCGCCGGCTCGGCCAACGCGGCAACCGCCGACAAGGATTTCTTCTTCGTTCAACTGTCCGATACGCATTGGGGCTTCAAAGGTCCGCCCAACCCCGAGGCGGCGAACACGTTGCCGATGGCGATCAAGGCGGTCAACGAGCTGCCGACGCAGCCCGATTTCATCGTCTTCACCGGCGATCTGACGCACACGACCGACGATGTCGCCGAGCGCAAGAAGCGGATGACCGAGGTCAAGGAAATGATCAAGGGTCTCAAGACCCAGAAGATCTATCTGATGCCCGGCGAGCATGACGGCGCGCTCGACAAGAGCGCGGCCTTCAAGGAGATCTTGCACCCGGAGACGCACTACGCCTTCGACCACAAAGGCGTGCATTTCATCGTGCTCGACAATGTTTCCGACCCGACCGCTGCGATCGGCGACGAGCAACTGCAATGGCTTGCCGGCGATCTGAAGAAGCAGAAGAAGGAAACGCGCATCGTCGTCTTCACCCACCGTCCGCTGTTCGACCTTGCCCCTCAATGGGATTGGGCGACCAAGGACGGAGCGAAGGCCGTCGACCTCCTGATGGCACATGAATATGACACCGTGTTTTACGGCCATATCCATCAGGAAAACCACCATATGACCGGCCATATCGCGCATCATTCGGCGAAATCGCTGGTCTTCCCCCTGCCGGCACCGGGCTCGCAGGACAAGCGCACGCCGGTCGCCTGGGATCCCAACGCTCCGTTCAAGGGCCTCGGCTGGCGCGAGGTCACCGCGGAGGTCAAGAAGGCCGATTACAAGATCCTCGAGATCCCGGTGAACAAGGCCTCGGCATGATCTCTTCAAGGATCGAGAGGCCGCTCCTTTGGAGCGGTGGGGCCATGCTGGCGGCCGGGCTCGTCCTGACCGCCGTAACGGCCCGCAGTGACGGCGACAAGGTCGTCTCGATGACGGCCATGAAGTTCGAGTTCACGCCGGAAACAGTCACGCTCAAGAAGGGCGAGCCGGTCGTTCTCGAACTCACCTCGCTCGACCGTACGCATGGCTTCGTCATTCCTGAGCTCAAGCTGCACGCGGACATCCTGCCCGACCAGACGGCGCGTGTGCGCATCGTGCCGGAAAAGGCCGGGCGGTACGGGTTCCACTGCGACAATTTCTGCGGCGATGGCCACGAGGACATGTCCGGCACGATCGTCGTCACGGAATAGTAACTGCGGCATTTTGCCGCACTTTTGAGGCCCGCCTCTTCCGAGGCGGGCCTTTTTAGTTCGGCGGAGGCTACGCCTCAGCGCCAATCGATGTCTTCGGCGCGGTAGCCTTGCGCGTAGAGCAGGGCGGTGAGATCGCCGTGGTCGATCCGAGCGCGAATCTGGTGCGTCACCGCGGGTTTGGCATGGAAGGCGATGCCGAGCCCCGCCGCCTCGAGCATCGGAATGTCGTTGGCACCGTCGCCGACGGCGAGCGTTGCCGATAGCGGCACCCCGCGCTCAGCAGCGAGGCGCCGCAGCGTCGCGAGTTTCGTCTCGCGCGTGACGATCGGCGGGCGCACCGTGCCGACAAGGCGGCCCTCAACCAGGGTCAGCACATTGGCGATGTCGCAATCGAAGCCGAGCGCTCCGCGGACCCGCGCAGTGAAAACCGTGAACCCACCGGAGACGAGCGCCGCATAAGCGCCGTGCCGCCGCATCGTTGCGACGAGCGTCGCCGCGCCCGGCGTGATGCGGATGCGCGCCGCCGCCTCGTCAAGCCGCTCCGCCGGCATATCCTCGAGAAGAGCGACGCGCGCTTCGAGCGCCGCAACAAAGTCGATTTCGCCATTCATCGCCTGTCGCGTGATCTCTGCGACCGCCGCGCGCAAGCCGAGGAGTTCGGCGAGCTCGTCGAGCATCTCGTTCTCGATGATGGTCGATTCCATGTCGGCGACGAGCAGGCGCTTGCGCCGCCCGTCGGCGGGCTGGACGACGAGGTCCGCCGCAACGGCGGGGAAGGCGGCGAGAATCTTCCTTGCCTCGAGATATGCACGGTCGATCGAGAGACCCGAGAAGGCAATGTCGCAAGCAATCCCTGGCGCCAGCCACTCCGGCACGCCGGGATTGCCGACGCTTTTTTCGAGCATCGCCAGTAACGCGGCGACGACCGCATCGAGCTGGCCGCGCGCAGGATCGGCGGCGATGAGGGTGAGGACACCGTCCGGCACCGCGGCGTTATCAGCGAGGGCGCGGCGAAAGGCAAGGCGCGCGTGCTAGCCTGTGCCGGCATGATCCGAGCGATGCCATCCGACCCGCCGCTTCTCCTCATCGGCGGCCCGACGGCGAGCGGCAAATCCGCCCTTGCCGTCGCGCTGGCCGAAGAATTCGGCGGCACAGTCATCAACGCCGACAGCATGCAGATCTATCGCGACCTGCGGATCCTGACCGCGCGGCCGGGTCCGGCGGAGGAGGCGCGGGTGCCGCATCGCCTGTTCGGCACGCTCGATGCTGCCGATCCGTGCTCGGCGGCGCGCTGGGCGGGGATGGCCGAAGCCGAGATCGCCAGCGCCGTGCGGGCGGGCCGCGTGCCGATCCTCGTCGGCGGCACCGGCCTTTATTTCCGCGCTCTCGTGTCGGGCCTCGCCGACATTCCGCCGATCCCGCAAGAGATCCGCATCGAGGCGCGGCGCTTGCACAAGGTGCTCGGCGGGGCGGGGTTTCGCGCCGCCCTTGCCGCGCGCGATCCCGAGGGCTCGGCGCGCCTCGCGGCAGGCGATACGCAGCGGCTCCTGCGCGCTTACGAGGTGTTCCAGACGACCGGCCGGGCGATCGGTGCATGGCAAAGTGAGCAGGCGGTGGCGCCGCGTCATGCCCGCGTCGCGACGATCGTCCTCCTGTCGCCGCGCGACGTGCTCTATGCCGCTTGCGATGCGCGGTTTTCCGCCATGATCGCAGCCGGCGCCGTAGACGAGGTGCGCAGCTTGCTGGCGCGCCGGCTGGACCCGGGCCTGCCGGCGATGAAGGCGGTCGGCGTCCCGGAGCTGGCGCGCCATCTCGCCGGCGAGATGGCGCTCGACGAGGCGATCCGCCTTGGACAACAGGCGACGCGGCGTTACGCCAAGCGCCAAATGACTTGGTTTCGCCATCAGATGGCCGACGCCATGACGGTCTCTGCGCAATTTTCGGAAAGTATTTCACCGAAAATCTTTGCATTTATTCGCGAGTTTTTGTTGACCTCGAAATAGCCTGCCTTTACGGTGGCGGCCCCGCGCCGGATTGGCGGAAAACGAGCGTTTTCCACCAGATGCGGCGTGGATTTCCACCGGGGGAACAGGTGATGTCGAGCGAGCGGCTCGCTGGAGCGGAAATGGTCATCAGGGCGCTGAGCGATCAGGGCGTTGATGTCATCTTCGGCTATCCGGGCGGCGCCGTATTGCCGATCTACGATGCGCTCTTCAAGCAGAACGCGGTGCGCCACATCCTCGTCCGGCACGAGCAGGCGGCGGTGCATGCCGCCGAAGGCTATGCGCGGACGACCGGCAAGGTCGGCGTCGTGCTGGTGACGAGCGGGCCGGGTGCGACCAATGCCGTCACCGGCCTCACCGATGCGCTCATGGATTCGATCCCGATCGTCTGCCTCACCGGGCAGGTGCCGACGCATCTCATCGGCAACGACGCTTTTCAGGAGGCGGATACCACGGGGATCACGCGCCCCTGCACCAAGCACAATTACCTCGTCAAGAGCGTCGCCGATTTGCCGCGCGTCCTGCACGAGGCGTTCTACGTCGCGCGCACCGGCCGGCCGGGTCCCGTCGTCGTCGATTTGCCGAAGGACGTGCTGTTCGCTACCGGCGACTACACCGGTCCCGAAAGCGTCAAGCGCAAGAGCTACCGGCCGCAGACCACGCCCGACCCCGCGCGCATCGAGGAGGCGCTCGACCTGCTGACGACCGCGAAGCGGCCGGTCTTCTATGGCGGCGGCGGCCTCATCAATGCCGGGAGCGCGGCCTGCGCGCGCTTTGCCGAACTCGTCCGCCTCGCCGATTATCCGTGCACCCTGACCTTGATGGGCCTTGGCGCCTTCCCGGCGAGCGATCCGCATTTCCTCGGCATGCTCGGCATGCATGGGACGTTCGAGGCGAACAATGCGATGCACGATTGCGATCTGATGATCGCGGTCGGATCGCGCTTCGACGATCGGGTGACGGGCAAGCTCTCGGCCTTCTCGCCGGGCTCGAAGAAGATCCACATCGACATCGATCCCTCCTCGATCAACAAGAATGTCCGAGTCGATGTCCCGGTCGTCGGCGATGCCGGCATCGTGCTCGAGGCGCTCCTCGCCGGCTGGAAGGCGAAGAAGGCGAAGCCCGACCGCGCCGCGCTCAAATCGTGGTGGGCGCAGATCGAGATCTGGCGCAAGCGCGATTGCCTGCGGTACGTCCAGGCCAAGGACGTGATCAAGCCGCAATACGCGATCGAGCAGCTCTACAAGGCAACGCGCGCGCGCGACGTCTACATCACGACCGAAGTGGGTCAGCATCAGATGTGGGCGGCGCAATTCTTCAAGTTCGAAGAGCCGCACCGCTGGATGACCTCGGGCGGTCTCGGCACGATGGGCTACGGCCTGCCTGCCGCCATGGGCGTCCAGATCGCCCATCCGGACGCGCTCGTCATCGACATCGCCGGCGAGGCGTCCATCCTGATGAACATTCAAGAGATGTCGACGCTCTGCCAGTATCGGCTGCCGGTCAAGGTCTTCATCCTCAACAACGAGTATATGGGCATGGTGCGGCAGTGGCAGGAGCTGCTGCATGGCGGCCGCTATTCCGAGAGCTACTCGGCGGCGCTGCCCGATTTCGTCAAGCTCGCCGAGGCCTTCGGCGCGGTCGGCCTCAGAGCCAGCAAGGTCTCCGAGGTCGACGACGTCATCGCCGAGATGCTCGCGGTCGATAGGCCGGTCATCGCCGATATCCGCGTCGACAAGCTCGAGAATTGCTTCCCGATGATCCCCTCCGGCGCGGCGCATAACGAGATGTTGCTCGGGCCCAAGGACGAGACGCAGAAGCCGGTCTCGGAAGAGGGCATGGTGCTGGTGTGACGACGGTGTCGTGAGAGAGGTTCCGTGAGCGACCCCATCGAACGCCACACGATCGCCGTGCTCGTCGACAACGAGCCGGGCGTGCTGGCGCGCGTCATCGGCCTCTTTTCCGGGCGCGGCTACAATATCGAGAGCCTGACCGTCGCCGAGACCGACCGTACCAACAACCGCTCGCGCATTACCGTCGTGACGACCGGGACGCCGATGATCATCGAGCAGATCAAGGCGCAGCTCTCGCGCATCGTGCCCGTCCACCGCGTTCACGACCTCACCGAGGAAGGCCCGCATGTCGAGCGCGAGCTGGCGCTCATCAAGATGACCGGGACCGGCGACAAGCGGATCGAGACGCTGCGCCTTGCCGATATCTTCCGCGCCAAGGTGATCGATGCGACGACCGAGAGTTTCGTCTTCGAGCTCACCGGCTCGACCGAGAAGCTGAACGCCTTCATCAACCTCATGGAGCCGCTGGGGCTCGCCGACGTGTCGCGGACCGGCATCGTCGCGATCTCGCGCGGTCCCGGCACGTTCTGATTCGATTCCGGTAAGTCTGGTCTGGTAAGTCTGGAAAGGGAGCGCCCAAGCCATGCGTGTCTATTACGATCGCGACGCCGATGTGAACCTGGTCAAGGCGAAGAAGGTCGCCGTCATCGGCTATGGCAGCCAGGGCCACGCCCATGCCATGAATCTGCGCGACAGCGGCGTCAAGGACATCGTCATCGGCCTGCGCCCCGGCTCGGGCTCGGCGGTGAAGGCGGAAGGCGCCAAGTTCAAGGTGATGACGCCCGCCGAAGCGGCGAAATGGGCCGACATCGTGATGGTGCTGACGCCCGACGAGCTCCAGGCGAAGCTCTACAACGACGATCTGAAGCCGAACATGCGCCAGGGCGCGGCGATCGCCTTCGCGCACGGCCTCAACATCCATTTCAAGCTGGTCGAGGCGCGGCCCGACATGGACGTCTTCATGATCGCGCCCAAGGGTCCGGGCCACACCGTGCGCTCGGAATATCTGCGCGGCGGCGGCGTTCCGTGCCTCGTCGCGGTCGACCAGAATCCGTCGGGCAACGCCCTCGAGATCGCGCTTTCCTACGCCTCGGCGATCGGCGGCGGGCGCGCCGGCGTCATCGAGACGAGCTTCAAGGAGGAATGCGAGACCGATCTCTTCGGCGAGCAATCGGTCCTCTGCGGCGGTCTCTGCTCGCTCATCATGGCGGGATACGAGACCCTGGTCGAGGCCGGCTACGCCAAGGAGATGGCGTATTTCGAGTGCCTCCACGAGGTGAAGCTCATCGTCGACCTCATCTATGAGGGAGGTCTTGCCAACATGCGGTACTCGATCTCCAACACCGCCGAATACGGCGACTACACGCGCGGTCCCCGCCTCATCAACGACAGAGTCAAGGCCGAGATGAAGCGCATCCTCGACGACATCCAATCGGGACGCTTTGCGCGCGACTGGGTGCTCGAGAATGCGGCGGGGCAGGCGAGTTTCAAGGCAATGCGTCGCCGCGCGGGCGAGCACGACATCGAGAAAGTGGGCGAGAAGCTGCGCGCGATGATGCCGTGGATCGCCGCCAACAGGCTCGTCGACAAGGCGAAGAACTGAGGACGGGTCGCGCTTCGGCGGGATGGCAAAGCTTCTGAAAGGTGCTTCACCTGGAATTTTCCGATGACGACGGACATCTTCGGGTTCCCCAAGGACCCAGGACCGAAGCCCGATCCTTACGAGGCCGACTACTACGCGTGGGCGCTCGATCAGGCAACGCGGCTGCGTCATCTCGCGCGAACCGGCACGGCAGGTAACGAAATCGACTGTACGAACCTTGCGGGGGAACTCGAACGGATTGCCAGAGCCGAACGTGACGCAGTTCGCCGCTCGGTTCGAAGGGTCATCGAGCATAAATTGAAGCTCAGCCACTCGACGGCGGTGTCGGCGCGTTCCTTATGGGAACTTGCGATCGCCGATGCACGCAGCGAGCTGAACGAGAAGATAACGGCCTCGCTCCAGGATGATGCGATGGGTCATCTTCCGACGCTTTATGCCGAAGCGCGGACTCTCGCCGCGACCGATCTCGAAGGAAGCGGCGAGTTCGACCGCGCCGCCGACCTGCCGCGCGGCTGTCCCTATTCATTCGCGGACATTCTGGGCGTTCGCTTGGGTTGAGCTGGGTTGCGCTTCAGCGGAGGGACCGAATGACCAACAATCTCGAAGGCGGGTGCGCCTGTGGGGCCGTGCGCTATCGGCTGACGTCCGCGCCGATGTTCGTGCATTGCTGCCACTGCCGCGATTGCCAGCGGCAAACCGGAAGTGCCTTCGCGCTCAACGCGCTGATCGAGACCGATCGGATCGTGCTGCTGTCGGGCGATCCCGAGCCGGTCGCCGTCCCCACCGACAGCGGTCGCCCGCAC